>NZ_WWJX01001495.1 GCF_009865215.1 Streptomyces sp. SID3343 | reverse complement strand
CGCCGCGTACCTGCGGGCGAAGGGCGCGGCCGACGCGGACGTACAGGGCAGGTCGGCTCTCGACTGGACCATTGTGCGGCCGGGCCGGCTGACCGACGACGCCGGTACCGGCACGGTCAACCTGGCCGACGCCACGGCCCGCGGCGACGTCACCCGAGACGATGTGGCGGCCGTTCTGGCCGAACTTCTGTCCGAACCTGGCTCCGCCGGACGCACGTTGGACCTGATCGGCGGCAGCGTTCCGATCCCCGAGGCGGTCAAGTCGATCGTCGGCTGAGCCCTCCCCGCGTAAAGGTGTCCGGCACCACCTTGCAGGCGGTGCAAGCAGAACCGGTCCCGGGGTCGGGTGGGCGCGAAACGGTGTTTCGGGCCCACCCGACCCAGGATCGGTTCTCGGGCGGGTGGTGAAGGGCAGGCGGCACCGGAGTGACCCGGGAAGCGTCAGGCGAGTTCGGCGGTGAGCGTGATCGTCGTCCCGCTGAGAGCCTGGCTGACGGGGCAGTTCTTCTTGGCGTCCTCGGCCGCCGCGAGGAAGCCGGCCTCGTCCAGGCCCGGCACCTCGCCGCGTACGGTCAGGTGGATGCCGGTGATGCCCTCACCCGGCTGGAACGTGACCTCGGCCTTGGTGTCCAGGCGGTTCGGCGGAGTACCGGCGCCGGTCAGGCCGTGGGACAGGGCCATCGAATAGCAACTGGAGTGCGCGCCCGCGATCAGCTCTTCCGGACTGGTCTTACCGTTCGCCTGCTCGGCGCGCGACGGCCAGGAAACCGGGAAGTCCCCGATGCCGGACGAATCGAAGCTGACGACGCCACTGCCGTTGAGCAGTTCGCCTGCCCAGGCGGTGTGTGCGGTACGAGTGGTGGCCATGACGCAAAGTTCCCTTCGACGGACACGAACAGACGCGAACAGACACGATGCAGGCTATCTGACGGAGCGTGATGCGACGGACGGTATCGGTGACGGCGGGTCGGATCGGATCCTGAGCGACGGCGCCGCCGGCAGCTGCGGTTGATCGGACAGGTCGGGCCGAACGGCGGGCCGGGCAGGTCAGGTGGCGAGCAGGCCGGTGAGGATGTCGGCGAACTCGGCCGGGTACCGCGCGTAGCTCACGTGATCGCCCGGGAACTCCACGAGCGACGTGCCGAGGACGTCGGCGAGGGCAGTGGTCGCGAGGTACGGCAGCGTGTCGCGGCCCTCGGTGCCGCCGGCAAGTGTCAGGGCTGCCCCGCGCAGAGCCTCGACGCCCGGGCTGAAGCTCGTGAACGGGCGTAGCTCGTGCAGCAGGGAGTACTCCACGTTGCCCTCGATGCGGGCCAACATCTCGCGTACGGGGGCCGGGAGCGACGGATGGTTCGGTGGCGGCCCGGGGACGCGGATCACTGCGGCGAGCTTCCGGATGGCCTGTTCCGTACCGTCGCGGCGGCAGATGTCGCGGACCTCTTGGATCTGTGCCCGCAACCGCTCCGCGTCGGGTAGCAGTTCGAGCACCGGAGGCTCGTGCGCGACCAGTTTGGTCACCTGCGCGGGATGGCGGGCCAGGAGGTCCAGCCCGATCACGGCGCCGGTGTGGCCGCCGAAGATGTACGCGCTTTCGACTTCGATGGCGTTCAGCAACAGGCGTACGTCTTCCGAGTGTTCGACGACCCGCTGTTCTTCGGCCGGTTCGGTGAGGTGGCTGCGGGAGTTGCCGCGGCGGTCGTAGGTGACGACCGTGTAGCGGTCGCACAGGAGCTCGGCCGCGGGCCCGAACATGGCCGCATCGCCGGCGCCGCCGTGGATGAGGATCAGAGCCGGGCCGGTGCCGCGGACTTCGTAGTGGATCTCGGCGCCGGGAGCACTCAGGGTTGTCGTGATCATGAGATCGCCTCTCGAAGGCTGTCGGAGGGGCCGGCTCGGTGACCGGCGGCTCGGTAACCGGCGGCTCGGTACCGGCGGTTCGGTTCTCGCGGCGCTGTATCGGCGGCGCTGTACCGGCGACCCCGTCCCGAGCCGGGGAACCGGGAACTCCGCGCGGCGTTCGCTACCGGCCGCTGCCGCACGCGGGTTGCCCCGCCCGGAACCCGGGGTCGGCTGTGCACGACGGGATGATGGTCTATTCGTGCTCCGGCTGCGGTTCGGTGGTGCCGCCCGGGCCCGTTTCGGTCGTTCCGTAGAGGATCTCACGGGCCTGCTCCGTGGCCTGGATGATGCCCTCGCCGACGAAATCGAGGAAGCGGGCGACGTTTTCGAGACGGGCGGCGGCCGGGGAGTCGCGGCCGAGGATGTTGACGCCCTGCCGCGCGATCTCGGCGAGCTGAGCGTTGGCCCGGGCGTTGTGCATCATCGACTGGTACCAGATGTCGTCGTCGACGACGTAGCGCTCACGGCGGCGTTCGTCGCGTTCCCGGCGGACGAGGATCATACTTTCGAGCCCGGCGATGGCCTTGGAAACGGATGCCGGGCTGACCTGGAGGCGCTGGACGAGTTCGGCGGCGGTCAGGCTGCCGAAGTCGGTCGTGTACAGGCAGGCCAGCACCCGGGACATCATCTTGGGCAGGCCCGACTGCATGAGGATGGTGGTGAACATTTCCTCGTACTCGCGCACGGCCTCGTCGTCCCATCCGGGAGCCCGCGCGGACGTTCCCTGTCCGCGGGGGGAGGCGCTCCTGCGCCGGTGGGCGCGGCGTTCGGTGGCGCGGTGGGCCAGGTCGGCGCGGTAGGCGGTGTAACCCCCGTTGCGCATCACCTCGCGGGTGATGGTCGAAGTGGGCCGTTCCAGCCCTCGGGCGATCTCCGCGTAGGCCAGGCCGTCGGCCAACCCCAGCGCGATCTGCTGACGTTCCTGCTGAGTGAGTCTGCCTCCCGGCATCGCAATCTCCCTTCACGCGCCCTTGACGTGCTCAGCGTAGCATTCACCTCACAGTCATTGCTACGAGCCGAAGGACTCTCGTTGCGTTACCTCGTGAATGGTTGCAACGATTTTGCCCTCTCTACCAGCGAAGATGTCGATTTCACGCAACGAGCATGTTGAGTGAATCATGAACGCAACGTAGCGTTTCCAATGTCAGAAACAACGAGACGCGGAGTGTGTGATGCAGACCTTCAAGACCCCCGCCCCGATCACCGCCGTCCTGGACATCCCCGCGAGCAACGTCCGGATCACCGCTGCCGACCGACTCGACACGACGGTGGAGATCCGGCCCGCGAACGCCGACAAGAGCCGTGACGTGAAAGCGGCGGAGCAGGCCGAGGTCACCTTCGCCGACGGCGTCCTGCGCATCGACGCCCCGGCGGCGAAGAGCCAGTTCTTCGGCCTCTCCGGATCCATCGAGGTGAGCATCGAACTGCCCACCGGCTCTCGGGTCGACGCGAATGTGTCCTGCGCCGGATTCCAGACCCTCGGACGTCTCGGCGACGTCACGGTCGAAGGCGCGAACGACACGATCAAGATCGACGAGGCGGCGAGCCTGCGTCTCACCGCGCACTCCGGTGACATCGCGGTCGGTTCCCTGGGTGGCTCTGCGGAGATCAGCACCCAGCAGGGCGACATCCACGTCAGCCGGGCCGCCGCCGGGAAGGTCGTGCTGCGCACCCAACAGGGCGACCTGTCGATCGACGCCGCGCCCGGGGTTTCGGCCTCCTTGGACGCCGGCACCGGCCAGGGCCGGATCCACAACTCGCTGCGAAACGCCGACGGCGTCGCCGGCCTGACCATCCACGCGAGCACCCAGCAGGGAAACATCACCGCCCGCAGCCTCTGAGCAGGAGCGATCACCATGACCAAACCGGCGATCTCCGCGGTCGGTCTGCACAAGTCCTACGGCGACAAACCCGTCCTCCGCGGCATCGACATCACCGTCCCCGAAGGAACCATCTTCTCCCTGCTCGGCCCCAACGGGGCCGGCAAGAC
>NZ_WWJX01001494.1 GCF_009865215.1 Streptomyces sp. SID3343 | reverse complement strand
CCGCACCCGCCCCACCCGCCGCCGCGGCGACCCCGGCCCCCCGACCACAGGAACAGATCCCCGCACAGGCCAGAGACGACGGCCCGCAGTTCACGGTGCTACGCACCGGCACGACGCTGGTTCCCACCGACAAGGCCGCGGGCGGACCCCTCAAAGGGCTGCGCGACCAACCGCTGCTGATCACCGACGACGGCGCCGGCGTCGCCGAATGCCTCGCCGAAACCCTGCGCCGTGAAGGCGTCAAGGCCACCGTCGCGGACCGGGTGACCGCCGACTCCACCGCCGTGATCACCCTGGCCGGGCTGCGCGACATCGACGCCGCGCAGGACGCCGACGCACCCACCCGCGAGGTCTTCACCACGATGCGCACCATCGCCGAGGCGATGGAACGCCGAGGCGGCCTGCTGGTGGTCGTCCAGGACACCGGAGGCGGTTTCGGCGGCACCGGGGTCCGCGGCCGCGAGGGCTGCGCGGGAATCGCCGCGCTCGCCCGCACCGCCGCGAACGAATGGGCCCAGGCGTCGATCAAGACGATCGACATCGACCGCGCCTCGCGCGCGCCGCAGGACATCGCCCAGGCCATCGCGGCCGAACTCCTGCACGGCGACGACACCACCGACGTCGCCCTGTCGGCCGACGGCTCGCGCGCCCTGCTCCGCGGCACCACCGAGACCCCCGCCGCGCCGCGGCACCTCGACCTCGGGCCCGACCCCGTGGTCGTCGTCACCGGAGGAGGCCGCGGCATCACCGCGGCGTGCGTACTGGCCCTGGCCCGCGCCCACCGACCCAAGCTGCTGCTCCTGGGGCGCACCCGGCCCCTGGACGAGGACGACGAACTGCGCGCCGCCGCGGACGAGACCGCGATCCGACAGGTGCTGAGCAGCCGTCCCGACTCGGCCACCGGCGCCACACCCACGCTGGCCGAACTCGCCGTCGCCTCCGGCCGGGTGCTCGCCTCCCGCGAGATCCGCGCCACCCGGACCTGCTGGCCGGCGCGGGAGCGGAGACCCGATACGTCACCGCCGACGCGACCGACCGCGAGCGGATCGCCGAGGTGCTCGCCGACGTGCGCCGCGACTGGGGACCGATCACCGGAATCATCCACGCGGCCGGCGTGATCGCCGACCACAACATCTCGGCGAAGACCGAGGCCCAGTTCGCCGGCGTGTACGACACGAAGGTCCTGGGCTTCCGCAACCTGCTGGACCTCACCCACAACGACCCGGTGCGCCTGGTGTGCGCGTTCTCCTCGGTCAGCGCCAGGCTCGGCACCGCCGGTCAGTGCGACTACGCCGCCGCCAACCAGGCCATGGAGCAGATCACCGCGGCCGAGGCGCTGCGCCGACCCGACGCCGTCGTCAGGGCCGTGGCGTGGGGCCCGTGGGCCGCCGGCATGGTCTCCGCCGCACACGCCGAGCACTTCCGTCGGCTGGGCGTCCCGCTCCTCGAAGAGGCGGTGGGCGTCCGGGCGTTCATGACCGAACTCGAACAGAGCGGCCCGGCCTGCGTCTCGCTGGCCGCCGGAGCCGCCGGTACCGCCGTCGAGGCGACGGACCGACCGAGGACGACCGAGATCCGAGTCGGCGCCGACACCCACCCCTACCTGATCGACCACAGCATCGCCGGCCGACCCGTGGTACCGGTGGCGCTGGTGCTCGAATGGTTCACCCGGGCCGCCCGTGCGGCGATGCCCGCCCACGAATCGCTCCTGCTCCGCGACCTGCGGGTCATGCGCACCATCGCGCTGGACCGGTTCGCCGTCGAGGAGACCCGCCTCCACCTCCACACGCGCCCGGAGGGCACCGGAGCCGACGACCTGCTGCGCCTGGAGCTCAAGAGCCCCGAAGGGGCCCTGTACTACTCGGCGATCGCCGGACCGGGGGAGCAGGGAGCCCTCGCGGCCCCGCCCGCGCTGCCGGTCGACGAGACGTTCGAGGAGCACCCCGGCAGCGCCGTCTACGACGGGGCCATGCTCTTCCACGGACCGCTCTTCCACACGATCAGCACGATCACCGGGCTGAGCTCCGCCGGGGCCGGCTCCGACCTCGTCGGCATGCGGACGCTGAACTGGCCGCACGACACGTGGCAGACCGACACGCTCGTGATGGACGGCGCGCTCCAGATGGCCGCCCTGTGGGTGCTGTCCTCGGCCAGCGTCCAAGCGCTGCCGATGGGCATCCGCGAGGTGCGCCTGCTGGCGACCGGACCGGTCGACGCGCCCGTGCGGTGCGTCGTACACAGCGTCACCCAGGGCACCGACAACGCCATCTGCGACATCTGGCTCACCACCGGCCGGGACGGCGCGGAGCGGGTGCTCGCGGTGTTCGGCGGCGTCGAGATGGTCTACCGCCCGGACCTGTCCACCCCGCAGCGCGCCGGCGCGCTGATCTCGACGGACGCGTGAGGGGCATGAACTTCCCTCCGATCGCCATCGTGGGACGCGGCTGCGTCCTGCCCGGGGCCAACGATCCGGGCGAACTGTGGGACACCGTGGTGTCCGGTGCGGTGCGGCTCACCCCGTTCTCCATCGGGCGCTCGGCAGCGGGTCCCGAATGGAGCGGGGCGGATCCCGCGAGCACCGTGTTCGGCCACGTCACGGGGTTCGAGGACCGCTTCGACCCGTCCGGTCTCGCGATCGACGCCGACGAGGTCACCCGCCTCGATCCGACCGTCCGCTGGGTCATGCACGCGACCCGGCAGGCGCTCGCCGAGGTGGGTCGACTCGGCCGGCAGCGGCGTACGGGCCTGGTGCTGGGCAACATCTCGTGCCCCACCACGTCGATGACCGCCTACGCCGAGGACGTCTGGCTGCGTTCGCAGCCGGCCGAAGTCAGGGCGCAGTGGCCCCGCCACGACGACCACCCGCCCATCGCGGCGAGTCGCTTCTGCTTCGGACTCCCGGCCCAACTCGTGGCCCAGGCGTTCGAGTTGCAGGGGGGCGCCGTGGTCCTGGAGGCCGCCTGCGCCTCGGTGCTGTACGCCATCGAACTCGCGTGCCGCAAGCTGCACTTCGGGCAGGCGGACGTGATGATCGCGGGCGCCCTCAACGGCGGTGCGCCCGAGATCATCAGCCACGGCATGGGCCGACTCGGGGCGCTCAGTCCCAGCGGACGCTCGCGGCCCTTCCACCGGGAGGCCGACGGCCTCGTCCCCGCCGAGGGGACCGCCATGGTCGCGCTGATGCGGCTGGCCGACGCGCTCGCGGCGGACGTGCCGATCCTCGGTGTCGTCCGCGGCATCGGGGCCACCAACGACGGTGGCCGGGGCGGCATGCTCGTCCCGGACGGCGGCCAGCAGCAACGCGCGATGCAACTCGCCTACGCCGCCGCCGGGATCGACCCCAAGACGGTGTCCCTGCTGGAGTGCCACGCCACCGGAACCGCGGTGGGCGACACCGTGGAACTGGGCTGCGCGGCACGGATCTTCGCGGAACGCACCGACCTGCCGATCGGTTCGGTGAAGGGCAACCTCGGTCACCCGCTCACCGCCGCCTCCGGCGCCGCCCTGCTCAAGGTGCTGGGCGCGATGGAACACGGCACGGTGCCACCGACCGTCGGTGCCGACGAGACCAACGAGGCCCTGCGGGGCACGCCGTTGCGTCCGCCGGCCCAACCGGAGGAGTGGCAGGGGCTGCGGCGCGCCGCGGTCAGTGGATTCGGCTTCGGCGGGGTCAACGCCCACCTCGTGGTGGACGCCTGGAACACCTCCGATCGCGAGTCCACGTCGTTCGCCGGCGCCGCGCTGCCCGGCCTCGCCGCACAGCGGGACCGGCACCGGGTGGCGATCGTCGGCGTCGGCGCCCGCGTCGGCGACGGCGACACCACCGGCGACTTCGTCGAGGCACTGATGCACGGTCAACCACGACTGCGGCCGCCGCGCACGGTCGAACTGCGGGTGGACGGCCTGCGCATGCCGCCCAACGACATGCTCCAGACGTCCGGCGAACACCTGTTGGCCCTGGAGGCCGCCCGCGACGCGGCCCGAGCGGTGTCGCTGCCCGAGGAACGCACCATGGTGCTCGTCGGGGTCAACAGCGCGACCGTGCACGCCGAATTCTCGGTCTGGCACAACCGCACCACGCTCGACGCCCGTCGGGCCGCGGCCGCGGAGGCCTCGTCCCAGGACCGCGTCGCCGATCCGCTGAACTGTCCCCCGTGGTCGCTCGGCGGCCTGGGCAACATCGCCGCCAACCGGATCAGCGCGCAACTTCGGCTTACCGACACCAGCGTCGCGCTGTGCGCCGAGGAGGCGTCCGGGATCCGCGCGCTCGAACTCGCCGTCGACGCGATCGGCAGCGGGGCGAGCGACGCGGCCCTGGTGGGCGCGGTCGACCTGGCCTCCACCGTGGTCCATCGTGCGGTCGCCCGCGAACTGGGACTTCCCGGCGCCGAGGGCAACGCGGCCGTGGTGCTCGCGCTCAAGCGGCTCGACCACGCCCGCCGGG
>NZ_WWJX01001493.1 GCF_009865215.1 Streptomyces sp. SID3343 | reverse complement strand
CCGTCGGCCGCGCCCGCGAACGCCTTGCAGCGCCCGTCGATCGCGAGCCCACGTTGGCGGGAGAACTCGACGAACCCCAGCGGCGACGCCATCAGTGTGACGCCGCCCGCGAGCGCGAGGTCGCATTCGCCGCTGCGCAGCGCGTGCGCCGCGAGATGCAGCGCGACCAGGGACGACGAGCACGCGGTGTCCACGGTCACCGCCGGGCCCTCGAAGCCGAACGTGTAGGCGATCCGGCCGGACGCGACGCTCGCCGCGTTGCCGTTGCCGATGTAGCCGCCGACCTCGTCGGGCACGGAGTTCAGCCGGGCCGCGTAGTCCTGGCCGTTGAGGCCCGCGTACACGCCGGTGCGGCTGCCGGCCAGCGTGGTGGGGTCGATTCCGGCGCGCTCGAACAGCTCCCACGCGGTCTCCAGGAGGAGCCGGTGTTGGGGGTCGGTCGCGAGCGCCTCGCGCGGCGAGATCCCGAAGAACTCGGCGTCGAAGCCGGCGATGTCGTCCAGGAACGCGCCGCTGCGCGTATAGGACGTGCCGGGATGATCCGGGTCCGGATCGTACAACTGCTCGACGTCCCAGCCGCGGTCGGTGGGGAAGTCGCCGACGACGTCGATGCCTTCCGCGACGATGCGCCACAACTCCTCGGGGGTGGACGCCCCGCCGGGCAGCCGGCACGCGGCGGAGACGATCGCGATCGGCTCCGGCGCGGGGTTCTGTGCGTCCGCGAGTCGTTCGCGGGTGTCGTGCAACTCGACTGTCAGCCGCTTGAGAAGGTGGCGGATCTGCTCGTCGCTCATCTGGTTCTGCCTTTCTCACGTGCCGACATGTCAGGAGATGCCGAACTGCTTGCCGATGAGTTCGATGAGTTCGTCGTCACTCGCCGAGGAGACCGCGTCCGCGATGCCGGAGCCCGCGTCAGGCGCGGTGGCCGGCGCCGAGGAAGCCGCCGGGGGAAGTGTCGAGAACGGCACGTCCGCGGCCCACGACGCGGCGATTTCGGTGAGTCGGGCGGCGGTTGCCGCCCGTTGGGCGGGGTCGGCCTTGGCGTTGGTGAGCTGTGCTTCGAGCCGGTCGATCTCGGCCGAGATCGTGTCCGCGCCCGTCTCGATCCCGGGGACCAGTTCGATACGCAGGAACTCGGCGAGGGCGGCCGGGGTCGGGTAGTCGAAGACGAGCGTCGCGGGCAGCCGCAGACCGGTCTCCGCGGTCAGTCGGTTGCGCAGTTCGACGGCCGTGAGCGAGTCGAACCCCTGGTCTCGGAAGGGCTTCGCGGCATCCACGGCGTCTCCCGAGGGATGCCCTTGCACGATCGCCGCCTGGCCGCGCACCAGCTTGACGAGTCGGCGCCTGCGCTCCGGTTCGCCCGACTCGGCCAAGGCCGCGACGAGTCGGGCCGCAGGCGAGTCGGCGGTCCCGTCCCCGACCGCAGGCTCGTCGGTCGGGACGATCTCCCTTGGTGCCCGTACAAGTTCGGCGACCAGCGGGTGCGGTCGGCCGCGGAAGAGCACGTCCCAGTCGATGTCGCACACCGTCAGGTGGCTCTCGTTCGCGTCCAGGATCTGTCCGAGCGCGCGCACCGCGAGCGCGGGGTCGAGCATGGTCAGGCCCTGTCGGCCCAACCGTTCCTCGATCTCCGGAGCGGCGATTCCGCCGCCCGCCCAGTGGCCCCACGACACGGACGTCGCGGGCAGCCCGTCCGACCGGCGCCGCGCCGCCAAGGCGTCCAGATAGGCGTTGCCGGGCGCGTAGTTGCCCTGCCCCGCGACTCCGCAGAGGCCAGCTACGGACGAGAAGAGCACGAACGCCGACAGCTCGGCGTCCCGGGTCAGTTCGTCGAGGTGGCGGGCACCGTCCACCTTCACCCGCAGCACGCGCTCGATCTGGTCGAGGGTGAGGTCGCCGATCACCGCGTCGTCCAGGATCGCCGCCGCGTGCAGTACGGCCGTCAGCGGGAACTCCTCGGGGACGGCGGCCAACACCGCCGCCAACGCGTCCCGATCGCCGACGTCGCACGCCGCGAACGACACCCGTGCGCCCAGCGCGGTGACGTCCCGGGCGAGCCGATCCGCGGTCGGCGCGTCGGCTCCGGTACGACTCACGAGCAGTACGTGTTGGGCACCGCGCGCCGCGACCCAGCGGGCCACATGGCCGCCGAGCGCACCGGTCCCGCCGGTCACCAGGACCGTCCCGGACGGCTGCCACGAGCCCGCCGGCTCGGCGCCCCCGAGCGGCGCCCGGACCAGCCTGCGGCCCCACACGCCGGCCTCCCGGACGGCGATGTCCTTCTCGTCGGTCTTGCCGGACAGCACGGCGACCAGCCGGGCCCAGGCGGGGGACTCGTCCGTCGGATCCGGCCACGCGGTGGGCAGATCCACGAGGCCGCCCCACGCATTCGGGTTCTCGGCCGCGACGATGCCGCCGAAGCCCCACACCTGCGCCTGCTCGGCCGAGCGGATCGGGTCACCGCTACCGGTCGTCACCGCGCCGCTCGTGAAGCACCACAGCGGAGCCTGCACTGCGGCATCGTCCAGGCCCTGGACCAGGGCCACGGTCGCCGCGGCGCCCCACGGCACCGAGGCGCGGCCCGCGACCGAACCTTCGGCCAGGGCGAGCAGCGACAGCACGCCGGAGTAGGTCTCCCGACGGCCGGTCGACAGCGACGGCAGCGCGTCCCGGCCGAACCGGTCGCGGGTCACCGTCACGCGCTCCATCCGAGCCCCGGCCGCCCCGAGCCGCGCCGCCAGCGCGTCGGCCCACGCGAGCGCGGCGGCATCCTCGGGAACGACCAGCAACCACGTGCCGGACAACTCCTCGGGCGTCGACCCGCCGACCGGTCGCCACACGACGCGGTGGCGCCACGCGTCGAGCGTCGCGCCCGAGCGTCGGCGGTCCCACCACGACGAGAGTGCGGGCAGTACCGCGTCCAGCGACTCGGCCGCCACGTCGCCGCCGAGGGCTGCGGACAGGCCGGCCTGGTCACCGCTCTCCACCAACTCCCAGAAGGCCGTGTCGATCGCCGCCGTCGCCGCGTCCGTGTCCGGTGAACCGGCCTCCAGCCAGTAGCGCTTGCGCTCGAAGGGGTAGGTCGGCAGCTCGACCACGCGGTTTCCGTGACCGGCGAAAGCGGCCGTCCAGTCGATCGGAACGCCGCGCACCCACGCCTCGGCCAGGGACGCGTACAGGCGTGCCACGCCGCCCTGTTCCCGGCGCAGGGTGCCCACCACGACCGGGGCCTCGACGCCGACGGCGTCGAGGGTCTCCTCGATGGCGGCGGTCAGGACGGGGTGCGGGCTCGCCTCGACGAAGACCGTGTGGCCGGACGCGGACAAGCCGCGCACCGCCTCCTCGAAGCGGACGGTCTCGCGCAGGTTGGTCGCCCAGTACGCGCCGTCCATCGACGCGGTGTCGATCCACGCGCCGGTCACCGTCGACCACACCGCAACCGTCCCCGACCGCGGCCGAATCCCCGCCAGATCGGCCACGATCGCAGCCCG
>NZ_WWJX01001492.1 GCF_009865215.1 Streptomyces sp. SID3343 | reverse complement strand
ACGACCTCGACGAGGGCATGGGCCTGCTCGCCGCCTCGGTCCGCGCCGCCGCGGCCTGACCGTACGTCTCGTCAACTCGACCACCACGGAAGGGCCCCCAACGATGATCGTGCGTTCGATCGACGACCTCGACGGAACCGACCGCGACGTCGCCGCGGACACGTGGCGCAGCCGCCGGATCGTACTCGCCAAGGAAGGCGTGGGCTTCTCCGTCCACGAGACGGTGATGTACGCGGGCACCGAGACCTCGATGTGGTACGCCAACCACATCGAAGCCGTCTTCTGTACCCAGGGCGAAGGCGAACTGACCAACGACGAGACCGGCGAGACCCACCTGATCCGGGCCGGCACGCTCTACCTCCTCGACGGCCACGAGCGGCACACCATGCGGCCCAAGACCGACATCCGCATGGTGTGCGTGTTCAATCCGCCGTGCACGGGGCGGGAGACCCACGACGAGAACGGGGTGTATCCGTTGCTCCGAGAGGAGGCGGGCGCGTGAGTACCACCACGACCGACCCGAACACGCCGACCCGAGACCCGTACCCCACCCGCACCGTCACCCACACGACGCACATCGAGCGCCGGGAGCCGGTCGTCTGGCCCGGGACCACCGGCGGGCCGCTGCTCGACGACGAGCTCAGGACGTACGACCGCAACGGCTTCCTGACCTTCGACCGATTGATCGAGCCCGACGAAGTGGTCGGCCTACGTGCCGAGTTGGACCGGATGTGCGCGGATCCGCGGATCCGCGCCGACGAGCGTACGGTCGGCGAGCCGGACTCGGACGCGGTGCGGTCGATCTTCGAGATCCACCGGATCAGTGACGTGATGGCCGAACTCGTCGCCGATCCGCGACTGGTCGACCGGGCCCGGCAGATCCTGGGTACCGAGGTGTACATCCACCAGAGTCGGGCCAACCTCAAGCCCGGTTTCGACGGGTCCGGCTTCTACTGGCACTCGGACTTCGAGACCTGGCACGCCGAGGACGGCATGCCCGCGATGCGCGCGGTGAGCATCTCGATCGCGCTGACCGACAACTACGTCCACAACGGCGCGCTGATGATCATGCCGGGCTCGCACCGTACGTTCGTCGCGTGTCCGGGGGAAACCCCGGACGGGCACTACCGGACGTCGCTGCGCCGCCAGCAGATCGGCACGCCGGACCCGGACACGCTGACCGGCTTCGCGGATCGGCACGGCATCTCGGTCGTCACCGGCGCGGCCGGTTCGGCCACGATGTTCGACAGCAACTGTATGCACGGCTCCGCCGAGAACATCACGCCGTTCCCGCGCGCGAACCTGTTCGTCGTCTACAACAGCGTCGACAACGCGTTGACCGATCCGTACGCTGCGCCCGCGCCGCGGCCGGACTTCATCGCGTCGCGCGAAACGCCGTTGCGGGGCTGACGACGTCCGTTCGGGGGCGATCGTCTCGCGTCGGCGTCGGCGTCGGCGTCGGCGTCGGC
>NZ_WWJX01001491.1 GCF_009865215.1 Streptomyces sp. SID3343 | reverse complement strand
TGTTCCCACCCGCACCACCCGTTGCGTTTTGGTGGGAAGGTTGCGGATTTCGGGCGGTGGGGTGGGGATGGTCCGGCCTGTGGGGGCGGTCAGCGGGTGTGGGTTACGCCCAGGAGTTCGAGGACGTCGGTGTCGCCGCGTTGTTGGAGGCGGTGTAGGACGGCCTTGAGGTCGGAGCCGGGGTCCAGGCCGATCCTCGTGGACAGCAGTTCCGGGAGGTTGACCTGCTCGGGGACCGGGTCCACGCCGGTGTGGCGCAGGGCGCGGGCCCAGCGGGGCAGGCGCACGGTGGCGTCGCCGCGGACCAGGCGGGCTTCGAGGCGGCCTTGGTGGATGGACGATACGAAGACCATGTCGCCGTCGTGCGCCGACAGGCCCGCCAGGATCGCGCGCAGCGACACGAAGAAGGGCGTTTGCGCCCAGCGCAGCGCGGCCGGGCCGTGTCCGTGGTGCAGGCGGACCTGGCCACCCTGGGTGACGCCCAGGGATTGGGCGAACGCCGGGGGCAGTTCGACCGGTTCGCCTTCGAGCATCGCCGTGCTCACGTCCACCCGGAACGACCACGCGCCGGTTTCCTCGCGGAAGCAGCCGGCCGTCCAGGACGGGTCGCCGATCGGCGCCGGTTGCCCGGCGCCGCGCTGGGCCGGGCGCTCCAGGGTGTCGGCCGAGCGGGAGAGTACGTGGCCGTTCTCGACCTGGAAGCCCTCCAGGCGGGCGATCCACGCGGACTGGAGCGGCTTGCGGATGCCCATCGCGGCCAGGTCGCGCTCCAGCGCCTTGAGCGGGACCGGACCGTGGGCGCAGGCCGCGTCCAGGGTGGCCGACGTGCGGTCGGCGAGTTCGCCGAGCGGGGCGGGGGAGAGCCAGCCGTCGACCGACGTGTGCAGGTCGAGCAGTCCGCGCAGGACCTGCCAGACCTGGATGTCCAGGCCCGCCACGACCGCCGTGTGCTTGGGGTGCAGGGCGCGCAGTTCGGACACCGTGGTCAGCATGCCGACCCGGTCGCGGACGAAGCTCAGGTGCACCCGGACCGGCGCGCCCTCGGAGCGCGAGATCCGCTCCTCGAGGTTGCGCCGCAGGTCGCGTTCCATGATCTTGACCTCGGCCGGCGAGGTGCCGAACTCGGAGGCCAGCGAGTCGAGTTCGCGTGGCGCGTCGGTGAACAGCCGGTCGCGGGCGAGCAGCTTTCGGCGCGGCTCGGCGTCGATGAACCACGACGACAGGACGGCCGCGAGGTCGCCGCCGCCGGGTTCGCCGGCGCGCGGCATCGGCCGGTCGACCAGCATCGTGACGTCCCCGGGAGGGGTGGGCAGCGTGCCCGGGACCATCTCGACGGTGGCCTCGGGGTCGGCGGAGGCCGCCTTGGTGCCGCGGTTGGTGCGCGGTACGGCGGAGTGGTCCGGCGGCGCCGGCACCGACGGTACGTCCGCCTTCGCGGCGGCGGCCGCGCGTGGCGGGTGGCTGGGACGGGGAGGGATCGGCAGGCCCTCGGGCGTGCGCGCCACG
>NZ_WWJX01001490.1 GCF_009865215.1 Streptomyces sp. SID3343 | reverse complement strand
GGGGGCACGGCGTCATGAGGCGATTTACCGCGTCCCGCGACGGCGATCCGGTCCGTGGTGGGCGCGAACCGGTGGCGTGAGCCCCGGGCGCGAACCGGTGGCGTGAGCCCCGAGCGTAAGCCGGTGGCGTGAGCCGAGGGGCACGGCCGCCGACGACCGCGCGTATCCGGGAACGTTCACGGCGCATCCCCGACGATGTGTTCAACGCAAACAAGATCGACAACAGGTTCGACGAAGCGTGCGTCAAACACCCTTCAAGACACGATCGAGTGCCGCCCGACCTGCAGGTCCCCAGTGCGACTTGCCGCCGGGAAGGCCCCGATCTCCGTTCTGCCCCATGAGCATCAGGAAGAGGCTTTTCATGGCGGCCAGCCCTCGGGCGCGCCGGATCGCCGCCTCGTCCGCATGCGCGTACATGTCGAAGAACCGTGCCGCCGTGCCCGCGGGCAGCAGCACCCATGCGGCGGCGAGGTCCCACGCCGGATCGCCGGCGAACATGTCACCGAAGTCGACGATGCCCGAGAGCGTTCCGTCCGAGACGACGACGTTCGCGGGATGGAGGTCGCCGTGCACCCACACCGGCGGGCCCTCCCACGCCCGGGCCGCAACGGCGTCGTCCCAGACCGCCCGGACGTCGGCAGCGATGTCGTCGAGGACATCGACGGCCTGGAAGAAGTTCTCGAAGCCGTCCGTGCAGTCCCTGGGATGGGCGCCGCGGTCCGTGGCGATCGGCGCCTCGGCGGGCGCCTCCACGTGCAGCGCCCGGAGGAAACCCGCCAGCGTGTCGGCCGCGTGGACACCGCGGCTGATCGAACCGTGATCGAGCGGCTCGCCGGGAACCCACGTCATCACCGTCCAGTACTTGGGGAAGCGCTCGCCCGGTTCGCCGAACCGCACCGGGGTCGGCACCGGGAGCGGCAGGAGCGGGGCCAGTACGGGTAGCCATCGCCGCTCCTTGAGCTGAAGCTCCGGGGTGGGGTCCATGCGCTGCATCCGCACGGCCAACTCGTCCCCCAGACGCCACATTTGGTTGCCCCAGCCGCCCGCCACCTCACGGATGGCCAGCCCGGCAAGATCTGGATGTTGCTCCCGCAGCAGGTCGCGGACCAGATCTGCGGTGATCTCGATCTCGGTGTCGGTCATACAAAGTCACAGTACCGAAGCCACCGGCGGACCGGCTCTCGCGCCCCGGACCTGGGCGCTGAACCGGCATCAGATTCGCGAAACGGGTATCGCACTCGCCGGGCCTCCGCTGGAGACCGTAGTCGGCCGGGTGCCCCGGTCGAGGTTCGTACCGCGATCGCCGCGGATGTGCCGCCCGTGCGTGAGCGACCCCTGCAGGTGCCACACCGGGGCGGCCGGCCCTACCTGGTTCCGACCATGTGCCGAGCGATCTGCGCGTTGGCCGCAGGCGACCTCGTCGCCAAGACCGAGGCCGCTGCTCCTCGCGTGGCCGATCGGCGTCCGCGCCTGAGAAAGTGTTGGGCAACTCATCGTTTTCGGTCTGTTGTGTAGATCATCGGTGCG
>NZ_WWJX01001489.1 GCF_009865215.1 Streptomyces sp. SID3343 | reverse complement strand
GTACGCCGGCCGCGGCCAGGTCGCGTGGGTCGAAGCCCTCGGCGTGCCGGCGCAGGACGGTGATCTCCTCGTCGCGTTCGGGCAGCGGGAGGGTGAGCTTGAGCAGGAAGCGGTCGAGTTGGGCCTCGGGCAGCGGATACGTGCCCTCGTACTCGATCGGGTTCTGTGTCGCGGCGACCATGAACGGGTCGGGCAGCGGGCGCGAGACGCCGTCCACCGAGACCTGACGTTCCTCCATGGCCTCCAGGAGCGACGCCTGGGTCTTGGGTGGCGTGCGGTTGATCTCGTCGGCCAGGAGCAGGTTGGTGAAGACCGGTCCCTGGCGGAAGGAGAACTCGGCGGTGCGCGCGTCGTAGACCATCGAGCCGGTCACGTCGCCGGGCATCAGGTCGGGGGTGAACTGCACGCGGGTGGTGGTCAGGTCCAGGCTGCGGGCCAGGGCGCGCACCATCAGGGTCTTGGCGACGCCGGGGACGCCTTCCAGCAGCACGTGGCCTCGGCACAGCAGGGCGATGACCAGGCCGGTGACGGCGGCGTCCTGGCCGACCACGGCCTTGCCGATCTCGCCGCGCAGGGCTTCGAGGGCGTCGCGCGCCTCGCGGGTCTGCTCGGGTGCGCTCACGTCGTGCGTACCTGCCTTATCAGCGCGTCCAGGTCGTCGGCCAGGGTGACGAGGGCTTCGTCGTTCGCCGGGATCGCACCGTACAACAGGGCGTGTACGTCGGCGGACGTGCGCCCGGTGCGGGCGGTGATCGCGGCGATCAGGGCGGCGTCGGTGGGGGTGGTGCCGAGGGTGGCGGCGAGGCGTTCGCGGGTTGCCCCGCGCAGGAGGTCGGCGGCGGTGTCGCGGGCCCGACCGCGGCGGTACAGGCGGGCGCGGCCCTCGACGGTTTCGGCGGCGCGGACCACCACCGGGAGCGGCTCGGTGACGACCGGGCCCAGCCGGCGCGAGCGCCACAGCGCGAGCAGGAGCGCGGTGACGCCGAGCTGGCCGATGCCCCAGCGCCAACCGGCCGGGAGCAGGTCCCACAACGAGTCGTCACCGGCGGGGGGTTCGCCGTCGGTGGGCAGGTACCACAGGACCCGGGGGTGTGCGCCGAGGAGGTTGAGGGCCAGGGCGGCGTTGCCGTGGTCGTCGAGGTGGTCGTTGGTGAGCAACGTGCCGGCGCCGAGTACGACCGTGTCGCGGCCGGCGACGGGCGGGGTCACCACGAGAGCCGGGCGGCCGCCTTGGGGGTAGCAGCCGGTCGCGCCGGGGAGCAGGTCGATGTCGTAGCGGACGCCGCCGATGTCGGCGTTGCCGGCGCGGGTCGCGGCCGGGAGGGCGCACTGCGGGTCGAGCGTGCGCCGGCCGGTGCCGGGTCGGGTGTGCGCGCCCGGGGCGAGGATCGACAGGGCGTCGTCGCCGGGGGCGACCAGGACCGTGCGGCCCGCACCGGTCGTGGTGATCGCGCGCAGCCGGTGGTCGGGGAGCAGGTCGGGGAAGGGCACCACGAGGGTGGCGTCGGGGCCGAGGGAGGCGGCGAGTTCGGCCTGCGACCGGACGAGCGTCACCTCGACGCCGTGTGCGCGTAGCAGTTGGGCGAGGGCTTTGCTGCCCTGGGTGCCGGTCGAGCGTGGGTCGAGCCGGCCGCGGTGTCGGTCGCTCTGGAGCAGGACGAGTGTGGACACCACGATCAGGACGAGCGCGCACAGGGCCAGCGGTGCCCGTAGCCGGCGCCACACCTGTTCGGCGGTGGGGCTCGGCGCGACGTGGTCGACGGTGCTCGTGCTCACCCGGACACCTGCTCGGCCGCGCCGGCGCGCGGGCGGGTCTCGGCGCAGCGCGCGTCGAGGTCGCGCAGTTCGCGGTCGGTTTCGGCGTCGGCGCCGCGGCCGCCGTAGCGGACGTCGTCGAAGGTACGCGCCGCGGCGCGCAGCCGGGCCGCCACGACGGGCAG
>NZ_WWJX01001488.1 GCF_009865215.1 Streptomyces sp. SID3343 | reverse complement strand
GGTTCGGGTTCGGGTTCGGGTTCGGGTTCGGGTTCGGGTTCGGGTTCGGGCGCGGATGCCGGTATCGGATTTGGTTCCGGTTCTGGTTCCGGTGTTGCGGATGGAGACTCGTGATGATGCCCGTGTACGTCCTGGGCGGTGCGCAGACCGACTTCGCGCGCAACTGGGCCAGGGAGGGGCTCGGACTGGTCGACCTGGTGAGGGAAGCGAGCCTGGGCGCGCTCGTCGACGCCGAGGTGGATGCCGCCGCCATCGAGGTCGTGCACGTGGGCAACCTCCTGGGCGAATTGTTCGCGGGCCAGGCGCATTTGGGCGGTTTGGCAGTCACCGCCGTGCCGGAGCTGAGCGGTCGGCCCAGCATGCGGCACGAGGCCGCGTGCGCGTCCGGGAGTTGTGCGGTACTCGCTGCCGGGGCGGATCTGAGGGCCGGCGACTACGATCTCGCGCTCGTCGTCGGTGTCGAACTCATGCGCAACGTCTCGGCCCGAGAAGGCGCCGCGAACTTGGGCAGCGCCGCGTGGGCCGGGCACGAGGCGGTCGGCGCGGACTATCCGTGGCCGACCCTGTTCGCCGAGGTCGCCGACGCATACGACGCCCGGTACGGCCTGGACCCCGCGCACCTGGGCGCGTTCGCGCGTACCGCGTTCGACAACGCCAAGGGCAACCCGCTTGCGCAGGCCCGGGATTGGGACTTCCCGGCTGCGGCCTTCACCGCTGACGACGTGGCCAATCCGCTCGTGGCCGGTCGGTTGCGCCGCACCGACTGCGGGCGGATCACCGACGGCGCGGTGGCGGTGGTGCTCGCGTCGCCTCGATGGGTCGCCGAACACGGCCTGGATCCGGGGCGGTTGGCGTGTGTTCGGGGCTTCGGGCACCGTACCGACACGCTTTCGCTCGCCGACAAGCTCGCCCGTCCCGGCCCGGTGATGTTCCCGCACCTGCGCGGCGCGGTGGGCGACGCGTATCGCCGAGCCGGGGTGGTCGACACAGGTCGGCTCGATGTGGCCGAACTGCACGACTGCTTCACCGTCACCGGCCTCGTGGCGCTCGAACACCTGGGTGTGTGCGGGCCGGGGCGCGCGGGCCGCTTGCTGGAGGAGGGCGTGATCGGGCCCGGCGGCCGGCTGCCGGTCAACCCCGGCGGGGGGTTGCTGGGCCTGGGCCATCCGGTGGGCGCGACGGGCGTGCGGATGGTGCTCGACGCCGCGCGCCAGGTCACCGGTCGGGCCGGGGCGATCCAGGTGGAGGGCGCGCGTACGGCCCTCACCGTCAATGTCGGTGGTTCCTTCACCACGGTGGTCAGCACGATCGTGGGCCTTGGCGGTGACGGGTGATGGCGGAGGCGTTCATCCTCGACAGCGTGCGTACGCCGCGTGGGAAGGCGTCGCCGCGCGGCGGGTTGGCGGGCCTGACGGCGCTGAACCTGGTCGAGCACGTGCTCGGTGCGCTGGTCGAGCGCACGAAGGTGGATGCGGCGGCGGTGGACGACGTGTTGCTCGGGTGCGCCGGGCAGGTGGGTGAGCAGGGCGGCAATCTCGCGCGCACCGCCGTGCTCACGATGGGTTGGCCGGACACGATTCCGGGGCAGACGATCAACCGGTTCTGCGCGTCGGGCATCGACGCTGTCGCGTCGGCGGCGGCGCTGGTGCGGTCCGGACAGGCTGATTTGGTGATCGCGGGCGGGGTCGAATCCGCTTCTCGGGTACCGATGTTCGCGGATCAGGGGCCGCTGTGGACGGACGCCGCCGTGATCGAGAAGGTCGGCAGCGTCCACATGGGCATCGCGGCGGACGTGGTGGCCACCGAGGAGGGATACGAGCGGGCGGAACTGGACGAGTACGGCGCCCGTACGCAGGAAATGGCCGCACGGGCCTGGGCGTCCGGTCGGTTCGCCTCGGCCGTCGTACCGCTTCCCGGAGGGTTGGCACACGACGAGCATGTGCGACCGGGTACGAGGGCCGACGAACTCGGCGCACTGGAACCGGCATTCGCCGAGTTGGGCGCGAGCGGGCAGGACGCGCTCGCGCTGCGGCATCTCCCGCACCTGCGCGAGATTCGGCATGTGCACACGCGGGGTACGTCGCCGTCGCTCGCCGACGGAGCGTGTGCGGTGCTGATCGGGACTCGGTCGCAGGCGGAGCGGTTCGGGCTGCGCCCGGTGGCCCGGATCGTGTCGTCGGCGTCGGCGGGGACGGACCCGGTACGGATGTTGACAGCGGGTCAGCTCGCGATTTCCAAAGCGCTGGGGCGGGCGGGGCTGCGGGCGGGTGACGTGGACGTGGTCGAGTTCGCGGAGGCGTTCGCGGCGCTGTGTCTGAAGGCCCAGCGGGAGTTGGACTTTGGCGATGATCGGTTCAACGTGAACGGCGGCACGATCGCGATGGGCCACGCATTTGGGGCTACCGGCGCGATCTTGGCGGGGGCGTGCGCGAGCGAGCTCGTGCGTGGGGGTGGGCGGTTCGGGGTGGCTGCGGTCAGTGGGGCGGCGGGGTTG
>NZ_WWJX01001487.1 GCF_009865215.1 Streptomyces sp. SID3343 | reverse complement strand
CGATCCGATCGGATCGAGCAGGCCGACGTCGGTTACGGCGACACTTCGGCGGGGCTCTTCGCCGCCTGGCGGGCCACCTTCGCCCGAGCCCGCTCGATCGACGCGTGCACGACCGGTTCGAACGCCGAACCCAGGAACCTGGTGCCCAGATCCATCATCTTCGCGTCGGCGCCGATGCATACGCGCGTCCGACCCTTGCGCACGCTCGTGAGGATCACCCGCGCGGCGTGTTCCGCGGAGGTCTTGGACAGCGACTCGTGCACCGCGACCACGTCGTCCCGGTCGGCACCCTCCGGCGTCCGCGAATTGCGCACGATGGCGGTCCTGATCCCGCCGGGGAACGCGGTGGTCACCCCGATCTCGCTGCCCTCGCGCCGTAGTTCGTTGCGCAACGACTCGGTGAACCCGCGCACCGCGTACTTCGTCGCGGAGTAGGCGCTGCGCAGGGGCATGCCGAACAGTCCGAACGAGGACGAGATGTTGACCAGATGCGCCCCGGCGTCGCGGTCGGCCCGACGAAGGTAGGGCAGGAACGCCTTCGTGCCGTGGACCACGCCCCAGAAGTTGACGCCCATGATCCACTCGAAGTCGGCCCACTCCATCTCGTCGACGCTCGCGGTCAACGCCACACCGGCGTTGTTGATCACGAGGTTGACCGCGTCGAAGCGCTCGGCCGTCGCGTCCGCCCAGTCCTGGACGGCCGCACGTTGCGCCACGTCGACCACGTCGGCGTACACCCGGCCCGCGCCGAGAAGGCGGGCCTGCTCCGCCGTTTCGGTCAGCCCGTCCGCGTCGACGTCCGCGAGGGCCAACCTCGCCCCCTGCCGGGCGAGCGCGAACGAGAGCGCCTGCCCGATGCCCGAAGCGGCTCCCGTCACCGTACACACGCGACCTGCGTAGTCTCGAATCACACGCTCACCCCAGATGGTCGACATACTTCGGACGGACGAAGAAAGCACGTGCTCTCGACGTTCAGGTGAGCGTGCCGACCATGCTCCGCAGGTCACTGGAGAGGTCGGTGAGAAGGCTCGGCAGTGCTTCGTGGACATACAGATGTCCGCCGGAGTATGTCCGCAGCCGCACCGGCATCGTGGTTTGTTCCTGCCAATTCGACAAGGATTCCACGGCGACCATGGTGTCGTCGCGAGCGCCGAAGACACTCACCGGACAATCCAACGGCGCCTCGTGGACGTACCGGTGGTGGAGGGCCAACAACAGGTCGGCCATCATCGGTGGCCCGAAGGCGGACATCGCGCCCAGGTCACGGAATACCTCGGGCGGCAGCAGATCGGTCAGACCCAATTGGCGCCAGGGCTGGTCGGATACCAGGATCGGCCGGCACGCCTGGGCGAACGCGCCGCCCTGCGGCGGGGGGACCGCCGACATGGCCAGCAGCGCCGGCAGCCGATATCCGCAACGGCGCAGCTCACGCACGGTGTCGAAAGCGATCATCGCG
This sequence comes from Streptomyces sp. SID3343, assembly GCF_009865215.1. Lineage (GTDB taxonomy): Bacteria > Actinomycetota > Actinomycetes > Streptomycetales > Streptomycetaceae > Embleya. Next base: position 6,107 of record NZ_WWJX01001487.1, on the reverse strand, counting down.
CCGATGCTGTGCCCGAAGAAGACGAACGGGCGTCCGTCGTCGGAGTCCATGATCAATTCCGCGACCATCGCGCACAGTTGGACCGGGTCGGTGAGCGAGACCTCGTCCGCTCGCGCGCCGCGTCCCGGAAGTCGCACGGCCGTCAGTTCGACGAAATCCGGCAGGTATTCGACCCACGGCACGAACATCGTCGCGTCCGCACCGGCGTAGGGGACCGTGAGCAGTCGTACGGAGGCTTGCGGGCGGGGCACGAAAGTGACGAGGTCCGGGCGTACGGAACGAACGTTGGGCGGGCGGCACATGGATTCCATGGGCGATTCTCGATTCGTCTCACGCGAAAAGGCTGAGGTCGGGTGGTCTGGTCGCGCTTACCGTCCGAAATGACGGTCGATCGCCGAAACTCTATGCCCTCAAGGGAGTTCCGCCGGAAACGAATACGCCCGAAAGAGGGAATGGAGACAAGCGCGGCGCCGGCGAAAGGGAACAGTCGTCCGAATCGCGGAATTCGTTGGTCGAAGGCCGAGTCCGGTCCGCGAAACCGGCGGGACGGGCGGGGCCGACGGGTATTCGAGGCACCCGCTCGGCGGGTCCGACCGCGGGCACGAAGTCCCGTCCCGCCGTGGCCGGTTGCCTGCTCCGGTCCGGGTGGCGTGTCGCGCCGCGTCTCCGCTTTCGACCCTCGACGTCGCCTCGACCGACAGGTCGGCCGGCAGACGAGTCAGGGAGCCGGCTTCTCCGACGCCGCCGGGTCGGACCCCGACGCCCCGGCCACGGATGCCCGGGACAACGAAGCGTCGGACCTCGGCTCCTCGGGCGGATTCGTCGAGCCGGCCGAGTCCGCCGGGTTCGTCGGGTCCGTCGAGACTGTCGGGTCCGTCGGGTTCGTCGGGTTCGTCGAGTCCATTGGGTCCGTCACGTCCGTCAGGTCCGGCGAGTTCGGCGAGTTCGTCGAGTCGGTCGAGTCCGCCGAGTCCGCCGAGTCGGTCGAGTCGACCGAGTCGACCGAACTCCCCACATCGTCCGAGCCGTCCGGGCCGACCGGGCCGACCGAACCGCCCGAGTCGACCAAGTCGTCCGCACTGACCGAGCCGCCGTCGCCCGAAGCACCCGAAGCACCCGAAGCACCCGAAGCACCCGAAGCACCCGAAGCATCAGAAACGCCCGACGTGTCCGACCCTCCCGGCACGCCCGACCCCCCCGGCACACCCGACCCCAACCGCACCTCACTCCGCGCGTCGGGCAGTTTCGCCCGCGCTTCGCGCGGCAGCCGACGGGGAAGCGACGGCGCCCACCAGTTGGCGCGGCCGGTGAGTTGCATGAGAGCGGGGACCAACACCCCACGCACGACGGTGGCATCCACGACGACCGCGACCGCGAGACCCACGCCCACCACCTTGAGCAGCGCGACATGGGAGAGGGTGAGCGCGACCATGGTGGCGGCGACGATCAGGGCCGCTGCCGTGAACAGTCGGCCGGTGTGCTCGATGCCGAAGACGATCGACCGGGAGTTGTCCCCGGTGCGGACGAACTCCTCCTTGATCCGGGCGAGCAGGAAGACCTCGTAGTCCACGGAGATCCCGAAGGCGACGGCCAGCGTCAGCAGCGGCATCGTGCTCTCCAAGGATCCGTCGGTGGTGAAGTCGCCCACCACCGACCGCAGATGGCCGTCCTGGAAGATGTAGACGATCGCACCCAGGCTCGCCATCATGCTCAACAGCCCCATCAGCACCGCCTTGACCGGCACCAGGACGCTGCGGGTGAACAGGAAGAGCATGACCAGAGTGCCGATCAGCATGATCCCTCCGCCGTAGGGGAGGGCGTCGCGCAGGGCGCTCTTGGTGTCGGTCAACTCCGCGGTCTTGCCGGCGACCACGTGAGGCTGCGGCGCGGGCAGGGTGCGCAGCTCGCGAACGAGTGCGACGGTGTTCGGTGCCTGGCTGCCGTCGGTGGACACGACGCGCAGCACGCTGCCGGCGGTGGCGGCAGACGCCGGGGGTACGGATGGGCGTTCCGGGCGGACCACGCGCAGCCCGCTCGCCGAGGCCGCGGCGTCCGCCGCGGGCGCGAGTTCCGGACGGGGGACGGGCAGGCCCGCGCGGTAGTCGCCGGTGTCGGCGAGGACGTGCGACACGTGGGGCAACGCGGACAACCGCCGGGCGTACGCGTCGATCGCGGCGGCATCGGTCGTCGCGTTCGCGCGGGGCAGGATCACCGGGATGATGCGCTCGGGAGGATCGGCGAAGTCGGTGCGCAGCAGTTGGGCGGTGTGGTGCGGCTCCGACGCGGTCGGCAGGATCTTCTCGTCGATCGTGGTGAACCGCGCGTGGGTGAAGGGCAGAGCCAGGGCCAGGAGCAGTACGGCGGCGGTGCCACCGCACAGGATCGGTCGGGCGGTGGCCGCTCGGGCGATCCGGCGCCAGACGGGGCTGCCGCCCCCGACCCGGGAGGTGCCTCGGCGCAGTCGGCGAAAGGGGTCCAGCCGGTCCAACCGCGGTCCCAGGACGGCGAGCAGCGCGGGCAGGACGAGCAGTGACGTCAGCGCGGAGATCAGCACGACCAGGATCGATGCCCAGGCCAGTGAGCGCAGGAGTTCCAGGGGGAACACGAACAGCGCCGACAGGCACAGTGCCACGGTCGCCGCGGAGAACAGCACGGCGCGCCCGGCCGTGGACATGCTGCGCGCGATCGCCTCGCGTGGCTCGGCTCCCCGGGCGATCTCCTCGCGATAGCGGGTCACGATGAACAGGGCGTAGTCGACGGACAGCGCGAAGCCCAGCGCCGCGCAGATGTTGATCGCGAAGACGGTGATCGGCATCACCAGGGTCAGCGTGGCCAACACGGCGAGGGCTCCCGCCACCGACACCGCGCCGATGGCGACCGGGATCGCCGCCGCGGTCAGCGACCCGAACGCCAGCAGCAGGATGATCAACGTCAGGGGTGCGGCGAGGAGTTCGCCCCGTTTGAGGTCGCGTTCGGACTCGTCGGTGGCCTGTGCGTTCAGCCACGCCGGCCCGGTGACGCTCACCCGCAGATCGCCGGCGGCGTGACGGGCAGCGGGGACGAGTGCGCGAGCGGTGGCGACGTGCTCGCGTTCGGTTCCGGTCAGGTCGACGCGGACCAGGGCGCCGAGTCCGTCCTGGGACCGCAACAGGGGGGAACCGGTGTTCCAGTAGGAGGTGGCCCGGGTCACGCCGGGGCGGCCCGCGATCAGCGCGGTCAGTCGGCGCCCCGTGTCGGCGACGGCGGCGTCGTCCACCGGGGTGCGGGCGCGGACGTACAACACCAGGTCCGGGGATTCGGCCCCGTAGCGGGCGGCGATCCGCTCGGCCTCGGCCGCCTGTGTTCCGGTCGCGTCGAACCCGCCGTTGGACCAGCGGTCCTTGGCACCCGCGACGATCGTGGCGGCCAACACCAGGACGATCAACGCGCCCACCAGGAACCAGCGTCGGTGTCGAACGCACCGCCCCGCGAGGCGGTTCAGCGCGCCGTCGGCCGCGCGCTCGGGCGGCGCCTCGCGCTCCGAGGGCGGGATCGGGATTGTGTCGAGCATTGCTTGTCCTCCCATGACGACGTCGCCGCCACTGGGGCGGGATGCGCCGCTCGCAAGCCGAGATGCCGATGGACTGAAGGCGTGAAGGCGTGAAGGCGCAGCGACCGGGGCCGTCATCGCCGCGCGGGCGGCGGCCGGCGGCGGGCAAATTCCGTCGCCGACGATCCGCCGGGCACCGGGGGACGTACGGGTGAATTGCCTGCGCCGGAAGCGAGGGTACCCCGGGTACCCGCCCGCAACTCACGATTGTGGGCGAGAGGGCCCGTCGCGAGGAAAAGTCGGATATTAGGAATCGAATGTCAGCACGAAGCCGATGGAACAGGGGTGCGAATGGGTGATGCCTTTGTCGATTCGGGTATTTTATAACCCGACCGACCCCTGTTCGTGCGATTAGCCCGTTGTGATGAATCCGCCTCGCGCCCCCGTTACCCGCGCATATTCGCCTGTGGCCGTGGCTAGAATCGGCGTGCAATACCGGGCATCGGCACCCACCGAGAAGAGGCAAACGACCTTGCGGGTTACTTTGACTGGCGGCACGGGCTTCCTGGGTCTGCGGCTCATTCGTGAACTCGTGAACCGGAATTGTTCGGTCACCCTGCTCTCGCGTCGAGGCAGTACGAGTTCGATCGACCGGATCTCGCACGGTCTTCAACTACTTTCGGAGACGACGGATTTCATTCACAAGTTTCGCCGGCTTGCCGACGAAACGGAGATCGAGATCGAACAGCCGCTGTTCGGCCTTCCGGACGACGCGCTGGAAAAGCTCGTCCGGCGGACTGACATGTTTTTCCACAGCGCCGGCAACATCGACCTCAATACGGGCGCCCGGTCGATTCGTCCCGTCAACGTCGACGGGACGCGCAACTTCCTGGACATCGCGTCCAGAAGTCCGTACGGCGCGCCCTTTTGTCACGTGAGTACCGCGTTCGTGGCCGGTTCCCGTCGATCCGGCAGGGTGTACGAAGCCGACCTGAACGACACGCACGGCTTCGAGAACGAATACGAGAGATCCAAGTGCGACGCCGAGGCCCTGGTGCATCGGTGGGCCCGTGACAACGGAATGCCGGCCCTGATCATGCGGCCCAGCATTCTCCTCACGGACCGCAGTCCGGTGTCGGGGCTGCCGGCCCACCCCTTTCAGACCATCAGCGGGCTGCTGCGGGCGTCGACCATCGAAAGAGGGATCGCCGGTCTTTCCATTCCGCGCGGTCTGCGGCCGGTCATCCACATGGTGGGAAGGCCCGACGCACGGCTCAACTGTCTCCCGGTCGAGGACGCCGCGAGTGCCATCGTGCGCATCGCCGCGGAGCACGGAACCACGGATGTCGCAACGCACCACATCGTGCACCCGGAGAACGTCTCGGCCGAGACCTTGATCGAGCTCTTCGAAAAGTTCGCGCCCATCCGCATCAAGCTCGCGTCCGCGTTGCCCGAAAGGCTCTCGCCGGCCGAGCAGCGCTTTCACAGCTACGCCGGATTCTCCGCCTACTTTCGGCACACCCGTGTCTACGACGACCGCAACACGCGCCGCGTCCTGGGCTCCGCCTGTTCGCAGACCCCCGTCGACATGGCTTACCTACTGTCCGGAACGTACGCGATTCGTTGACGGTCGACGAAACCGAAGCCAAGTTCCCTTTCCGGAAGGCCACAGGAAAACCGTTCATGACCATCGGACTGCAGGAATCCCCTCGTCGTGAAGTGTCGGACCTCACCGCGGCCGGCCTCCTCGCCGTGCTCCGGCAACCGCGGAGCGCGGCCCGGATCGTCCGCCGCCTGTCCGACTCGGCAACCGGCGCCGTCCTGGGCGAAGAGCCCGTCGAAGGCTGCGAAATCGTCGGCACACTCCCGCCGTTGTATCCCGAATGGCTCGGCGACCGCTCCTTCACCGCCGACCACGGCGTCCGATTCCCTTACGTCGCAGGGGAGATGGCGCAGGGCATCGCGGGTGTCGCCATGGTCAAGGCGATGGCACGCGCCGACCTGCTGGGCATCTTCGGCGCGGCCGGCCTGCCCATCCACGCGGTGCGCGCGGCCATCGAGGAACTCCGCCGCGATCTGCCCGAACAGGCGTCGTGGGGAGTGAACATCATCCACAACCCGCACTCGCCCGCGTGGGAGAACGAGGTCGCCGCGCTCGCCATCGCGCACGGGGTGCGATGCATCTCGGTATCGGCCTTCAGCGAGGTCACCCGTGCCCTCGTGCACGGGGGCGCCGCGGGTCTGCACGTCGGGCCCGACGGTCGGATCCGCCGGGCGCGGATGCTGATGGCCAAGGTGTCGCGCCCCGAGGTCGCCGCGCAGTTCTTCGCGCCCGCGCCCGCGGCCCTGGTACAGGAGTTGGTCGCCGAAGGTCTGCTGACCCCGGACGAGGCCGCGCTCGCGGCGCACGTGCCGATGGTCGACGACCTCACCGTGGAATCGGACAGCGGCGGGCACACCGACGGCCGGCCGCTGGCCACGGCGCTCCCGCAGATCCTGGCCCTGCGCGACGAGGTCGCCCACCGGCACGGCATCGAACCGCGCACCAGGATCGGCGCGGCCGGCGGCCTGGGCACCC
>NZ_WWJX01000153.1 GCF_009865215.1 Streptomyces sp. SID3343 | reverse complement strand
GCGGGCGAACCGCGCGGCGGCCTGGGCGCGTCGCAGTGGGCCGCCCCCGGGCCGTTGCAGGGCCCCGGCCCCGCCGACCCGCGCGACGACGTCTGGTCGGCCGCACAGGTCGCCTATCACGTCACCACCGGCCGACCGGTCCGCCAGGGCCGCGCCCCGGTCGGCCTGGAGACCCAGGGCCTGCTGATCGACCTGCTGCGGGGGGTGTTCGAACCGGACGCGCGCCGCCGCCCCGGGGCGGTACAGGTGCTGGAACGCCTCGCCGAACCCGACCCGTGGGTGGGCGGTCGTGCGCAGTACGACCCGCTCGCCGAGGGCCGCCGCCGCTACGGCCAGGTGCTGGAGCAAAAACGGCAGCGCATGCCGCTCGCCGGCCAACCCCCGGCGCAACCGGCCGGCCCTCCGCCGTCGGCGCAACCGACGCCGCCGTACGACCCGCCCGCCACCGGCACCACGCCGGTGCCCCCGCCCAGACCCCCGGACCCGCCGACCGCCCGACCGTCGACGAACACCGACCGCCGACGTTGGCACTGGGGAAGGAACGACTCGTCGTGAACGCAACGCCACAAGCCCCGTCCGTGGTGGGGGAGCCGAGCTGATGCTCCATCAGATCGTTTATCGCTGGGACCCCGACGGCCTGCTCGGCCGGCGCGGCATCGTGCCCGTGGCCACGTCGCTCGGTCGCGAGGAACTCTTCGGCTGGCACACCCGCACCGCACTGGCCGACGCGGTCACGATGGACTACGGCGACCCCGCGTGCCCGCCGTTCAGCGTGTGCCTGCTCGACACACCGCTGGGCACCGCGCTGATCCGCCGCGAATTCAGCGCGGACGCCCGCCGGCAGCGGCTCAACAACTCCGCGCACGTCCTGGTCGGCCCGCGCGACGGCGTCGCGCCGTTCGACGCGATCGCATGGGCGGCGCTCGGTCGCCGAGGCCCCGGCGCGCTCGACCTGGAGAACGTCGCTCCGGGCTACGACCTCAAGCCGCTCACCGACCGGCACCTGGCCGAGGCGTTCGACCTCGCCGCCGGCGGCCTGCACGAACGCGCGCGCCGGCTCGGCGAACCGCTGGAGGTGCTGGCCGCCGCCGTGCTGCGCGCGCCGCGGGCGCGGATGTCGGTGACGCTGCCCGCGGTCGAGGAGGCCACGGCCCTGCTGTGGGGCCTGCAACACCTGCTCACCGCGCTGCTCCCGGGCCCGTGGACGTTCTCCACGTTCGAGATCGACGACGCGCACGCCGACCCCAAGAGCGCGCCGCGGTTCGTGGTCCTGCCGCGCCCGCCCGGGGCCCGCTCCGACAACCGGGTCCGGGTGGACGCCACCGGCCGCGGCGAACCACACGACACCCACCGCGAGTTGGCCCGGCGCCTGGCCCGCTACTACGTCGACGAGGGCTGGGCCGGTTTCCACCGCCTGCTCAACGTGCCGACCGAACTGCACACCCTGCCCGAGAACGCCCGGGTGGCCGCGCTGCGCACCCGCCTGGACGGACTCGCCGCCGCGTCGAACCCGCGCGCCACGCAACCGGCGCGCACCCCCGGTTCGGCCCCCACCGCACAGGCCACGCGTCAACCGGGCCCGCCGGCACCGTCGAACGTGCCCAAACCCGCCGGGCGCCCCCGCGAGACCGGCACGGGGCCCACCGGGAGCACACCGCCGAATACGCCCGCCGCCGACCCGAATCGACCCGAAGTGCGCTGTCCCTACTGCCTGGACCGGGTCCGCTGGAACGAGCACGAACTGTACGAGCGCGACGCGCGCCAGCGGTTCGAGCGGGTGGACCTGAGCAACATCACCGACCCGCTCAAGCGCCACGACCGCCTGCGCTCGACGTTCATGCGCTGCCCCAACCCCAGCGGCGACGAGAAGCGCGAGCACTACCTGCCGACCAACTACATGATCCACGAACCGCCGCTGGTGATCGGCCTGATCGGGGACGGCCTGTCCGGCAAGACCCACCTGCTCGCCGCGATGATCGGCGAGATCGAGGCCGGCGGCCTGCGCGCGTACGGCGTCAACCACACCGCCGTGGACATCGACCAGCACCAGTCCTACCGCTCGACCCGGGTCGAGCCGCTCCAACACGGTCAGATGCTCGCCACCACGGTCTCCAGCGAGGGCAACCTCGTCCAGTTCGCCGACGCGCTGCTGTTGCGCGTGGGCGGCCGGACCCGGCCCATCGCGTTCTTCGACGTCAGTGGCGAGGACCTGGCCAGGGGCGGTCGCGAGATGCAATTCCTCGCCGCGGCGGACGCTTTCGTGTTCGTCGTGGACCCCGTGGTCGCGATCGACCTGCCGGAACTGCGCCGGTTCGCCGCGCACGACGAGGACCTGCGGCTCGCGCGCGGCGGCGACCGTACGTTCACCGCCGTGATGAACCGCCTGCCGCGCGAGAAGGCGCTGCTCCACCAGCCGGTCGCGGTCGCGGTCACCAAGTCCGACCTGATCCGGTTCGAACCGCCCGTGGACGCGTGGCTGGGCTCGCACCCCCCGGTACCGGGTGTGGTGGACCCGGTGCGCGCGGACGCGGAGAGCCGCGACGTGTACTCGTTCCTGCACGCCCACGACGCGCACGCGTGGCTGGGCCCCTACGAGGAGTTCCGGCGCTGCACGATGCACTTCGTGTCCGCCACCGGGGCGCGCGACCGGGACGGCCGGTTCCCCGGCGGGATCAGACCGCGACGGGTTCTCGAACCCATCGTGTCGATCCTCGCGATGTGCGACATGCTCGATCAGGCCGGCGTCGAGCGGGTGGGGGTGTGACATGGCGGCAGACCACGTGGGCTCGGAACCCACCCTCGACCAGACCGTGTACCGCTGGAGTTGGGAGCACCTGCTCGGCCGCAAGGGCATGGGACCGGTCGCGACCTCGCTCGACGGCGAGGAACTACGCGGCTGGGACGGTGAGTTGGACCACCACGTCTCGATGGACCGATCGCACCCCGAGTGCCCGACGTGGAGCATGGGTCGGGTCCGCTTCAAGGACCGCTACGCACTCCTGCTGCGCGAGGCCGCGATACACGGCACCAACCGCCCCGGCACCGACACCCACGTCCTGCTCGACCCCGGGCGCACCGTCGAGCCGCACACGATGCTCGCGATGGTGTGGCTGCACGGCAACCGCGGCGGTGGCCTGACCGGGACCGGGGAGGCCCTGGCGGAGGTGCCCGAGGGCACCAGGCTGCCCGCGGTGGCGATTCGCCCCGACGCCTACGACCGCGACATCCGCGACTGGATCCGGCAGGACGCGCGGCGCCGGTTCGACCTCGTGGAGGTCGTGCTCGCGGCGGTGCTGCGGGACCCGCGCAAGACGTACGCGCTGCGGGTGGCCGACGTCGGCGACGACTTCGTACCGGTGCTGTGGGGCGTGTTCGACCTCGCGATGGCGATCGCGCCCGGCTTTTGGACGTTCTCGACGTTCGAGACCAACGACGGCCCGGTCAAGCCGAGGTTCGTCCTGGTCCCGGAATGGCCGACCACACAGCCCCCCCAGGACCGACTGCGGATCGCGCCCGAACTGGAACCGCTGCCCGAGGACGACGTCTTCGCCGCGGCCGCCGCGACGCTGGTGAACCTGTACCGCACCCGCCCGTGGTCGGAGGTGGGCGCCACCCTCGCGAAACTGCGCACCGCGACGGCTCGGCAATCGCCCCGGGAGTGCGCCGACCTGGTGATCGAGCTGGAACCCGACTACACCCGACACCTGCCGGCGGTGTCGGCGCCGCCGCCCCGGGTGGGGGACCGCGCGCCCGACCACGCGGACGACGGGTGGCAGCTCCCCGGGCCGGCGTTTCGGCCGGTGATTCCGGCGGGCGGGCCACCGGCGTGGCCGGTCGGGTCGGCGAGGGGCGCGGACGACGACGCGGACGACCGGCCGGGCGGGGACTCGCGCCGGCGCGACCCGTTCCCGCCGATCCGACCCGATGCGCCACCGCCGGAGACGCCCTACCACGTGCCACCGGACGCGGGGTACACACAGTCGCCACAGGCGCCGTACGCATCGCCGGCACAGGCGCCGTACCCCTGGCCGCCACAGGCCGGCCTCGACTCCACACCCGACTCCACACCCCACCCGGCGCCCGACCTCCCGCCGTCGCCGCGCCCCGACGTCGACACCCCCGGCCGACCCCGGTTCGAGCTGCCCGGATGGCCCGTGTGGGAGGGCTGGGGGGCGACCCCCGACGGCTTCGACGCGTTGTTCCGGGCGGCCGGCGCGCTGGAGCGGGCCGGCGGCCGGGAGAGCGCCGACTTTCGCGACGAACTGGAGAAGGCCGACCTGGCGTCGCTCGTGGTCGCCCTGCGACTGGTCGACCGGCCGCTCCTGCGCCACGTCGTGCTGCGCCTGGACGCCCTGCTGCGCCGGGACAAGGAGGACAACCGCCGCCCGGACCGACACGTACGCCCCGTCGTCGCCGGCGCGGTGATCCGATTGCACGAGAACATCGACGCGATCCACCGCTGCGGCGCCCCTCCCGAGGTCACCCACGGCGTCGTGTGGCTGCTCGCCCGCCTGGTGGTCGGGGCGGGCAAGGTGTCCACGCTCGGCGAGGCCCTGGCCGCCACGGTGTGGGAACTGGACCGGCTCGACTGGGACACCACCGCCTATCAGCGGGCGCTCGTCTACGCCCTCTGGTCCTCCCGTTACCGTGACCCCTTCCTCCAGGAGCACGGCCGACTGTCCATGGAGGCCCGCAACCTGGTGCCTCGAAGGGGAGACCCGCAACGATGACGGTATGGACGGCTCAGCCGGAAGGAAACGACATGGCGGTGGACGCCGGCGTGACGGGATTTCGGCAGATCGTCTACCGCCGCCAGGACGACAGTCTGCTCGGCGGTCGCGGCCTGGGACCGATCGCGGCGTCGGTGTCGAGGGACGAACTCACCGGCTGGCACGAAGAGCTGCGCGAGCACGTCGCAGTGGACGCGGACGATCGCGGCGCCCCGGTGACCAGCGTCGCGCTCGTGCACACCGGGCGCGGCGCGGCGGTGATCCGGCGCGAGTACGTCGTCGAGGGCAACAACGCGCGCGTCCTGCTCGACCCCGGACGCGACCTCGGCCCGCACGCCGCTCTCGTGCTGACCCAGGACCCGGTGTGGGCGCGCGAGCCTGCCCTGGAGGACGTCCCGCGCGGCTACGGTCTCGCGCCGCTGCCACCGGACTTCATCGCCGACGCCCTCGACGCGCACGCGGAACTGCTGCGCGACCGGGCCAGGGAACAGGCGTATCTCCTGGAGGTCGCGGTCGCGGCGGTGCTGCGCCACCCCGGGCGGTTCTTCTCGTTTCGGCAGGTCGACGTCGGGATCGACCCGGTGCCGATGCTGTGGGGCCTGTCCGATCTGTTGCTGTGGTTGGTCCCGGTGTCGTTCACGTTCTCCACCTTCGAGACGCGCGACCACTCGGGCAAGCCGCGCTTCGTGGTGCTGCCGCGCCGACCGCGCGAGCCGGACCCGTGGGCGGGGCGCTACCGCCTGGTCGTCGGCGAGGAGCCCAAGGCCGGTTCCGACGTCCACGCGCACGCGGCGGCGCTCCTGGTCAGCCGCTACACCGACACCGACTGGGCGGGCATCCACCACCTCCTGGAGGGCATGCGCGACCTGCGCCGGCTGCCGCACGATCGGGCCGAGGAACGGTCGCGGGAGATCTGTACGCGGCTGGGCCGGTGGACGGCGAAACCGGTCGTGGCGGCGGCCCGCGTGGCGCGGGTGTCCAAGGCCGAGGAAGAGGAACCGGCCTTCCCGCACACCCCCCGCGCGCGGGGGGTCGAGACGCCGGCCGGGCCGGTCGCGCCGACCGGGCCCGCGCAGCCGGTCGAGCCGGCGGAG
>NZ_WWJX01001486.1 GCF_009865215.1 Streptomyces sp. SID3343 | reverse complement strand
GGGCGAGCCGGGCCTGCGGGTGTCGGCCGACCCGGTGCGGTTGCGGCAGATGGTGGGCAACCTCGTGTCGAACGCGGTGCGGCACACCCCCGAGGGCGGGAGCGTGATCGTGCACGCGTTTCGGGAGGGGTCGGAGATCGTGTTCGAGGTGACCGACACCGGAACGGGCATCGCGGCGCCGGACCTTCCGCACGTCTTCGACCGGTTCTGGCGCGCGGACAAGTCCCGAAACCGCCGCACCGGCGGCAGCGGCCTCGGCCTGGCCATCGTCCACCGCCTCGCCCGAGCCCACGACGGCTCGGTCACCGCGCGCAGCACCCCGGGCATCGGCTCGGTGTTCACCATCCGCCTACCGTCCCGACCGCGACCGTGACCGTCGGCCGCCCGTGCTCTCGACCGCGCCGGACGGCGATCAACCCCGACCCGCGTGGGCCCGGTCGGGGGCGACGGCGGTGACGGCGGTGGCGGCGACAATCGCCGCGCCGACTACCTGACGAACCGGCCCGGAGGCCCCCCGACGGTTCCGTTGATCTCCGGCGACCACCGAGCCCCGTTCCGACTGCCACCGGGCGCCTTCGGCTGACGAACTTTACGGATGTGCCGGGTCGTTCACTGTGGTGACGGTGACCCGGTTCCCGAGGGGGGTCGGGAGCCGGGGGCGTCGGACGGTGTCGACCGGGGCGTCGGGTTTCACGACGGTGGATACGACCACTCCCCGCCGGCGGGTTCCAGGCGGCCCCGGCGCCCGGGTACCACGTCCTACAACCACCGCCAGCACACGGTGTATCCGAGCTTGGGATACTCCGAGTTGCTCCAGTGGGTCGCGCCGTCGCGGCCGCAAAAGCCCGTGTCCCGGGAGTCGCTGGTGCGTCCGGAGACGACGATGTTCGAAGCGGCGCACGTGCCCACGTTGGTGAAGATCGGCTGGGATTCGCTGCCGGACTTGCGCAGACACGAGCGAACCGCGGCGTTGCCGATGTCGTCGGGATAGTTCATCGACAGGCACAGGAGGACGTCGAGACCGGAATCGGCGCTGACCGGAAAGGCCTTCGCCAGGTTGTAGTTCGGCCAACCGTCGCACTTCGCGTAGTCGGTGCTGCCCCGGTAGACCGCCAGGACCTTGAAGTTCCCCGTCTGACAGGCCATCGTGCGCCAGGAACCGCCGCCGTTGGCGCCGTAGACGCAGTTTCCCTTCTGGGCGTGGTAGGCGGTGCCGCCGGGGTTCAGGTAGGTCAGACACAGCACGAGGTTGTTCCGTGACGACGACACGCTCTTGTCGTAGTCGGTGACGTCGCGGCAGCTGTCCAGGTCGGTGGTGCCTCTCGAAATGCTCACCACCTTGAACACGCCGGACGTGCAGTCGATGGAGAGCAGGTCGGGGTGGCCTCCCGTGCCCCGGTCGACGAAGCAGGAACCGACCCTGGCATCCCCGACCGCGTCGGGCGTGGGTGTCGACCTCGGCGGGTCCGGAGCGGCGGGCGGGGCCGGCGCCGAAGCCGGCACCCGAGCCGGTTCGTCCCCGGCGTCCGCGGACGGGTGCGACCCGGAGGAGGATCCGGAAGACGACGACCCGGAGGAGTACCCGCCCGACGAGCCGGAGGAGTACGAGCCGCCGCCGGGCGAGTACTGGCCGGCGGAAACCGTGGACTCCGGTACGGCGTCGGAGGACGCGGTGTGCGACGAGTCCCGGGAGTGCGCGTACACCAGCGCGAGGATCACCGCGACGATGAGCGCGGCCACCCCCGCGCCGACCTTGGCGGGGCCGGCGTTGCCCGAGCCGGGTCCCGCGCCGGGGGGCACGGGCACGGGCGATGGTGGACGCCCCGCCCCGGGACGAGGAGTCGGCGGCGCGGGCGGCCGTCCCCCGGTGGGCGGGCCGACCGCGGCGGGAGTGGTCGATGCCCGTGCGCCCGCCGCCGCGAGGTGTTCGGCCCACACCGACGGTGTCGGCCGCCGAGCCGGATCCGGGTCGAGGCTGAGGCGGGCCAGATCACCGAGCGCCGGGCTGAGCACGCTCAGTACGGCGGGGTCGCCGACGGCCTGGTCACGGGCGAAGAGCCGGATGGCGAGCAGCCCGAACTTGTAGACGTCGGTGGCCCGCGTCGCCTTCTCCTCGCCGGCGGGTATCTGCCAGTCCGGGGTCTCGACCTGGGGCAGTACGGTGGCGCCCGCCAACCGCATGGCGTCGCAGTCGATCAGGAAGCACTCGGGCCGCGGGTCGGTCGTGAAGAGCAGGTTCTTCGGCGACAGATCGCCGACCGTGACGCCGATGCGGTGGAGCCGGGTGAGCGTGGTCGCCAGGTCGGTCAACAGGTCGAGCCGGTCCCGATCGCTGATGGTCAGGCCGATGCCGGCGACGTAGGCGTCGTCGTTGAGCAGATATTCCAGGTTCGCCAGGCGCTCGGTTCCCGCGGTCGCGCTCAGGCTGCGGTAGGCGAACCGGAAGCGATCGGGCACCTCGCGCATGAGGAACCCGCAGGCACGGCCCTGGTGTTCGACCACGGTCGCCGGCCATGCGGTCTTGTCGCACAGCCACCGGCCCTCGGCGGCGCTCAGCGTGCCGAGCAGGTCCACTCGCGACGCCAGCGCGGCGGCGTCGAGTTCGGGCAGCACGTCGGCGCCGTACTCCTTGTAGACCACACCCCAACCGCCGCCCTCGGCCTCGTTGATCCTCTTGTTGGTCACCGCGTACACCGTGCCCTGGCCGCCTTGACCCAGGTGGTGCCCCAGGGCGAGCGTGCCGCGGTCGACCGCGGGGGTTCGAGGCATGTCAGCGCACCCCGGGCGTGGCGTGCGGCCAGACCACCAGGAGGGACCGGTCGTCGTCGAAGGTCTCCCGGGAGAAGTCCAGCACGTGCGCGAGCCACGCCGGCGACGGCGGTTGTGCGAGCGTACGGGCGAACAACGCGCCGACTCGGCCGTCGCCGTCACCGAGCGGGTCGCCGAAACCGTCGGTGCCCACCAGCAGTACCCGACCTGCGGTCAGCCGGCCGCCGGTGTGTTGAAGCCGCATCGGCACGTAGGGCAGCGGCGCCACCTCGTTCGAGATCAGCAGCGTGTCCGAACCGGTCTTCGAATCGAACAGCGGCTCGTACCGTCCGCTCGACCCGGTCGCCTCACCCGACCTGATCGACCCGGTCGCCTCACCCGACCTGCTCGACCCGGTCGCCTCACCCGACCTGCTCGACCCGGTCGCCTCACCCGACCTGATCGACTCGCTCGACTCGTCCGACGTGTCCGACCGATCCAGGATCCAGGCCCCCGAGTCGCCGATCCGGCAGAGTTCGACGAGCGGTCCGGCGGGATCGGGACGAACCACCCCGGCCACGAGGGTCGTCGCGTACAGGTCCGCCACCTCGGTCGCCTCGGGCTGCCTGCCGTTCAGACGCCACCGCGCGAGTTGCCCCAGCCGTTCGGCGGCGTGGTGGGCCACGTCCCGAAAGTCCAACGGTCGCTTGTCCAGGGAAAGCAGGTGGAGCATCCGATGCACGGCGGCCCGGCACGCCTCGATGGCCCCGATCTCGGCGTTCGAGGCGCTGGAGACACCGTCGGCGACGGCGAACGCCACGGCGCCGGTGGACTCGTGCAGCGCGGCCCGCGCGGCGTCCTGACGCGGTTGTCGGTAGTAGCGGTGGTTGGCACCGCGCACCGACGCGAAACGCAGGGTCAGGTCGGGGGTCGACCAGCCGTCGCATTCGGTGTCCGGGACGTCGAAGGCGTACTGGCGCGGTGGCCGCGCCTCGAACTCCGGTCCGGCCACCCCCACGGTGATCCCGCGCCAGGGCTCGGATTCGGCCTCGGACAAGGCCGGCCCGATCGGCGCCGCGGCAGCGTCGTCCCCATCGGGGGAACGCATCAGCCGACCTCGTCGATCGCCAGGGTGAACTGGTCCGGCCGGTTGACCACGAGTTGCGGGCGGGCCGAGTTCAGGGCCTGCCCCGAGGCGACCAGGCTCGCGGTGAGCGCGTGGAAGAACTCGGAGATCGCCCGGCCGATGTCGGTCCCGGATTTGGCGACGAAGGCGAACTCCGGCCGGGTTGCCACCTCGACCATGGTGCCGGGCTCGGCGTCGCCGATCCCACACGCGATGATGTTCGGCGCGGTCGGCGTCCGGGCCCTGTCGATCAGCGCGGCGTGGGCGTGCCGCCACCCCTCGCCGTCGGTGGGTTGGCCGTCGCTGAGGAAGAACACCACGGGACGGTGCACCTTGTAGCCTTGGCCTCGCAGCCACTGCACGTCGGCCGGAATGCGGTTCAGCAGATCGTCGAACACCGACCCGTAGTCGGTCAAGCCGCGTATGACGACCTGGGGCAGCGTGGTCTCGGCGCGCATGTCCGCCAAGGCCAACCGAACCTGCACATCGTCGGAGAAGCCCAATACGGCCAGGCGCAGCTTGGCCGCGAGCATCGGCTCAGCCCGCAGCCCCTCGCACAACGAAGCCAGGCCGTTGGCCAGGTCCTCCCGATACGGACCCATCGACCCCGACTCGTCGGCCAGCACATAGGCCGGCAGTAACACACCTCTCGTTTCCGCCATCCGGATTCGAACCCCCGTTTTCGTTCCGCGAGTCGTATGACTCCTACGGGTCGAAACGCACCACGTGGGCGTGACCCGCTGCCGTATGTTCCCAAAGCGCGAGGTCCGGCGGAAGCGATTCGTGCGTGGTCACCGGAAACACCACCGGGGCGGTGCATCCGACGGCCGAACTCGCGTCTCCGGCAACGGACTCCAAGGACGCACCTTGATGTACTTTCCCGGACGCCAAGTGGTTGCCGGGGGCCTCGGACGACTCCGACGCGATGCTGTTCCCGGTGGTGGACCCGCTCCCGCAGGTCGAACCGAGGAAGGCACCGAACGGGAAGACGGTCGCCGGGCCTGTGACTTCGCTCGGAGCGCTGCCGCCGACCAGCGCGTGCCCCGGCGCCCTCGCCGACTGCGAGACCGAGGGCGACGACTACGACCGCCACACCGGTGTGCCGCGCGTCGACCCGACGGAGTCCGCCGGTCACCCACGCCATAGGCTGCCGTCGTGCTTTGTGGCCGGCAACGGGTGAAGCGTCGGCCGGTCGGTGTGGCCCGGGTAGCTTTTTGTGGGGTTCCCACAACGTAGTGGCTCCGGCACGCGCGACGCGGGACATGCGCGTACTCACCGGTAACCGAGCAAGGTATAGGTAGGTGCAG
>NZ_WWJX01001485.1 GCF_009865215.1 Streptomyces sp. SID3343 | reverse complement strand
GCTCGCGAAGCACCACTTTTCCTCCCCCGCTTCGCTCCTCCGGAAAAGCGGCACTCCGCTCGCGACTTCGGGTCCCTCCGCTTCGCTCCGGGCCCCGAAGTCTCACTGAAAAGCGCGGCCTCCGGCCGCTCTCCTCGCTGCGCTCGCCTGAGGAGAGTGACTAAGCGGGGATGGTCGAAAGGGGCCCCGCCCGACGTATGGCCGGACGGGGCTGGTCGCGCTAGAACGCGAACGTCACGGGCGGCAGCGGGTCATGCTCGGGCTTGTACTGCGGGTCCGGCTGGGGAAGCGGCGGGAACGTCTCGGCATGCTTAGGGCAGGCGTAGAGGGTCCAGCCGGACAAGGTGGCGGATTCGAGCACAGCCACCGGTATGCAGTTGTGGCGCCCTTCCTTGCAGCGGCAGCACAAGCGGTAAGACGGGGTGGGGATCATGCGAACACCCCCGCCGGCGACCAGGAACCGACCGGCAGAATCGACGCTTCGTTGAGTGCTGCGCGGCGCTCGGCTTGCCGCCGTTGTTCCTGCCGCCGCTCCTCTTCGGGGTCCAGCTTGCGATCCGGCGGCAAGACGGCGACGAACGGCCGGACGTTGTATTCGTCGTTCCACACCGGTTCGAACGCCGAGGGCAGCGGGGGCCACCACGTCGGGCGCGCCGGGCGGGCAAGTTCGGCAGCCGGTTCGTGTGCTTCGTTGGTGACGTCGTGTGCGTCCGGGATCGGTTGCGTGTTGTCGACGGGGGTGGGGCGGGCGGCGTGCTTGCCGCGCTTCGGGGCGTGCCTGCCGGTCGACTTCGGCGGGTTTAGTAGGCGCCACGTCCAAGCAAGTACGCGCGCAATAAGCTCTGTCATGTCGTCAGCTCCTGTAACCAACTCGGCTGATGGCTGCCCCGGCGGTCGTTCCCGCGAC
This sequence comes from Streptomyces sp. SID3343, assembly GCF_009865215.1. Taxonomy (GTDB): domain Bacteria; phylum Actinomycetota; class Actinomycetes; order Streptomycetales; family Streptomycetaceae; genus Embleya. The sequence goes on along the minus strand of NZ_WWJX01001485.1, from coordinate 11,213 downwards.
TGTCGGGGCTCTTGCGTTCGATCCACGTTACGCAACTCATCCACCCTGGTCTAGGCATGTACAGACAAGGCTAGGCATATATGCCGTTGTGTGCCGTTAGCTAGAGTCCCGTTATGACCGACCGCGTGATCAACCGCCGTATTGCTGCGCACCCGTACGAGCAGATCGCGGCGTTTCTCATCAGCGATATCGAGAGTGGCGCTCTCGCGGTCGGCGAACGCATCCCGTCGGATGCCGACCTGATGGCTTCGTACGACGTGGCCCGTGAAACCGCGCGGCGGGCAGTGGCCATCGTGCGCGCTGCGGGATATGTGGAAACCCTCCCGCAACGCGGGTCGTTCGTTCGTGCGCGCGACCAGGGCGCCGAGGTCGACTCGTCGGAGTGATCGGTTACTCGGTCTGTCGGTTGCCGAGCAGGCTCGCCCACCGTTTGGCGTGCTCGGGACTGTCGGCGCACTCGGCTGTTGCCCCGGCGACGTATGCCCGGATGCCGGCGCGGCTCGCCATGCGCCATGCCGGGAACTGGTTGAGCCACGCTCGCGCGGCTTCGGGGGTGTGGCCGGAGAACAACAGCCACATGTAGAGCCCGGCGAGTTCCGCCCACGCGGGACCGAGCACGGCGCGGCCCCAATCGACCAACACGACCTGCTTCGTGTATCCGGCTTGCCGCACCATCACGTTGGACGGCACAAGGTCGTTGTGCAGGAGATGGTTGCCGGTCAGCAGTGATCGTTGGTCGCCGGTCAGGTGCTTGGTCCACTGGTCGGCGAGTGGGGGCAGGGCGAGACCGTGCGGGGGGCGCACCTGTTGGACGTCCCGGAGCGTCGCGGCGAGATATCCGAGGTCGACGGACCCGGGCGACAGATCGGCGTTGCCGCCCTTGACGAAGCCGAACAGGAGCAGCGTCCACCCGTCCGCTTCGACGTGTCCGATCAAGGGCGCGGCGAACCGGTTCACGATCGGGGCGACCAGGGTTTCCCGCCGGCGCTGTTCGGCCGCTTCGTTGTCCTCGGTCGGTGCGCCCTTGACGAACACCTTGCCCGTGCCGGTCGTGAGCGTGGCGACGAACGGTGTGGAACCGTGCCAGGTGGTGATGGCCTCGGCTTCGAGTACCGGCCCCGTGACCGACTCGACAGCGGACCGAAGCCCCTCGGGCAACTCGGTCCACGTGTGCTGGTGCATGACGTCCTTTCGTGTCGGTCACGGGGTCGGATACCCGTTCCCTACCTGTTCTTCTTGGTCCGTACTGCCCCGCAGTGCTTGCACCGGTCCGCGTGGTTGTAGTGCCAGAAGTCGTGGTTGCAGTCGGAGCGACCGCCGGTGATTTCGTAGTCGTCGTTGCCCGCGCGCTTGATCGCGTGTTCGGCGCCCGGCTTCGGGGGCTTGATCTTGCGGGGGTGTTTCTCCGTCCGTGCCATGTGCCCTACCTCTCTCATCGGTAGTGCTCGGATGATGCAGACCCCGCCCGGTGTCCTTTCCCAAGCATCCGGGCGGGGCGACTGTGGGTCAGCGCGGCGGCTTGACCATGTACACCTCGGACGCCTTGACCATGTGCGGCATGCCGCCCCCGTCGGCGCGCACAATGAGCACCTGGTCGTTGTCGAGCCCGGCGCATTCCTCGGTCCGTTCGACCCGGCCGGTAACGAAGTCGTGTCCGCTTGCGGGCAGTGGGGCGACCCAATCGCCGACCGTGATTGGTTCGGGCACTCGGCGGGGCTCTTCGCGGGGCGACGGGGTGCGCGCAATGGCGATCACTACGCCGTCGTTGGTGACAGCGAAGTCGGTCGGGCGCTCCGCGGTTGGCCGTTTCGGCATCTGCCGCTTCCTTTCCCGGGGTTGGTGCCCGCCGCGCCGAGCTTCGGGGGTGTCCAGCTCGGCGCGGCGGGTTCGGGCGCCCTGATGTCTAGGTGCGGGCCGAGACATCAGGGCTGACTAGGTGACTGCGCGCGGCGGCTTGTCGGGGTTCGGGTAGCGGCAGCTCGGCGAGCACGCGCACGGCGGGTTCGAGGACTTGATCCCGTCGCCGAACGGCCACGGTGCCGGAGCCGAACCCGTGAAGCGCTCACGTGGCATCACAACGCGCGTGCCGTCCTGGTCGACGTGGTAGACCGCAAGCCACATCCGGCCATCGACGGCGAGATGCTTCGGGCCATGTTTGCTCAATCTCGGGTCTCGCATTTTGGCTGCGCTCCTCACACCTTGCGCGCTTCACTGCTGTGTGTGCACCGATCGTGACGGGGTGCGTGTCCACTTGGGAGTGACCTGATGTCCCACGTTCACGCGGGAATCTGTCCCATGTCTGCGTGAGAAATGGAGTGATGGCAAGTGCCGTTCGCATCGACCCACCCGGCCGCTGAACACAGACGGCTACACCAGTTCGGCGAGGCAATCCGCGAACAGCGCGAGCTTGCCGGGCTGTCGATTGCGCGGCTTGCGGAACCCTTGGGCTACTCGGTCTCGTCATGGGCGAGATACGAGACTGGTGGAACGATCCCGCGTGAGCTGCCAGCCAAACTTGACGAAGCACTCGGTACCCGAGGGATGTTCAAAACCCTGTGGAAGATGGTCAAGCACGAGCGGTTCCCCAACCGGTACCGCGACTACATGCGGCTTGAGGATGACGCTTGCGAAATTAACGAGTACGCGCCGTACCGCATCCCGGGCTTGCTACAGACCAGGGCCTATGCACGAGCGCTGTTCAGGGCAGCGAAGCCCGAGGCACCCGACCACAAGATCGATGCCAAGGTCGATGACCGCTTGAGCCGTCAAGAGCGGCTCCAAGGGGAGGATGCACCCTTCTTTTCGGCAGTCCTTGACGAAGCGATCATCCGGCGCATGGTTGGCGGCCCGACAGTCATGTGCGAACAGCTCGAAAGCCTGTTGCCGTTCATGGATCGGACCGGGTCACGGTTGCAGGTCGCGCCGTTCGAGCGCGGGGAACGTGGCGCCCTCGGTGGCGCCTTGATCTTCTTGACGCTGCCCGATGACGGGCGGATCGCGTACTTGGAAGGCATCGCCAACGGACAACTTTTGGAAGACCCGGACTCCGTGAGGCGGCAGCGACGGGCCTACGATCGAGTCATGGCCGAAGCTCTCACGCCGGGGCAATCGGCAGACCTGATCACGGCGGTAATCAAGGAGCACAAAACATGATCCGAACTGCCCCCGACCTCAACGACGCGGGTTGGTTCAAGTCGTCGCACAGCAACGATGACGGCGGTGCGTGCGTGGAAGTTGCTCCGGGCTTCGCTGCCGTCCCGGTTCGTGACTCGAAAGACCCGAGCGTCGGTCACCTGATCGTCGCCCCCGCGTCCTGGTCCGCGCTGCTGTCCACGCTGCGCACGGTCTGACGCACTACCGCGCGACCCCCGGCCATACTCGAACCGCCGGGGGTCGCCTCATGTCGCGAACTTCCTTGCAGCGCACGATATTTCGGGAACGTGAGAATGCCCCGATCCGCCGGCGGATAGCCAACGAGTCGGAGCATTGTTGCGAGCATCAACAGTTGCAAACGCCCACCAAAACAGTTCAATGAGCCGTGCTGAAATTTCCCCTCCCTGCCGCTCAGGGTGAGGCGGGGTAGGGGGTCACTGCCTGGTCGGCGGGCTCAGCTCAGCCCGGACTCACGCTCAGAGCGACGCTCGGCAGCCCATCCGCCCGGCTGCCGCTTCGCGGTCTCTCCGTTGTGACAGCGCACGCACAGCGGACGCAGACGCTCGGGTGCGTCGGGATCGCTCACGCCCTGGTCAATGAGCTGCCGCCGGGTAATCGGGTGATGGTCAGCGACAACGGCGGGTTGAGCACACAGCACACACCACGGGTTCGCGTACAGGTAGGCGCGGCGGGTCCGCTGCCAACGCACGTCATAGCTCTTGCCGTTGCTCACGCGGGACTTGTTCGCCTCCCGCTTGTGCTTGGCGCACTGCCCGCCCGAGGTCAGCTCGGGACAACCAGGGATCGGGCAAGGGGGGCGGGGTCGTCTGGGCATGGGGGGTCCAATCCCGGGCCGGGGGACAGTCGTGAATCCCCCGGCCCGTTGTGTCAGTTGGCCGCGTTCTGAATGCGGACGTGCGCCGCTTCGATCGGGAATGCGAACCCGATACGCATCGTGCCCTTCACAGCGACACGGTCACTGGTGAAGTACACGGACTTGTCGACGTCCAGCTTCGTTCCGTTGCGAATGATGGTCAGCAGTTCGCTCCGACTGACGCCGTAGACCACATCCGCCGGGGAGTACGGCGACACGAACACCGGGCGCCCGAGAATCTGCCGCCGGCCCTCTGCGGTCATATCCGAGTTGAGTAGGCCACGGTTCGAGTTCGCCTGGTCTTTCAGCTTGGCGATTTCCAGAGCCGTAGCGGCGTCCATGACCCATGCGGTGATGTTGCCGCCGGCGGCTTCGGACAGCGACAGTGCCTCTTCCAGCGGGTCAAGGTCCTTGTAGGTGACCGGCGCGGCAACCTTCGATATTCCGGCGAGAGACGCGAGACCGGAAGGGTTCGGCGCGGCAAGCACGTTCAACAGGGCTTTGTCGACGCTGTTCGCGATCTGCCGGGCAATGGACCGCCCGATCTGGTCGCCGGCGGACGGGGAACTGTCCTCGGCCATCTCCCGGCTGATCACGGTCAGCCCCGCGAACTTGGCGGGGGTCACGATGATCTCATCGAACTTGACATCGGACGGGGTGATCTCGGCCCCCTCGGCGACGGCGCCAACCGTGACATCGGAGGTGAGGAGCGGAACCCGGTAGTGCGTGCTGCCGGTTTCCACAGTCGTCCCGATCTGCATGGCTAGGGACAGTTCCCGAACGGGCTTCTCGACCAGTTCCCCGTATTCGTCGGGAAGGATGCTCTGTGCGCCGGGCGTGTTGGTGTAAATAGACATGGTTTCCTTTGTGTCTTCGGGCGTGTCGGAATGATGGTGTGGTGCGTCAGTAGTCGCGGCGGCCCGACAGCGCGGAATTCCAATCGGGCGTGTCGTAGGAGTCTTCGTCGTCGCTGCTGATCGATCCCGGCCCGGGGCCGATGACCCCCCAAATCGTGGAAGGGGCCGAGGACAGATAAGGACGTGCCTTCAAAAGCGCGTCCAGAGCGGTACCGACCTTCGCGTCATCGACGCACCCGGATTCGTTCAGCAGCGCGGAAAGCTCTTGCTTCCCGAGGTCGAACAGGTCGGCCCCGCACACGAGGCGTTCCCCGGCCTGCCGCTCGACTTCCCGGCGCAACATCGCGTCGATGCGCTTGTTCGCCGCGTCCAAGCGGCTGTGCGCCTCTTCCAGTTCCCGGCGGTCGACTTCCGGGCCAGGCGTGCCCTCGGCGGCAATGGGCGCGTCAGAAGGCGATTCAGCGGGCATGGCGGGGTTCTGCTCGGGCAACGGCTGGTCGCCGGTGTTCTCGGTCTCGTTCACGTGATTCCTTTTGGATGGTTTCGGGCATCAGAAAGCCCCCATGACTCGTCAAGGGGGAAGCGGTATCTATTGGTGAATCAGGCGGCTTGAGCGGTCCATGCCCGACGCGAGCGGTAGTCGGCTTGCTTGCAGCGGTTCGAGCAATAGCGCCGGGGGCGCCCCTGCCCCTTCCAGCCGGCGGGCTCATCGCAGCGAATGCACTGGGCATCGACGCGCATCATCGCTGCGAAGTCCTGGGCTTCTCCGTGGTCGTCCTGCGCCGTCTGGCACTCGAACCCGGCTTCGTCGTAGTAGTCGCAATACTTCTTGCGCCTGCTGGTGATCACGAAGTGCTCACCACACAGTGGGCACTGCCTGGTTGACGTACGGAAAGCGTCATCCGCCATTCGCATCTCAATCTCTCCTGGTAGCTGTGCCGTATCAGTCCGTTGTTTGCGGCTGATTACGAAGCGATCGGGTTCCTGTGTCTTTTGTTCGGTAGCGAGTCGCCAGTCGTATCGGGCCGCGCGTGACAGGCGCGCCGGGCAATGCCCGCGCGAAATCGTCTCTCAAAGGGGAGTGGGGTTCAGCGATGATCTGCGGCGGTGCGGTGTGGGCCTGTTGCCCGCGTGGAGGTGACGTGGTGGCGTTGGAAGGGCTGTTCCTTGGATGTATTAGAGAGTTCTTATAGACATCCCAGAAGCAGGCTTTTGGACGTCACCCGCGTCACCCTCGCTGATCACGCGCGCGTTCGGGGGCGGGCACTCGGTCCGCTCCGTGCGTGTCGGTGTGGGGTGCGCGGTATTCGTTGGCTACTGGGCGTAGGGAGCAGTGATGGCCTGCACGCAGGGGGTGATGCGATGACGTTGGAAGTGCCTTCCTGGGGATGTATTAGAAAGTTCTTAAGGCATCCCAGGGACAGCCCTTCCAGCGTCACCACATCACCCCCGCCGTACACGCCGACGTGCGGGCATGCCGAAGCCCCGGGAATCCGAGTGGACCCGCCGGGGCTTCGAGAAACGCACGGAACCGCTAGACAGCCACAAGGACGCGCCGACCGCCCGGTGTGAGTGGGGGTGTTTCGTCAACGATCAAGCCGTTGCGGGGCCGGGGCACCGCCGGCCAACTCGGTTCCTCCCTCACGTCGTTGTGTGGCGTGCTCGCCGAGGGCGGGGTGTTCCTGGTCGTGCTCGCCGAGGTCGACTCGGTCGGCTTGTTCGTCGGCACGCGGATGCCCGGGGCAGTCGGCACGGTCGGCCGCTCGGTCTCGGCTTCGGCAAGCCCGTCCAACTCCTCAACGATCGGGTCCAACTCGCCGGACAGTGTGAACTCGACAAGCGACTCGTCAAGCTCTCGCGGCGCCCTCGGTCCCTTGCGCACGGTGAGCTTGGCGCCGGCCTCAAGCAGCATCGCGCGCTTTCCTTCGATGTCCGCGTCTCGCCAGTCGTCGCCGTAGGTGCGGCCGGTCGGTACGATCTCGCGCCGTTCGGGGCGGGCGGGGGTCGACTCCAGTTCGGCGAGTCGGCTGTCGAGCGCGTCGTGCCGTGCCTGCCACGAGTCCCGGCCGCTCTGCGACTTCTGCCGCCCCTCTTGTTCCTGGTGTGCGTCGAACTCGGCGCGCGTGGCAGCGATTTCGGGTGCGGGGTCGTAGCCCGGGGTCACCGTCACCTTGTGGTATGGGATGTGCCCGACCCGGCGCAGGAACTCGCGTTCGACGTAGGCGTGAATCCACTCGGCGCGGATGCTCGCCGTGCCGTTGCAGTCCATGCCGCGCGACCTCGGGTTGCAGTGGTACAGGTCGTGTGCGCGCCGGTCGGACTTGCGCGAGAGGTACATGCGCTCTGTGCACGCGTGGCAGTGAACGACCCGAAGCAGCATCGCGGGGGCACTGTCGCGCCGGATGGTGCCCGAGAGCTTGTTCGCCCGAGCGGCAAGTACGGCGTTGATCGCGTCGAACTCCTCACGCGTCAGAAGCGGAGTCTCCGTAAACAGCACGGGGGCGCCCTGGGCATCCCGGACGGGCTGGTTCTTGTGCAGCTTCCACCCGAGCAATGCGGGGCTGCGCAGGATGCCGGTAACCGTGTCGCCGGTCCATGTCCAGCGCGAGAACACGCGTCCCTTCTCGCCGTGCTTCGACTTGGGCGACTTCCCGCCGAGCGGCTTTCCGACCTTCTGCGAGATGTAGTCGCGCCAGGTCAGGGCGCCCTCGGCGTTGAGCTTCGCGGCAACGGCGGACGCCGACTCGCCGGCAAGGATGCCCCGGATGATGCGGGTCAAGAGCTTCACCGCTTCGGGGTCCGGAACCAGGGTCACACCGGCGCCGTGCTCGGCGGGCATGGGAGCCGCCATGTAGCCGAACGGCAGCTTTCCGCCGGCCCATCGGAGAGGCATGGTCCGCATGGCAGCGTGCGCGCCTACGACGCGTTCCCGGATGGACGTTGCTTCGACCTGGGCCGCGAACGCGAACAGGGTCATCATGAGTTCGGCGATCGGGTCGAGCGGGTTCCGGAAGTCGAAGATGAGCCGTCCGGTACCGCCGATGCCCTCGGCGAACACCAACATGATGCGGTGCTCTTTCGCCCACGCGGCAAGGTCGCGCATGTCGCTCATGGATCGAATGGCACGGTCGAAGCGCCAGAAGATCAACGCGTCGAAGTCGTCCGGTCGGTACAGCCACTCGCCCAACTCGGGACGGTCGAACGGACCGACCTTCGACGCACTGACGTCAAGGTCGTTGGCGATCCGGTCGGCTATGTCGATGTTGAGCGCGGCGGCAGCTTGTTGGCACGCTTCGAGCTGTCGGGCGGGGCTGGTCGTCTCATCGGTAAGGACGGATAGGCGAATGGCGGCAACGCCGCGAAGCGCAAAGGTCTTCATGCTGGGGTTAGGGAGCGGTGATGGCTTCGGGGCGTTGACCTGCACTGTTGCGGACACTGGGAGACTCCCTGAGTGTTCCGCTTAGTCACTCTCGTGCGGCTCGTCGAACACTCGACGCGGGCCTGGTCGGTGGGCGCTGACGCGCCGAGACCGCAGCCGAGTCCCGCTCCCTAGGTGTCCTGAGCAGTCTTGGATACCTCGACTGGGCGGCCTGGTGGTGGAGGGCGACGAGGGGGTCACCGAGTCGGGCGAACGGCAACGCACGGGGGCGAATGCCCTGAACCCGACCACCCATCTCTTCGTCAGGTGGGCGGGCTGATCAGGCAGGCTCGCGATGGGGGCGTGCTGCAGCACCGAGGTAGCCGGAATCCGGCAGGGTCCGGTGGGGCCTGTCGAGCGTGACCCTCACACGAGGTGGTCGAACTCGCTGGCTTTGGCGCCTGCGGTGAACGCACTGCCCGGCGGCGACGACTGTGGGGTGTTCACCCGGTCGAGGGTGCCCCGTCACACGAGCACGCCCGAGGAGGAAGCCCGGGCTCGCCGGGCCCGGATGTTTCGGACGTGAGCGCGGATCGGGGGAAGGGGATTCGGTTCGCGGTTCCTGGCCCTCCGCCGGCTTGATGGCGGCACGTGGTGCGGTCAACAGTGGTCTTCGATGTAGAGCATGCGGCGACCGGGCTCGGCTCGGAACTCGTGCGCCGCGTGGCGGCCCATCGACCCCGCTCCGCCCGGGCCCTGGTACTCGTTTTCGATCCGACCCCACAGTGTGGGGCGTTCGGCCTCCGGTACGGTCCGCGGAATGATGCCGCCCAGGCCCCCCACATGACCGGCGTGGCACGGTCCTTGACGAGTCGACGGACGGCACGCACGTCCGGGCGCTTGCGGTGGAGCACCCATCGGTTCCTTGCTCGTCGACGAGCGTGATCGGACCGTCCAGATTGCCAGGGTTCGCAGAGAATCGCTGCATGAGGCGACTTTCCCAGCGAATCCGTCGTGGGCGGTGACCAGCGCCCCGGAGAACGACGAACACAGCAGTGGTACCGCGGTGTTGCCCGGGCTGCGATCCCTCGTACCGGTGCCGGCCTGCGTATAGCCGTCGCGTCTTGCCTCGCGCCACGTTGCCGACCCGAGTGAGGGCGGCGAACGGCCTTGACCGATATTCGGCTGCCTTCTTGATGTTCTCCGCCTGTGGCTGTGTGCCGAGCCGAACGTCGGGCGCCCATCAGGTCGGATTGCGTCCTGGATCGTGGTGGGGGCGCTCGTCACCGTCGGGCGTCGGGCGGCCGGGGCGGGGAGCTCAGGTTCGTGACCGCCGGTCCCCAACGTCCAGGCGGTAGACGTGGACCTCCATGTTGGCGCCCCATGGGAGGGTTCGGTGGGCCGGGACGGTGCGTACGTGGGTGGCGTCGTGAAAGCTCGTTTCGAGAGAGTCGTGGGCGATCTTGTCGTTGGTTTTGATGGCGACAAGACACGGGTGGCCGGCTCGGGCACGGCGGATGTCGGCGAGTATTTCGGGGACCGGCGGGGTCGTGCGGGTGAGGTCCAGACCGTCCGCCGTGAACGCGGAGCCCCACGGGGGTTCGATGGCGTAGGTGTCGTGGGGGCCGATCGGTGGCAGTCGGGCGATCAGGTCGCGGTAGTCGGCCAAGTGCAGGTCGATCGTGGAGCCGATGCGGTCGAGATTGTTGCGGGTTGCCGCATGGACGACCGGGTCCAACTCGGAGGCGTACACCGGATACCCGAGACGCTCCCCCAGATGGTGGCCGAAGTTCCCGGAACCGCAGAACAGGTCGACGATCATCGCGTCCTCGACCGGCGGCAGGCCCGCCTGGACCTCGGCGACCGCCTGTGCGACGGCGGTGGCGTGGGCGTCGACGCAGCATTCGATGGTGGTTCGGCCGAGGAGTCGGATGCCCTTGGCCTCCATCTCCGGAGCCGGTATGCCGTAGAGGGAAAGGCCGTTGGGGTCGCCATAGATGAGTCGTCCGGCTTCGCACAGTTCGGCGGCGGTCAGGATCCGGTTACGGGACGGACCGAGCAGGTCGTCGCGGAAGCGGAAGTACGCCTCGTGGTCGAAGGCGGGAGCTACGTTCACGGGAATTGGCTCCTGGCAGAGGTTCGGTGGCCGAACGGGGCCGGTCACAGTGCGTTCCCGAAACTAGGCGGAGCGTACTTCCGCGCGAATTGTTCGATCACCCGAACGTGCGCCCGTCAGGACGCGAACTGCCGTCCGATGTGGGCGGTTCGGGCCGAGATGGCGTATCGGGACGCGGCGTTACGCGGGCGGGAGCGGGAGCGACTACGTGCGGCGATTTCGAGTCGGGACGCGGTCGCCCGGTCCCGCGGGTTGTGGCGTCGGCGGTCGTTTGGCTCCGGCGGACTCGAATTTTGCTGTGCTCCGGAACGCGGCCGAAATCGGCCTTGCGGGAGCGGGTTCCGGCGGGGCGCACTGTTGATTTCGCAACCGGCGGGCGGAGTTGGACTTACTCCCAGTTGGTGCGTCGAGCGGCCGCGTTTTCGGCTTGCGACGGGTGGGGGGCGTGATGTGTCCGGGTGAGCGGCTGCGGTCGGGTGTTGGGTGGGTCGGGGTGTGTTCCCACCCGCGCCACCCGTTGCGGACGCGTCGGAGGGCTGCGGTTTTACGGCGACGGGGCGGCGCGGTCCGGCCTCGGGACCCCGTCCCTTTCGGCCCGCTCGCCCGCGGCCCGGCCGGCCCTTGGGTCAGGTGGGCCGGCTGCGGACGACGGCACTTCGCGCCCACGGGCTGGGCTTCGTCCGGGGGTGGGACCGGGTTGCGGTCTCGGTGCGTCTGCGCCCACCGACACGGGCTGGGCTTCACCAGGGAGCGGGACCCGGCTGCGGTCCCAGCGCGTCAGCGCCCACCGACACGGGCTGGGCTCCACCCGGGAGCCGGACCCGACTACGGTCCCAGCGCGTCAGCGCCCACCGA
>NZ_WWJX01001484.1 GCF_009865215.1 Streptomyces sp. SID3343 | reverse complement strand
CTGCGCCGCCCGGGGCGGCGGTGTCGTGTTCGAGGTCGGCGGGGGTGCGCAGCCGCGACCACAGGACGCGGTCGCGGACGTCGAGGCCGCGGGCGGCCATCAGGTCGAGCAGCGTCGCGGGGTAGGTGTCGCGCACGTCGGCCGCCGTCCAGTCGAGGTCGCCGTGCCGCGGCACCCGTACCTGGACCGTCCACGCGCTGTGCCCCGCCGGGGCGAGTGAGGCGTCGTCGGGCGCGAGTACGCACAGCGTCGGGTCGGCGGGAGGCGTGGGCCGGCCCGCGAACAGCGCGATCGGCTCGTGGGCGGGGTCGTCCGCGAACAGGTAGGTCCGGTGCGGTACATCCGCCTCGCGGCCGCGCAGCGCGAGGTGCAGTTCGAGGACCGACGACGGCGCGGGTACCCGGCGTGGCCTCGGTGCCGGTGCCGAGGCCGGCAGTAGGTCGGTGCGCAGGGTGTGCGCGGGTACGTCGGTGATCACGATGTCGGCGTCGACCCGGCCGCCGCCTTCGAGCAGCACGCCGGACACCTTGCCGCCGGTGAGTTCGATCGAGGCGACGCCGGTTTCGGTGCGCACCTTCACCTTTCGCTGCACGCAGCGCGCGTGCAGCGCCTCGGTCATCCGGTGCAGGCCGCCGCGGACCCACCACACCCCGAAGGTCTCCTCCAGGTACGGCAGCACGGCCAGCGTCGCGGGTGCCTTGCGCGGATCGCAGCCGGCCTCGCCGGCGAAGCGCTCCAGGTGGGCGCGCAGTCGTACGTCGCTCAGGTAGCCGCGGCCCAGCGAGCGCAGCGAGCGCCACGGGGCCGTCGTCCGCAGGTCGCGGCGCCCACCCGCGCTGCGTAGTTGCTCGGCCCGCCCCGCGGGGTTCGCCAGGAGCGGCGTCTCGATGAACGACTTGCGGGTGACGCCCCAGATCTCCCCGGCCCGATGCAGCAGCCGTTGCCAATCGTCGCCGGCGCCCTGGCCGAAGCCGGCCTCGAACGCCTCGTGGACTCCCGAGCGGGACGCGTTGGGCACGTCCACGACCGTCCGCGAGCCGCCCGTGCCGGTGCCGGCGAACGACTCCCGGGTTGGCGATTCGATCGGTACCAGATCCACGACGTCCTCGATCGCGGCGCCGGTCTTGAGGAACAGATCGCGGTACACCGCCGGCAGCGTGAGTACGCCGGGCCCGGTCGTGAAGGTGAATCCGTCGCGGGTGAGCGACCCGGACATCCCTCCGGTCGACGACGAGCGCTCGTAGAGCGTCACGTCGTGTCGAAGCGTGGCCAGTCGAGCGGCCACCGCCAATCCACCCATACCTGCGCCGACAACCACGATGCGAGCCACGTTGGCCCAGCGTATATGCGGGTGAGGGGGACTAGGCCCGCCCCCCGGGCCTAGTCCCCCTCACCGTCCCGTAGCCGCTCCCCACGGTCTACGGGCCCACCCCCCAGCGGGTCACGATTGGTAAGACTCGCGACCCGGGCAGAGGGTTGTACGCGCGGGGAAGATTTCTTTTCGGCAGGCACAACCGATCGGGCGAGCGGGGTCGGTAAAGATGATCAACCGGTAAATAACCGGTGATACTCGGGTCCTCATCTGAGTACTTGTACGGATGCCCGGACCATCGGCCGACCGGCAGGGTTGTCGGCACGGGGGCAAGCCTCCGGGAGCGCCGCTCGGGGGAGCGACAAGGCGACGAACGGCATCGGTGCCGCCGACACGGGGCGGCGGCACCGATGAGGCTGACAGCCGGCACGGGGCGGCACGTCACCTGCGGCGGCTCCGCCACATCGGGGAATGGCGGAGTTGCCGTACGGGGTCGTCAGCCGGTGATCACCGCGACGATCCCGGTACCCGGCGCGAACGCGTCCCGTCGGGCGAGTTCGAACAGCCCGAACAGCATCCTGCCCACGTAGATCGGCTCCGGCGCGAAGTCGTGCCGGCTCGCGAAGTCGGCGAGGAACGCGTCGAGCGCGGGGGAGCGTCGCGCGTAGCCACCATGGTGGAAGTCGTGTTCGACGTGCCAGTTGTCGGTCACGGCGCCGTACGTACGGCGTTGCAGGGCGGCCACGTCGTCGGCCAGGAAGTCGCCCTTGAGCGCCGCGAAGCCGATCGCCCGACGCCCGGGGCCCAGCCCGGCCGCGATCCCCGCCAGCGTGCCGCCGGTGCCGACCGCTACGCACACCATGTCGAATGCCACGTCCGGCTTCTCGTCGACTCGCTTCGCGTCGTCCCGGGCTTCCTTGTCCCAGGTTTCGTCGTCCCGGGCTTCCTTGTCCCGGGCCTCGTCGACCTGCGTCTCCAGTTCCACCGCCAGTTCCGCGCAGCCGCGCACGGCCGACTCGTTGCTGCCGCCCTCCGGGAGGACGTACGCGGGGCCGTGCTCGGCGAGCAGGCCCGCGAGCACCTGCGGGGTGTGCTTGGCGCGGTAGGTGGTCCGGTCCAGGTACACCAGCCGCATACCGCGGCTCGCCGCGAAGGCGAGCGACGGGTTGAGCGGCCGGGTCGCCAGCTCGTCGCCGCGGATCACCCCCACCGTCGCGAAGCCGAGCGCGTGGCCGGCGGCGGCGGTGGCCCGGATGTGGTTCGAGTACGCGCCGCCGAACGTCAGCAGCGTGTGCTGCCCTCGCTCGCGGGCCGCGACGAGGTTGTACTTCAGCTTGCGCCACTTGTTGCCCGGGACCTCGGGGTGGATCAGGTCGTCCCGCTTGAGCCACAGCCGCAGGCCGCGATCGGCGAGGCGGGGATCGGACAACTCGCACAGCGGCGAGGGCAGACGTGGGTGCACCCGGGCAGGGTCGCACAACCCCCCTCCGAACCCGCACCCCGACGCCAAGCACCCGACACCCCGCCGCCCCGCGCCCGTCCCGCGTGCCCCCTGGCCTGAGTGCCCGTCCCGGCCCCCCACGCCCGCTCCGCGTCGCCCCGGCCCGAACGCCCGTCCCGTTCCCACAGCGCCCCGTCCCGCGTCCGCCCGGCCCGAGTGCCCACCCGGCCCCTGTGCCCGTCCCAGCCCCCACGCGCCCGCCCCCC
>NZ_WWJX01001483.1 GCF_009865215.1 Streptomyces sp. SID3343 | reverse complement strand
CAAGCCGATCAGTGGGCGCTGACGCGCCACGAGCGCGGCCGAGTCCCGCTCCCGGGCGAAGCCCATCCCGTGGGCGCGAAGCGCCGTCATCCGCAGCCGGACCTCCCGACCCGAGCACAGCCAGACCGCCGGCAGGCGCGCGAGCCGGGGCAGGGGGGCCGCGGGGCCGGACCACGCCGCTCCGACGCCGTAAAACCGCAGCCGCCACACAGACGCAACGGGTGGTGCGGGTGGGAACACTCCCAAGCCCACCAAAGCCAAATCCGCAGCGGCACCGCTCCGAGCCACCGACCCGACCCGCCACCGGAACACCGCCACAGGCCGACCAAGCCAACGGCCGACCGACAACGAGGCCACCAGGCCCGACCACGCCAACCCCCGCGCCCCAAAACCGCAGGGGCCAGCCGATACGAGGCCACCGGGCCGGACCACGTCAACCCCGCGCCGTAAAACCGCAGCCCGACACACGCAACGCAACGGGTGGTGCGGGTGGGAACCCCTCCGACCCGACCAAAACGCAACCGCAGCGGCACGCCCCGGCCCACGCCCGCTCAAAAGGCGGCTCACCGCTGAGCGCAGGCCACCCGCAAAGCCCCCCGCACGCGCGCCCGCAAAAAGCGCACCAAAGGCACGCCGCCACGCCTGCCAAAGCGACCCGCAAAACCCGTCCCGCCGGGAAACGCCGCGAGGGCCCCCGGAGGCCGACTACAGCTCGGCTCCCGAGGACCCTCGTCACGGCGAACACACCGCCGCGTAGGCAAAACGCCAAACGCCAAACGCCGAACGCCAAGACGCCAAGGCGCTCAAGGCGCCAAAAGCGACCCAAGCGCCAAAGCGCAACTACCGTGCGGCCACGAAGACGTGTGACGCGACGTCCGGGGGCAGTTCCGCGGCTTCGCCGCCGCTGCCCGCCATCACGCCACCCGCGGATTCGTGCACGCTCACCACCGCGCCCGGACGGATCCCGGCCCGGCGCAGGGTGTACATCAGTTGTGCATCGGTCTGCAGCGGCTCGCCGAGCCTCCGCACCACGACGTTCTTGCCCTCGGGGCCCGCGCTCTCCAAGAGCGTGACCAGGCCGCCCTCCTTGAACGAGTCGGCGTGCAGCTCCTGGTCCAGCTCTTCCAGGCCCGGGATCGGGTTGCCGTACGGCGATTCCTTCGGATAGCGCAGCAGTTCGAGCAGGCGGCGTTCCACCTGCTCACTGATCACGTGCTCCCAGCGGCACGCTTCCGCGTGCACCTGTTCCCAGGGGAGTCCGATGACGTCGACGAGCAGGCACTCGGCGAGTCGGTGCTTGCGCATGACCCGCGTCGCGATTCCCCGCCCCTCGGCCGTCAGTTCCAGGTGACGGTCGCCTTCGACCGTCAACAGCCCGTCCCGCTCCATCCGTGCCACGGTCTGGCTCACGGTCGGCCCACTTTGTTCCAGCCGCTCCGCGATCCGCGCTCGCAGCGGGACCACGCCCTCCTCCTCCAGCTCGAAAATCGTCCGGAGGTACATCTCCGTGGTGTCGATGAGTCCACTCACGACCAGCGGCTCCGTTCTTGGTGGTCCTGCCGTCCAATTCTGACGCACCTGGACTCCCCTCGCGGACGTCCGGCCGAATGCGGCCCCTTCGGCTTGGTGTCCCGTGCGCTCTTTCGGGTCATCCGTACGTGTGTCCCACCAGTGTCGGCCCGGGCCCCGGGTGCGTACGGACATAACGTTCCGATATGCGAATGCCATCCCGGAAGTCGTCCGGAGAGTCGAAAACACGTGATCGGGCGCACATCCTGTGGTTGCGTCGCGATCTGCGACTGAGTGATCACCCCGCGCTGCACGCGGCGGCCGGTACGGGCTATCCGGGCACCGGCGACGGCGAACCCGCACACGTGTTGCCCGTGTTCGTGTTCGACCCGGTGTTGTGGGATCGCGCGGGGCCGGCCCGCCGCGCCCATCTGGTCGGTTCGCTGCGGGCCCTCGACGCCGACCTGCGCGCGCTCGGCGGCGGGTTGGTCGTCCGCGCGGGCGACCCGGCTCGCGAGTTGGCGGCCCTCGTGCGGGAGAGCGGCGCGGCCGAGGTGCACGTGTCGGCGGACTTCGGGCCCTACGGGCGAGCCCGAGACGCCGCGGTCGAAGCCGCGATCGAGGTCCCGTTTCGCCGGACCGGGGCGCCGTACGCCGTCGCGCCCGGGCGCGTGCACAAGGCCGACGGCGAGCCGTATCGCGTGTTCACCCCCTACCTGCGCGCGTGGGCCGAGCACGGATGGCGCGACCCGCTGCCGCGGCCGAGTGGCGGCGACATCGAGTGGGTCCACGCAGAGTCGGTCGAACTGCCGGACGCGCCCACGCCGGAGGGCGCCCGGCTGCCGGAGGTCGGTGAGCGGGCGGCGCTCGCGACGTGGAAGCGGTTTCGCGCCGGCGGCGGACCCGGTCGCTACGCCGAGCTGCGCGACCGGGCCGATCTGGCCGGCACGTCGCGGCTTTCGGTGCACCTGAAGTTCGGCGAGATCCACCCGCGGACTTTGCTGGCCGGGCTCACCGACGACACCTTCCGGGCGGAGTTGGCCTGGCGCGAGTTCTACGCCGACGTGCTGTGGCATCGGCCGGAGACCGCGCGCGAGTACCTGCGCGCCGAGTTCGCCGGGATGGAATACGACACGGGCGACGAGGCCGACGACCTCTTCGACGCGTGGCGCGCGGGCCGGACCGGGTTCCCGTTCGTGGACGCCGGGATGCGCCAACTGCTCGCCGAGGGCTGGATGCACAACCGGGTGCGGATGGTGGTGGCGTCCTTCCTCGTCAAGGATCTGCACCAGGAATGGACGCGCGGCGCGGCGCACTTCATGCGGCACCTGGTCGACGGCGATCTGGCCTCCAACAGCCACGGCTGGCAGTGGGCGGCCGGGTGCGGCACCGACGCGTCGCCGTGGTTTCGGATCTTCAACCCGGTCTCCCAGGGAAAGCGGTTCGACCCCGACGGCGACTACGTGCGGCGGTACGTGCCGGAGTTGCGCGCGCTCGCGGGCGCGGCGGTCCACGAGCCGTGGAAAGTGGGCGTACCCGACTATCCCGCCCCCGTGGTCGAGCACGCCGAGGAAAGGCTCGTCGCACTGGCCCGATACGAGGCGATCCGGCGGTAGGGTGCCGGATCCGTGTACGAACGGCGAACCGGCAACGAACGAAGGGCAGGACCGGGAATGGGCGAGCTGGGCGCGCGCTACCTCGACGCGGCGATTGCACTCCTGGAACGGTTGCGCGACGTCGAGCTGCCGACGATCGACGACGCGTCGGACCGGATCGCGGGCGCGTTGGCCGCGGGTGGTCGGCTGTTCGTGTTCGGCGGCGGTCACTCCGCGCTCGCCGCCCAGGACGTGATCTACCGCGCCGGCGGCCTGATCCTGGCCAACCCGCTGATCGCGCCGGGCAACGACCTCACGGTGCGGCCGATCACGACCTCCACCGCAGTCGAGAAGCTCGCCGAGTTGGCCGGTCCGGTCCTGGACGGCGCCGGTCTGCGCGCGGGCGACGTGCTCGTGGTGATCTCGCTGTCCGGGCGCAACGGGCTGCCGGTGGAGATGGCCCGGCAGGCACGCGAGCGCGGCGCGTTCGTCGTCGGTGTCACGTCGGTTCCGGCGAGCAGGGCCGAGCCGCCCCGCCACTCGTCGGGTACCCGGGTCCTCGACAACTGCGACGTCGTCGTCGACACCGCCATCGCCGTCGGCGACGCGGCGCTGGAGGTGGAGGGCGTACCCCAGCGGGTCGGCCCGACCTCGGGCGTGGTGTGCTCGGCGGTGATGCAGACACTCATGGTCGGCGTGATCGGCCACCTGGTTTCCCGGGGGGTCGAGCCCCCGGTGTTCATGTCCGCGAACATCGACGGCGGGGCCGCCTGGAACGAGCGGTTGTTGGCCGAACACGCGGACCGGATCTTCTACCTGAGGTGAACTCGGCAGTGCAGTCCAAGGCACAGTCCCCCGTTGCGTACGAGCGGCCGATCACGGTCCGGGCCCGGTTCAGCGGACCGCCCGGCACCGCCAACGGCGGCTACCTGGCCGGCCGGCTGGCCGCGCACG
>NZ_WWJX01001482.1 GCF_009865215.1 Streptomyces sp. SID3343 | reverse complement strand
GCCGCGGGGGCGGCCGAGGCCGCCGCCGCTTCCGGGGCCGGCTCGGTCCGGGCCTTCCGCTTGGACTCGCGCGGCGGCTTCGGTGCCTTGGCGGCCTTGGCCGGCTTCGCAGGCTTGGCCGGCTTCGGGTCCTTGGCCTTGCGGCCCGCCTCGACCGAGCTGTTGCCGACCGCGGTCGCGAACACCGGCGCGGGGTCGTTCGCCTTCGGACCGTAGGTCCACCACGCGAGGCCGCGGCGGGCGTTCTCGCTGTCCGGATGGTTCTCGCCGAGCACCCGCACGCAGTCGCCCACGAGCTGCGTCAGCAACGCGCGAGCGCCCGCCGGGTCGCCGGCCTCGCCCGTCCAGTGCGCGTGGTTGTGTCGAATCACCAAAGTGTCGTGGTGGTTCGAACCCAGAATGCGCGTGGCGTCCTCCACGAGCTGCCACAGGCCGTCCCGGGCCAGCGACACGTCGCCGGCCTCGCCCGCCCACATCGCACGGTCGTGACGGGCCGTCAGGGCCATCGGGTCGTCGGGCTCGTGCACCTCGCCGCGCTCGTCGGCGATCGCGGTCATCAAACGCGACGCCTGGATCGTCTCTCCGGAGCGGCCCACCCAGTGGGCGTGCTGATGACGAATCGTCAGCGTGTCGGGGTGCACCGGCCCGAGCGAGTCCGTCGCCTCCTCCACGATCGGCCGAAGCATCCGGGCCGCGCCCGCCGCGTCGCCGGCCTCACCGATCCAACGGGCCCACCCCGCACGCACGTTGAGCGTGTCCGGATGGTCCTGACCCAGGACCAGGACACAGTCGGCCGCCACGTCGCGCGCGAGCGACTCGGCGGTGACCGCGTTGCCGGACAGTCCGAGGCAATAGGCGTGGTTGTGCCGGGCCAGGAGCGTGTCGGGATGCTGCGGACCCAGCACGCGCGTGTAGTCCTGCGCGAGCTCGCCGAACATCCGGGCCGCCTCGCCGGGCCGGCCCTCGTCGCCGACCACCCGGGCCCACGCGGCGCGCGCGTCGAGCGAACCGGGGTGCTCGGGCCCGAGCTCCCGCACCCGGGTCTCGGCCTCGACCCTCAGCTTCTGTATCTCCTGCTCGTTCATCGCCGCTGATTCTCCCTCCTCCACCACAGGTGGCAAACCTGCGGTACCCCCTGATTGTGGGCGACGTGCACGGAGCGGACGTGGTTACGCTCCCCCGGTACAACCGTACGGGGGAGCGCATTGACCCATCGGCAGGCGTCGTCGGCTCGTCGTCACCGGGTCGTCACAGCTCCACGGACGGCTTGAGCGTCGACATGGTCCACATCCGCCGGTGCCGCACGACGAACGTGGTCGCGATCAGCGCGACCACCAGGAAGCCGCCGAGTACCGCGAACGCGATCCCCAGACGCGAGCCCTCACCGCCCGTGAGGGTGACGCGCAGCCCGTTCACCAGATACGTCATCGGCATCACCGGATGCAGCGCCTGGAACGGCGCCGGCGTCGTGGTGACCGGGTACAGCCCACCGCACGACGTGAGCTGGAGCATCAGCAGGACCAGGATCAACACGTCGCCGACCGCACCGAGCGCGGCCCGCAGAAACTGCGCGATGGCAACGAACGTCACGGCCGCGAGCGCGATCAGCAGCAGACTCAGCCCCGGATCGTCCGCGTCCAGGCTCAGCCCGAGTTGGACCACCGCGTACAGCACGAACGCGCCCAGGACGCCCAGCGCCGCCGCCGGCAGCCAGCCGGCGAGCGCGACCTTGAACGCGCCGGCCCGCCCCGCGAGCGCTCGTGGGTTGTACGGCCGCAGCAGCAGGTAGCCCACCAGGCCGAACACCCACAGCGCGATCCCGAAGAAGAACGGCGCGAGCCCGCGCCCGTACAGGTCGGCCGGGTGCACGTTGCTCACCTCGATCGCCACCGGCGCCCCGAGTACCTGCGCGTCCGCCTGCGCGTCCTGTCGCTCCGGTGGCGGCGGCGGGACCGACTCGTTGAGCTGCGTCAGCCCCCCGGCCAGTTGCCGCGCGCCCGCCGCGAGCTGCTCCGCGGGAGCCGTGCCCGCCTGTCCGGCCAGTTGCCGCGCGCCGTCGGCCGAACGGGTCAACTCTTCCTTCAGCGCGGCCGTTCGGCCGTACGCCTGCTGCACGAGGGTGCTTTGCGCGGTGGCCGAGATCTGCTGCTGGAGTTGGGTCTTGGCGATCTCGGCCATCTTGCCGATGATGAAGCCGTTGGCGTCGTCGAGCGTCATCCGCAGCGTCGCGCGCCGGGGTTGTGGCGACGCGGTGGTCGCGAGCATCGCGCTGAAGTCCGCGGGCACGGTGACGACGAAGTGGTAGTCGCCGTCCGCCAGGCCCGACTTCGCCTTCTCGGCGTCGACGACCTTCCACTTGAAGTTCTTGTCCTGCCGGATCGTCGCGGTCAGTTGCGCACCGGCGTCGATGTGCTGCCCTTGGACGTCGACGGGCCGATCCTCGTTGACGAACGCCACGGGCACCTCGCCGAGGCGGCCGTAGGGGTCCCAGTTGGACCACAGGTACAGGGCGCCGTACAGGGTCGGCACGAGCATCAGCATGACGGGCACGAGCCGGGGCAACGGGCCTCGAAAGCGCCGGAGTTCGAACCAGGCCAGGCGCAGGACACCCATCAGGCGATACCGCCTCTCGGGTACAGGTGGGGTCTCGCGTGCAGGTGGTGCCCGGGCAGGTCCACGACGCGCTCCGCGCCGCGTGGCGGTGGGGCGGTCGCGGTGGCCACGACGGTGATGCCGTAGTCGGCGATGTCGCGCAGCGCCCGCCACGCGCGCGAGAGGTCGGCGCCGGCGATCGCGGTGTCCACGTCGTCGACGAGGATCGCGCCGGGGTGGGTCGCGGCGGCGAGCGCGATCGAGAACAGCAGGTGCTCGACGGCGGACAGGTGCTCGACGAGGAGGTGCGCCGGCGGCTCGATGCGCACGAGGTCGTACATCCGCTCCAGCGCGAAGGCGGTGGGGCGGCCGGCGCCGATGGCCCGCCGCTCGGCCACCGTCTCGGCCACGGTCAGGTGCTCTTCCAGGTCGAGCCCCGGGCGGGCCCGGGCGACGGCGGTTCGTTGCCGCGCGATCGCGGGTCGGCCGCTGCCGTCGACGGTCACGCTGCCGGCGCTGGTGCGAAACCGACCGCCGAGCGCGAGCAGGAGCGAGGTACGACCGGCTCCGCCGGGCCCGGCGACGACGGTGAGGCCGGCGGCGGGGGCGGTCAGGTCGACGCCGGAGAAGATCGTGCCGTCCGGTCCGTGCGCCGCCAAGCCGACCGCGACGATCTCCACCCCGGAGGTGGCAGTGGACACGGGTCTCCCTCCGTTGATGGAACATCCATCGAGAGGTAACCCGTACATACTTTGCCAAACGGGCGAAAAGGATGATTGCGCGCTCCGGGCAGACCTGACGGTCCGTCAGGGAGCGCGTCGAACCACGCCTTCCTCGGCGTTTGTTTCCTTCCGGGCGCTACTTCTTCTCCGGCAGCGGCTCGGCGAGCCGGTCGAGGTCGAACTCGCCGTCGCGGACCCCGAGCACGAACGCGGTCCATTCCCCTTCGGTGAAGCGCAGGATCGGCCCCTCGGGGTGGATCGAGTTGCGCATCGCCATCCCCCCGCCCGGAAGCTCGGCGGTCTCCACGACCCCTTCACCGGTGGTGTCCTCGCCGTAGCCGACCCACGTGACACCACTGATGTCCATGGCGTACAACGCGGCCTTCTCGTCGTCCAACTGCTGCCGCGTCGGCTGCTCGGACTCGCCGGAACTCATGATCGAAACCCTCCCGAAAACACGTACGTGACACTCAGCTCACCGCACGCTACGCCGCGCCCGGCAACCCACACAACGTGAACGCCCACACCCGCGCGATCGGACCGGTCGGCCGACCGCTGCGGCGACCGCCGGTGGACGCTGTCGAAGGCGCTTCCGACGGCCTGCCGAGGGTCGATCGGGCCGGCGTGACGAGAACGTGGGATCGGCGGGGCGGTGAGAGTGGAGCGGGCGGGTGGGCCGGGCCTGTGGAACGGGTTCGGCCGTGGGCTCGGGTGTGCGCCGGGCGGACGGGGCGATCGTGGCTCAGGAGCAGCCCGAGGAGATCTCGCGGAAGTTGGCGTAGTGGTCGCCGGTGTACCAAACGGTGTGGGTGCCGTTGTCGCGGACGATGCGTTCCGCGTCGCGGTGTCGGCCCGGCAGGCGCGGATTGACGTCGTACTCGCGGTACTTGCCCGCCGTCGGCAGATCACCGCTGCGGTTGCCGTAGACGTTGCTGCCGCGGATCACGAGATCGGTGCCGGCCACCGGGTAGTCGCGGGGCCGGTCGGCGGCCGGCCACCGCAACCCCTTCCAGATCTGGCACGCCTCCTTGACCTGCGCCGGGAACGACTCGACCGGGAGCGGAGGGTCGAGGATCTCGGTCGGCCCGAACGTGTGCCGCGCCGCGGTATCCGGCGACGACACGACGGCATCGGCCGATGCCGGCACGACGGAAACGAGAGCGGCCGCCAGAACCCACCCGCTGACGGCGATGCGCCGCAACCCACAAAAGGACTTCATACGCGGGGCAACGACACGCGCCGCCACGGGACACGTCGGCTGACCCATCCGAGGCCGGCACCGCCCCCGGGTCGAACCCTGCGTCCGGTCCTCGGGGAGCCGGTCCTTCTCTCGGAGCCGGTCCTGCTCCAAGTCGGTCCCGGTCGGCGCCGGTCCCGGTCGACGCCGACGGCCGCACCGGGCGGGGCCGTGACTCCCCGTTCGGTGCGGCCGGTTTGTGCGGCGACGGGCCTCGGGCTCGGGCCGGTGGCGCCGTACCCGCGACAGGGTCGTCGCGGCGGGTGTTTCTCGTCGCGGACGCGATCGAGCGACTCCGGGCCGCGAAGTGACAGCCTCACGGCCCGGACGAACCCACCGGGGTGTTTCGCGATCCGGTGGGCGATGGGAGGGGCGCCCTACAGCGCGACGTCGGCGCTCAGCCGCAGGTCGCCCAGCGAGCGGCCCACGCGCAGCGTGTACGTGCCCGCGACCGTGGTCCACGCCGCGCCCTGCTCGTCCCAGCGGGCGAGCGTGCGGGCGTCGATTTCGACCGTGACCGTGCTCGTGCTGCCGGCCTCGGCGTCGAGCTTGGCGAATCCGACGAGGCGGATGGGCTCCTGACGGCCCATCAGCGTGCCGTCGGCGGTCTCCAGGTACACCTGGACGACCTCGCGGCCCGCGCGGTCGCCGGTGTTGGCCACCGTGACCTCGACCGTCAGACCCGTCGCGTCGCCCTTGACCGCGACGTCCGTGTACTCCCACGACGTGTAGCCGAGGCCGTGCCCGAACGGGTACGCCGGCGCGGCGTCGCCCAGCGCCCACGCGCGGTAGCCGATGTTGCTGGACTGCACCGAGTAGTCGTGCCGGTTGTCCACGCGCGCGGTGGAGTACACCGGTACGTCGGCCTCGGCAGCCGGGTAGGTCGTGGGCAGCCGGCCACCGGGCTCGACCGTGCCGGTGAGCACGTCGGCGAGCGCGGCGCCGCCCTCCTGGCCGGGCAGCCACGCCCACACCACGGCGGCGACCTCGTCGCGCCACGGCATCAGCACCGGCGAGCCGGCGTTGACGACCACGACGGTCTTCGGGTTGGCCGCCGCGACCCGGCGGACCAGCTCGTCGGAGCGGCCCGGGAGCGCGAGATCCTTGCGGTCGAAGCCCTCCGACTCGATGTCGTCGGTGGTACCGACCACGACCACGGCGACGTCGGCCGCCCGCGCGGCCTCGACCGCGGCGTCCAGTTCGTCGTCGTCCGAGCGGCGCGGGTTCGACCAACCGAGGCCGAGCGCGGCCATGAAGAACCGGCTGCCCTGGCTGAAGTCGAGCGAGACGTCCACCGGCGTGCCGGCGGTCGCCTCGATCTCGATCCGCTTGGCCTCGGGCCGCATGATCAGCTCGATCACGTCGGTGCCCTCGGGCGGGGTCGAGTCGACGACGCTGCGCACGCCGTCGATGGTCAGCTCGAAGCGGCCGGCGCCGCGTACGTCCATGATGTTGGTCCCGGTGACGGTCGGCGTGATGCGCACCCGCAGCCGGATCACCGTGGAGCCCTCGGGGATGTTGTCCGGCCAGAACATCAGGCTGGAGCCCAGGCGGTGCTCGGACTTGAGCACGTTGCCGTCGGCGTCGAGGAACTCGGCACGCAGGCCGGGCTCGCCGTCGACCGGGTCCACGGCCGTGTCCGGTGCGAGGTCGGCGAGCGCGCGGTGGGTGAACGCGCCCTCGGTGAGCGTGAGTTCGACGTTGCCGCCGAGCGCGGCGCGCAGGCCCTCGGGGATCGAGGTGACATGCGACGGGTTGACGTGCGCGCTGCCGCCGCCCTGCGCGGACAGGCGCAGCGCGTTGGCGCCGATCAGCGCGACGCGCGAGAGCGCGGACGGGTCGAGCGGGAGTGTGCCGTCGTTGCCCAGCAGCACCATCGCCTGCGCGGAGATCGCGCGCAGCGTGGCGACCGCGTCGCCCGGAGTGGTGGCCGTGGACGGCTTACGGTCGCCCAGCACCCCGACCCGCGCGGCGAGGCGCAGGATGCGCTCGACTCGCTCGTCGATCCGGGACTCGGGCACCCGACCCTCGCGCACGGCCGCGAGCAGCGGCTCGCCCCACACCTTGGTCGGGCCGGGCATCGCGATGTCGGTGCCGCCGCCGTCGGCCGCGGCCTCGGTGGAACGCACGGCCATCCAGTCGGAGATCACCACGCCGTCGAAGTCCCACTCGTCCTTGAGGACGCCGTGCACCAGGCGCTGGTTCTCGGTCATGGTCTGGCCGTTGACCTGGTTGTACGCGCTCATCACCAGCCAGACGCGACCGCTGCGGACGGCCTCCTCGAACGGTACGAGGTAGACCTCGCGCAGCGAGCGCTCGTCGATCCGCGAGTCGTAGGACATGCGGTCGTCCTCGGTCTCGTTGCCCACGAAGTGCTTGATCGTGGCGCCCACGCCGGCGGACTGGACGCCCTCGATGAACGCGGTCGCGATCTTCGCGGTGAGCAGCGGGTCCTCGGAGTAGCACTCGAAGTGCCGGCCGCCGAGCGGGCTGCGGTGCAGGTTCACCGTGGGCGCGAGCAGGACGTGGATGTCCTTGTCGCGAGTCTGCGCGCCCATGATGGCGCCGGCCTTGCGGGTGACCTCGGGGTCCCACGCGGCGGCGAGCGCGGTCGGGCTCGGGAACAGCAGCGACGTGTCGCGTTCGTCCCACGTGACGCCGCGGACGCCGACCGGGCCGTCGGAGACCCGCAGCTTGCGCAGGCCGATCCTCGGCAGTGCGGGGAGGGACCAGAAGTCCTCTCCCACGACGAGGGAGAGCTTCTCGTCGAGGGTCAGCTCCGCGACCAGAGCGCGCAGCTCCTCGTCGGTGGGCTCGTTGCCGGTGGGTGTGGTGTGCGACGCCATCGTCTGCCTTCCGTCCTCATCCCTCGTCGACCCGCCGGTGGTATCGACGGCGGGATCCGTTCGTACGGTAACTCCAAAACCTGTAGGTCGGTAGCTTTGTTATCCGCACGTTACCCACATCCGGCCAAGATCATCCGGGGACACGGCAGGATGAACCCATGGACGCGCAGCACGAGGACCACGACGACATCCACGCTCCTCCGCCGAGCTCCCGCACGTCCCGCGCGAGGCCGCGCGGTCGCGGCTACGCCTCGGGCGACGCGCGTCGTACGCGCATCCTCAACATCGCACTCCAGGAGTTCGCCGAGAACGGCTATCGCGGCACCTCGCTCGCGCGCATCGCCGAACGCGCCGAACTCACCCAGGCCGGCCTGCTGCACCACTTCCGCAGCAAGCAGGAGTTGCTCGTGGCCGTGCTCGACCTGCGCGACCGGATGGACGCGGAACACCTGGGCGTGGGCGTGTTGCCCCCGGGCGGCGAGGCCGCTTTGGCCAAGCTCACCGAACTGGCCGAGCACAACCGCAACATCCCGGGGCTCGTGCAGTTGTTCACCGTGCTCACCGGCGAAGCGGTGACCAACGACCACCCGGCGCACGGGTGGGCCAAGGACCGCTACGCGATCCTGCGCACCGCGTTGACCAGGTCGCTCGAAGCAGGCGTGGCCTCCGGCGAATTGCGCGCCGACGTGGACGCGCACGCGGTGGCCGCGCAGGTCTTCGCGATGATGGACGGCCTTCAGCTGCAATGGCTGCTCGACCCCGACCGCGTGGACATGGCGACGTTGTTCACCGACTATGTGGCGTCGCTGATGCCGCGGATACGGGCCTGACGGTCGAGGCCGAAGGTCGGGCCTGGGGGACGGGCCCGGAGGTCGGCCCGACGGGCCGGTCGGGGTGTCGGTGGTCCGTCGGGGTGGTGGTCGGTGGGGGTGGTGGTCGGTGGGGGTGGTGGTCGGTCGGGGTTCGGTGCGGCGCTCGGTCAGCTCTTCGGTACCGCGCTCGGCCCGGTGTTCGGTTCGGTTTCGGCCGGGAGTTCGGTGGCTGCCGGGAGTTCGGTGGCGGATGCGCCCTCGCCCGCCGTCAGCTCTCGCAGTACCGCGCCCAGGTCCCAGTTCGACAGGCTCGCGATCGCCTCGCGGAACACGGTCAGGCCGAACAGGTCCCCGCGGGCCGTCATCCGCCCGGTGGCGAGCGCCTCGCGCGGCGCGTGCCGGTCGTTGAGCAGGATCACCCGACGCGCGGTCTCGTAGTCCATGTGCACGACCATGTCGGGCCCCGGCAACAATCCGGGCCGCAGCAGGACGCGCCCCTGGAAGACGTCGAGGTGCAGCTCGGCCGGGTCGTCGCGGCCGGGCACGTCACTGACCACGATGCCCACGATCGCGGGATGCGTCGTGCGCTTCTCGGGGTCGGGCGTGATCAGCCGACTGAGCCGTGACACGGCCGCGATCCACGCGTCGGACATGAACGGGTGTCGATCGAGCGCGCCTTCCTTCTCGACGGCCGGCTCCTCGGCGGCAGGCTCCGTGCTCCCGGGAGTCTCGGTGGGCTCCTCGCGCAGCACCTTGCCCAGTTCCTCCCCCAGCCGACGCGACGCCACCCGGCGCATGGCGCGCGCGAGTTCGCTCTCCACCGCGCGCAACGCGAGCGGACGCATCCGGCGGACCATGTCGGCGGTCTCGTCCGCGTCGCCGCCGGCCGGCAGCAGATGCGCCTCCATCAACCGACCGAACCCCTCGGCCACGTGCTCCATCGCCGAGCGCAGCATGCGTAGTTGCTCGGTCACCGCCGCGACGGGCACCCCGGCCGCGTGCAGTTCCGCACCGACCGCGAGTTCGCGCGGACTGGGCACCCGAAAGACCATCAGCGAGTCGTCCTCGGGTTCGAGCAGCCCGAGCCGAATCGCCCCCGCGAGCGCGACCGGATCCGAAAGGCCGCCGAACATGGCGATCAGCTCGGCCCGGGTCATCCGCCCCGGCGTCTCGTCGCTCCACGGGCCGGTCGGTTCCACGACCAGGCCCAGCACACCGCCGAGGCTGCGGCCCCCGTCCCAGGCGTCCAGGAGTTCCTTGATGCTGACGAGGCTGTACCCGCGTTCGAGGAGTTGTCCGATCAGCCGGAGCCGGCCCAGGTGCCCGTCGTCGTACAGCGACACCCGCCCCTGTCGCCGCGGGCGCGGCAAAAGGCCGCGATCCTGGTACGCCCGCACGTTGCGTACGGTCGTGCCCCCCTCGCGGGCGAGGTCCTCGATCCGGTAATCCGCCAACCTCGTGCCTCGCGATCCTCGTGACCCATGTCCGCGGCCAACGTAATGCAGAAGCGTTCGAGGTTCGATCGCACATCGAACGATCTTCGAGGATCGCCGAAGAACGATCGTCGGAAATCGACCGCAGGCTCACCGCGAACCCACTACGGACTCACGCGGAGTCACCGAAAGTGGTCCGCCGGGCCTCGCGCGGTCGTGACGACACGAGCGGCGCCGCGTCGGGTGGCTCGGCTCGCGAGTGCGAGCGCCCGGCCCAGCCGGGCCCGAGTCACGGAATCACGACGACCGGTCGCTTGGCGTGCTTGACCAGCCGGCACGCGACGGACCCGAAGATCCGACTCGCGAATCCGGTCGACCCGCCGACCACGATCGCGTCGGCGGTGAATTCGCGCGCGACGTCCTCGATCTCGTGGCAGATGTCACCACCACGCTCGACCAGGATCCACGGCACGTCACTGAGGTGGTCGGCACAGGCCAGTTCGAGGCCCAGAGCCTCGGAACGGCTGTCCGGCACGTCGATGAACACCGGCGGCTCGCAGCCGGCCCACACGGTGGCCGGGATGCGATTGGCCACGTGCACGATGACGAGCCCGCCACCGAGCCTGCGGGCCATGCCGCACGCGTACGCGAGCGCGCGTTCACTGGACTCGGAGCCGTCGAAGCCGACGACTACGGGATGCTGGAATGCCGGATCGCGATGATGAGGAGAGTCGGGACGGAGCAACGGTGTGCCGTCCGGAAGGTCACTGAACTCGAAAGCAGCCATGGGAATCGGGCGTCTTTGCTGTGGAGGGGCGCCTCGGGGCTTCGGGTACCAGATTACTGCGTCGACCCGCACTCCCGACAGTGTCAGTCCGGGGTTCTCCCGGACAAATCAGACACCGCGACGAGCGTTGGCCGGGGCTCGATGCAATCCGCCGGACCACGCGCGGGGATGGCGCCCCCGACGAAGCCTTGGCGAGACACGCACATTAGCCGGACAAGGCCGTGAATGGGGAGACCCGGGCAGCCGAGTGGGTGATGGCGAACGCGCCAGGGCGCCCTGGGACGGCCGATCGGACCCACTTTCGGCCCCTGCCGGGCCCCGCAACACGCCCGTACGGGGGCCGATGCGACGCCGCAGAGGGAACGGGCGTTACCCCCGACCCCTCGTCGACGTTGGTCAGGACGACACCGTGCGTCCGGACGACCGCGTCGAACGGGCGGCGATCCCCTGGTGGGACGCCGACCCTCCCGGCACCGGCCCGCGCCGCGGCGCCGACGTCGAACCTGTCTGACGGCCCGTCACGCGCCGGGCCGTCGGCAGTTTTTGTTTGGAAGCCGGCTCGCGAAGCACCACTTTTGTTCCGCTTCGCTCCACAAAAGCGGCACTCCGCTCGCGACTTCGGGTCC
>NZ_WWJX01001481.1 GCF_009865215.1 Streptomyces sp. SID3343 | reverse complement strand
GCGACGATCGCGCGCACCGCGCCGGGCGGCAGCGTGTGCAGCTGGTGGGCCAGGGCCTCGGCGCTCTCGTCGTCGGCCCACTGGACGTCGTCCAGGGTCAGCAGCGCGTTGCGCAGTCGGCCCAGAACCGCGGTCAGCGCCGAGCGGACCGCCTCGGGACGGGGCGGGACGTGTTCGAGCGGACTCCGGGAAAGCAGGGCCCGCACGACGTGCCGCATCTCCTCCGGCAGCGCGTCCACTTCGGCGTCCCGCAATTGGGCCGCGAGTTGGGTGAGCACGGCGTAGGGCCGCTCCGCGTCGCCGCGATACGCGGTCAGGCACAGCACGCGCTCGCCGCGCTCCTCGGCCTGCCGGGCGAACTCGCGCAGCAGCGTGGTCTTTCCGGTGCCCCACGCGCCGAACACCACGGCCTGGCCGGTCGTCGCCAGGGATTCCCGAAGTCGATCGGCTGCGGCGACCGGAGCCTCGGTGACGCTCACCGGGACGATTCCGGGCGTGGTCGGCGCGGACTGCGGCCGAGACGGACGCCGAGGCGATGTCGATCGGGAGGCACGCGTCGACCCTAGGCGCCGGTCCGGGCAACCGACAAGGCCGATGGGCGGATGTGAGGTGTACGTGACGGTGTGCGCCGATGAAGGAATCGGACACCACCGTCCCGGACGGCCCCGGGCCGGGTGTACGGCGCGGCTCGCCGGTCGGCCGCGCGCCGCGTCGGTGGCCCGCAGCCCGTGATCACGAGGGAATCCCCGGATGCGGCCAACCCCGTGGGTGACGGGAGAGTTGCCGTCGGGGAGACCGGTCACGAGAGTGTCGGTCTCGAACGCCGGGCGGGCCTTCCGTCGGCGCCGGGGCCACGACACACACGTGAGGACACACGACGAGGATGAGGTTGCAAGGCGTACTGGACGACGTCCTCGACGAGGTGGGGCCGCTCGTCGGCAACGGGGTGCCGGCCCTGTCGATCCCCGCGTTGCGCCACGTCGACGTGAACCGGGTCGGCATCGCCGTCGCCACCGTCGACGGCCGGGTGCACGGCGCGGGGGCGTGGAGCGAGCCGTTCTCGATCCAAAGCGTGTCCAAGCTCTTCGCGCTGGCCTTGGTCTTCGCCCACGACGGCGAGGCGCTGTGGAAGCGCGTCCAGCGCCAACCCTCCAGCCTGCGCTACGACGCGTTGATCCAACTCGACCTGGACTGCGGCATTCCGCGCAACCCGTTCGTCAACGCCGGCGCGCTTGCGGTGGTCGACCGCCTGCTCACCCTGCGCGGGGACGCCGGTGCCGCGGTCGTGGCGTTCTTGCGGGCCGAGTCCGGCAACCCCGACATCGGGTTCGACCCCACCGTCGCCGCGTCCGAACAGGGCGTAAGCCACCGCAACGCCGCCGCCGCCCACCTGATGGCCGCGCACGGCAACCTCGACCAGGGCATCGACGACGTGCTCACCCACTACATCCACCAATGCGCGATCGCGGCGTCCTGCGCGGACCTGGCCCGGGCCGGCCTCTTCCTCGCCCGCGCCGGGCGGCGCAACGACGGCGAGCGACTGCTCACCGGCCTACAGACCCGGCGGCTGAACTCCATCCTGTTGACCTGCGGCACCTACGACGCCGCCGGCGACGTGGCCTACCACGTCGGGCTGCCCGCCAAGAGCGGCATCGGCGGCGGCGTCCTGGCGATCGTGCCCGGCCGCGGCGCGGTGTGCGCGTGGTCGCCCGGCCTGGACGAGGCCGGCAACTCCATTGCCGCTATGGCCGCCCTGCACCACTTCTCCGAGGCCACGGGGTGGTCCGTCTTCTGACGACGAAAGGCCGACAGCAGGGACCCGGGCGGGGACGACGCCGGTCGGGATGGAGGTCGCGATGGAGGCCCCGGGACCGGACGACCGACGGCGATCCGGTGACCGGAAGGTGACCGGGCGACCACAACGAGGGATTCCTCCGATGTCCGCTCCGTGACGCGCGCCACAGGCTCTACGCATCCGGCTCCGTACGCGAAACGGAAAGCGGTATCGCCGATGAATCCCCCGCTCCTCACGTCCACCCGCTCCCACGTCGCCGTCGCCGCGCCGCCCATGGGTTTGGTGTTCCGCGGTGACGCGGCCGGCGGCCGCGACGCGCGTACGGCGGCCCGGGCCCTGCTCGAACGGCACGGCGTCGAGGCGGACTGCGTCGACACCGCGACACTCGTCGTCTCGGAACTGGTCACCAACGCCATCCGACACGCCCAAGGCCCGTACACCCTGCGGGTGATCGTCTCGGCGATCGCCGTCGAGATCGCGGTCTCGGACCCCAGCCCCACGCCGCCACGCACCCGGGCGCCCGACCTGATCGACGGCACCGGCGGGTTCGGCTCGCTGATCATCGCCCGACTCGCCCGGCGCGTGATCGTCGACAATCACGACGACGGCAAGACGATCAAGGTCGTACTCGATCGCTGACCCTGCCCCCATGGGTCGCCCCCCACGGGCAGGCCCCTCACGGCCGAGGCCGTGAGGGGCCTGCCGCTACGGTCAGACCGCCAGGGTCTTTTCCAGGTCGGTGAGGATCCGGTCGGCGGCCAGGACGCCGAGGCCCAGGTACCAGGTTTCGTCCGTTACGGTGACCGCCTTGCCGGACTTGACCGCGCCCAGCGTCTTCCACAGTGGGTTGTCGGTCACCCGGGTCACCGCGGTCTTCTCCGCCGGGCCGTACACGCCGACGAAGACGCGGTCGGCGTCGGCCTCGGTGATCCGCTCCTCGGAGACCTCGACGGCCAGATCGTCGATGTTCTGGTTGGCCGGACGCGGCAGGCCGACGTCCTGCAGGACCGTGCCGATCAGCGACTTGTTCGCGTACAGGCGGATCTTGCCCGGCATGAAGCGGACCATCGACACCGTGGGCTTGTTCGGGCCGAGCTTGTCGCCGAGCGCCTTCGCGCGCTGCTGATACGCGGCGAGCTGCCGCTGCGCCTCGTCGGACTTGTCGAGCGCGGCCGCGTTGAGGACGAAGTTCTCCTTCCACGTGTATCCGGGGCGCACCGAGAAGACCGTGGGCGCGATCTTGGACAGCACCGCGTACTGCTGCTCCGCGCGCAGCTTGCTGCCGAGAATCAGGTCGGGCTTGAGGTTCTCGATCGCCTCCAGATTGAGGCTGTTGATCGTGCCGACCTTCTGCGGCTTGCCGACCACGCCCTCCAGGTAGGCGGGCAACTCCTGCGAGCCGTCGGTGAACGCGACGCCCACCGGCTTCACGCCGAGCGCCGCGACGTTGTCGAGCTCGCCGGTGTCCAGGACCACGACGCGCTGCGGCGCGCTCTTGAGGACCACATCGCCCATGGCCGTGCGGATCGTGCGCGGGAACTGGCCCGGCTTCGCGTCGGTGCCCAGCTCCGAGGTGACCTGGCCGGCGCTGCCGAACTCCTTGCCACCGGCCGCGACGGCCGGCTTGCCCTTGTCGTCGCCGGACGAGTCCGAGCTTCCGCAGGCTCCGGTGAGGAGGGCTGCGGACAGGGCCACGGCCACGGCGGCGTAGCGGCGGCGACGGGATATGGGCATGGGCGCGGTTCCTTGGTACGAGGGGACAGGCGGTTGCGGTCGGCCCGCAAGACGGGAGAAACCGCTCAACTAAGGCTTACCTTACCGTTCGTGGACACGGGCCTTCGAGCCGGGGTACGCGGGTCGAACCGATCCGTTGACGCCGAAGCCGGGGCACGCGCACACTCTGGGAATCACCGGGGCTCGGGGAGGTGGGCGGCATGGTCGACGCTCGTTTCGACGCGGTACGCCGGGACGAGTACGGCTATCTCGACGAGGACGGCCTCGTCTACCTCGACCACACCGGCGCGGGTCTGCCCGCGCGGCGCCAACTGCGGGCGCACGCCGACCGGATCGCGGCGCACTGCCACGGCAACCCGCACTCGGAGCATCCGGCGTCCGTCGCCTCGACGGTGTTGGTCGAACGGGCCCGGCGGGCCGTCCTCGACTTCTTCCACGCGTCGCCCGACGAGTACGCGGCCGTGTTCACCGCCAACGCGACCGGGGCTTGCCGCCTGGTCGGTGAGGCGTACCCGTTTCGGCGCGGCACCCGACTCGTGTTGCCGATCGACAACCACAACTCGGTCAACGGCGTGCGCGAGTACGCCCGGGCGCGGGGCGCCCGGATCCGCTACGTCGGCGTCTCGGGGCCGGACCTGCGCGTCGACGAAGCCGCGCTCGACCGCGAACTGGGGCAGCGGCGCGGCCTGTTCGCGTACCCGGCGCAAAGCAACTTCACCGGCGTCCGGCACCCCCTGGAATGGATCGCCCGCGCGCAGGAGCGCGGCTGGGACGTGCTGTTGGACGCGGCGGCGTTCGCGCCGACCAACGTGCTCGATCTGGCCGCGGCACGGCCCGAGTTCGTCGCCGTCAGCTGGTACAAGGTCTTCGGCTACCCGACAGGCGTCGGTTGCCTGCTCGCCCGTCGCGACGCGCTTGCGCGGCTGCGCCGGCCGTGGTTCGCGGGCGGCACGATCGAGGCGGTCAGCGCGCAGGGCGGTTGGCATCGGATGGCGAGCGACGAGAGCGCGTACGAGGACGGCACGCTCAACTTCCTCAGCATCCCCGACGTCGAGGAGGGCCTGGCGTGGATCGACACGCTCGGCATGGCCGCGATCCACGACCACGTCGAGCAGCTCACGGCGCGGCTGCTGGCCGGCCTCGCGCGGTTGCGCCATCGCACCGGTGAGCCCTTGGTTCGGGTGTACGGGCCGACGACGTCGGACCGGCGCGGGTCGACGGTGGCGCTGAACATCCTGGACGCGGCCGGCGACGTCGTGGACGAACGGGTCGTCGCGCGCGACAGCGCCGGCGCGGGACTGTGCCTGCGGACGGGGTGCTTCTGCAACCCCGGGGCAGGCGAGGCGGCGTTCTCGATCGGCCGGCGCACGCTGCGCGGCGCGGTACTGCGGACCGCGGCGTCCGGAGGCACCCTCGACGACTACCTGACCCGGCTCGGGTTGCCCTCCGGGGGCGCCGTGCGGGTCTCGCTCGGCCTGTCGTCCAACACCGCGGACGTCGACGCGTTCCTCGACTTCGTCACCCGGACCTATGGCGACCGGGCCCCGGACGCGCGTGACCTGGCCCCGCGATTGCGATGTTGACGCACCCGGCCGGACCCGATCAGCGCCCCGCGCGCGGGCAGCGGCGCACCAGCACCGCGCACGTCGCGGCGACGAACAGCGCGGTACAGCCCGCCAGGACCACCCACCCGAGCACGGGGGTGTGGTCGAAGCTGTCGCCGTAGGAGGCCAGCAGGGGCGGGCCGAGGTCGGAACGGCTGTGCGCCCAGCGGCCCGGGAGGTCCAGACCGCTGCCGAGCGCCTCGAACGCCCAACGGTTGGTCATCGCGAAGCTGAGCCCGTGGCCGACGGCGGGCATCCGCGGCACGGGGACGAACGCACCGGAGAAGAGCACCTGCGGGAAGCACAGCAACGGCAGCATCAAGGTGGCCTGGCCGACCTCGGTCACCGCCGCCGACGTCAACAACCCCAGCGCCAGGGCCGCCGCCGACGCCAGCAGCAGCGTCAGCACGAGCGACCCGTACACCCCCCACGACGCGGCGGGCAGCCGGTCGAGGCCGCGCAACACGGCGAGCAACACCGCGTCGGCGACGGCCAGTACGGGCAGCAACACGGTGATCTTGGCCGCGACGTAGGGCCCCACACGCAGCACGGTCAACCGCTCGCGGCGCACCACGGGAAGCTCGACGCAGATCTGGAGGAGACCGTAGGTCAGGCCGAAGAAGAACCCGCCGAACGCGATCCAGAACAGGATCATCGCGGACGTACCGGGACTGGGATCGGCCGCGTCGAACGCGCCGGGCCGAAACAACACCGCGAACATGGCCACGATCATCAGCGGCGAGCCGACCAGCATCGCGACGGACAGCCGGTCACGGGTGATCGTGTCGAGGTCGCGGCGGGTCAGGATGGCCCACTGCCGCAAGGCCCCCGGGCGACGCGGCGGGGGAGGGGGATCGGCGGATTCGGCGGATTCGACGGGTTCGACGGGTTCGGTGTGCTCGTCGGGCTCGCCCGGGCCGAGCCCCTCCACCTCTCCCACCTCTCCCGCCGGTCCCGCCTGTCCTACCGCTCCCACCTCTCCCACCGCAACGTACACGTCGGCATCGGTCTCGACGCCGAAGTGTGCGCGCATTGCGCCGGGTGCGCCCACGTACGCGAGCCGCCCGTCCGGGGCCAGGAACGCCACCCGATCGCAGCGGGCGAGGTCGGCCGGGGCGTGCGTGGTCAACACCACGGTCGTCCCACCGCGCGCCAACTCCCGTAGTACGTCCAGCAGTTCCGCAGACGCAGCCGGATCCAGACCCGACGTGGGCTCGTCCAGGAACAGCACGCGCGGACGGGTGAGCAACTCCACCGCGATGCTCGCGCGCTTGCGCTCACCACCACTCAACGTGCCCACGCGCTGCCCGGCCCGCTCGGTCAGGCCCAGGGCGGTCAGCACCCGGACGACCGCGCCGTCGGCGTCGGCCGGATCCGGCAGCCGCAACTCGGCCGCGTAGCGCAGATTACGGGCCAACGGCAGCGCCCGATGCAAGATGTCGTCCTGCGGCACGAAGCCGAGCTCGGCCGGGTTCGGCCGGCCACCACCGTGTCGCACCACCCCCGCGTGCGGCAGCCGGATCCCGGCCAACACGTCGAGCAGCATGGACTTCCCGGCCCCGCTGCGCCCCGCGATCGCCAGCACCTCGCCCGGCCGAGCGACCAGCGAGACGC
>NZ_WWJX01001480.1 GCF_009865215.1 Streptomyces sp. SID3343 | reverse complement strand
TCAGGGCCGCGTCCATGCCGTCGGTCGCGGCGACCTCGGCGAGTCCGGCCGCAGCGGTCAGCGGCTCGGGGCCGACGTAGGTCGCCAGGCAGCCGCGCGCCCCGCACGCGCATTCGGGGCCGTCGAGGGACAGCGGCATGTGGCCCACCTCGCCGGCCATGCCGTGCGTACCCGTGTGGATTCGTCCGTCGATCACCAGGCCGCCGCCGACGCCGGTGTCCGCCTTGATGTAGGCCACCGCGTAAGGAAGTTCGCCGCCGTGCTCGGCGCGGGCGTGGTATTCGGCCAGGGCCGCGACGTTGGCGTCGTTGACCACGTCCACCGGGCGGGCCGGTCGCGGCAGGCGGGCGACGACCAGGGCGCGCAGGTCGGTACGGTGCCAGCCGAAGTCGATCGCGGCGGCGACGGTGTGGCCGGGGCCGGACACCGGTCCGGCCATCGCGATCACCACGTCGGCGAGGTGGACTCCGGGGCCGGTGCGTACGGCGGCCTCGGCCCGGGAGATCTCGTGGGCGATCACGGCGGCGAGCGGCTCGGGATCGCCGAACGGCGCGCGGTGCGGGACGGACGCCCGGTGTACGACCGCCCCGGCGAGGTCCGCGGCCAGCACCTCGACCCGCTCCAACGTCACCTGGACCGCGATGGCCGTCACCCGCTCCGGGACCAGGCGCAACAGGCGGCGTGGCCGTCCCCGCCCTCCCGACGAGGCCGAGCCGACCTCGCGGACCAGACCGCGGCCGATCAGGTCGGCGGCGAGCGCGGTGACCGAGGCGTGCACCAAACCGGTGGCGGCGGCGATCTCGGTGCGCGCGCACGGGCCGTGCGTGGCGATGTGCCGGAGCACGAGCGCGGTGTTGTGCCGCCGCACGGCAGCCGTGTCGGTCGGGAGGGCGGGCGAACCACCGCTGAGGCTCTTCACCGGGCCAATTGTGCCTTGGCGGTTTGTCGGGGGTGGGGCGGCGGCCGGGGGCGGATCGGCATTCGGTCGGGGTCCGTCGGTATAATTTTTTCAAGTCTTGCAATATTTAGTCGCCAGGGCCGATACTTGCCCGTGGATCGATCGCTCCAGGTATTCGCAGTTCCCACGCTCGCCCGCGCAAAGGACCGTCTCGTGACCCAGCAGCCACTCGTCACCACCACCCTGGGCCCCGTCCGAGGAACGTGGCACGACCACTCCGCCCGCTTTCTGGGCATCCCGTTCGCCAAGCCCCCGGTGGGCGACCTGCGCTTCGCCGCTCCTCGCCCGCCCGACCCGTGGACCGAGCCGCTGGACGCCACCGAGTACGGTCCCACCGCGCAGCGCCGCGCGTTCGGCGAAGGGCCGACGATCATCCCCGAGCCGTCGATCCCCGGCGAGGGCGTGCTGAACCTGAACGTGTTCACCCCGAGCCCGGGCGCAGAGCCTGGCGCAGACCCGGGTGCCGGCCCGGGCGCCGCGCTGCCCGTGCTCGTGTGGATCCACGGCGGCGGTTTCGTGGCCGGTTCGGCCGCGAGCCCCTGGTACGACGGGACCGCGTTCAACCGCGACGGCGTCGTCCTGGTCTCGCTCGGCTATCGGCTCGGTATCGAGGGCTTCCTGCACCTCGACGACGCGCCGGACAACCGTGGCGTACTCGACTGGATCGCCGCGCTGACCTGGGTTCGCGACAACATCGCGGCCTTCGGCGGCGACCCGACCAAGGTCACCATCGCCGGTCAGTCGGCGGGCGGCGGCGCGGTGCAGACGCTGATGGCCACGCCGTCGGCGTACGGCCTCTTTCGCGGCGCGATCTCGGTCTCCGGCGCGGTGATGGAGCCGCAGAGCCGAGCGGACGGCATCGCGGTGGCCGAGCTCTTCACCGCACGCACCGGCCTGCCGGCCACCGCCGCCGCGCTGCGCGACGTGTCCGATGACGAACTCCTGGCCCTCCAGGACACGTTGACCGCGCCCGAGCCCGGCGCCGCGCCCCTGCCCGGGCTGCCGCTCGCGCCGTTCGCGGACGGCGAGCTGATCCCCGAGGACGTGCACACCGCGTACCGCAACGGATCGGCCACGCCCGCGCCGCTGATGCTCGGCGCCACGCACCACGAGTTCAACGCGGCGGCCGAGTTCGGCATGCCGGACGCGCCGATCGAGGTCGCGCACGGCATGCTCGCGTCGCTGGGCCTGTCTGCGGAGGGCACCGAGGCGTACCTTGCGCTGCACGACGGCGCGACCCCCGCCCAGGTGATCGGCCAGGCACTCACCGACACGCTCTTTCGGGCCACGTCGGTGAGCATCGCCGAATCCCGCGCGGCCCTGGAACTGCCCACGTGGCTGTACGCCTTCGAATGGCTGTCCTCCGCGCCGATGTTCGACGCCTCGGCCTTCCACTGCCTCGACCTGCCGTTCGCGTTCGATCTCCTTGGCGAGGGCGCGCTCCACGCGACCGGTCCGAACCCGCCGCAGGGGTTGGCGGATGCGATGCACGGGGCATGGGTCGCGTTCGTGCGCGACCTGGACCCGGGTGCGCAGTGGCCGCGCTATACGCGAGAGGAGCGCGCCACGATGGTGTGGGACACCAAGCCGGAGATCGTGGCCGATCCGCTGGCGGCCGAGCGCGAGATCTGGGGCGGACGGGCAGCCGCGACGGCCTGATTCGGAGCTGACCGGTGCGGCCGCCGGTCGGGAGTGTCGCGGTGGAGTCGGGGGGCGGGGTCAGGGTCGGGGGCAGGGGCGAGTCGGCCGGGGAGAGGTGTCTGAGGGTGGGGCACTCGGGGTGGAATCGTTGGTGGTGGTGGTGGTTGCTTGCTTCGGCCGGTGATCGAAGGTCGGCGATCGAGGGCCGGTAGTCGAGGATCGGTGGTCGAAGGCCGGTGGTCGAAAGCCGGTAGCCGAGGGCCGGTGATCGAAAGCCGGTGGTCGAAGGTCGGCGGTACGAGGTCGCCGATCCGGGGGCCGGTGGTCGAAGGCTCAGCCGCGCTCGCGGAGGTACGCCTCCAGCTCTGCGGCCCCGGTCAGCATGGCCCGCCCACGGGCGGACAGCCGAGCGTGCCAGTCGCACATCGCGGCTTCCAGCGGCTCCAGCCCGCCGGCCGCCCGTACCTGGGCGATCAGCGGCGCGATCTGCTCCAACAGGTAGCCGCCTCGCCTGAGTTGGTGGACCAGTCGGGCATCCCGAACGTCGGCCTCGCCGTAGACGCGGTACCCGGTCAGCGGATCGCGGCGCGGGCGGACCAGCCCGACGCGCTCCCACGTGCGCAGCGTCGCGGGCCGGAGGCCGAGCTTGCCCGCGAGCGGTCCGATGAACGTGTCGCCGGGGCCGGACGCCGCAGCCGGCCCGGACTGCACCGAGGGCTCGGGCCGCACCGAGGGATCGCGCACTGTGGTGGGCCCCAGGTCGCGGAGGGCCTTCTCCACGGCCCGGAGTGTCCGCCGGTCGTCGAGTAGCCGGGCGTGGCTCTCGTCGATGAGGTGGAACGCGTCGTCCACCGCGCCGTGGTTCACGGCCCGCATGATCGACGTCGCGGTCCCGTGTCCGTGGCCGGGCAGCAGAGCCAGGAACGCGTCCAGGGCCCGCGCGTGCAGCGCAGTGTAGGTGCGGTACCCGTGCGGAGTGCGATCGGCGGCCGGAAGGATGCCGGCGTCCTCGTAGTTCCTGACGGCCTGGGTGGACAGGCCGTGCCGGCGAGCCAGGTCGATCGGCCTGAGCCGTTCACCGCTTTGAGGGTTTCGCCGCATGGTCCTGCCGATATCGAGGAAAAGGTTCAACCGAGACTTCAACGATACCGTTCAAGGTATGGTCAATGACATCGAAGACTTCACCCATGCCGTCGAGGCGACCGCCGTCATGCGGCTGTTCCCGACCCGGCCGCGACTGCTCGCGTTGGGCGAACCCACCCATGGCGAGGAGGCTTTGCTCGACCTGCGCAACGGGCTCTTCCGGCAACTCGTCGAGCACGAGGGCTATCGGACGATCGCGATCGAGAGCGACTGCATGGCGGGCCTGGTCGTGGACGACTACGTCACGTCGGGCACGGGCATCCTCGACGACGTCATGGAGCACGGATTCAGCCACGGGTGGGGCGCGTTCGAGGCCAACCGCGAGCTCGTGCGCTGGATGCGCGCCTACAACGAAGACCGAATCCCGTCCGACGCGTTGCGCTTCGCCGGTGTCGACGGCCCGCTGGAGATCACCGGCGCCGCGAGCCCCCGGCAGTCCCTCACCGCGCTCCACGACTATCTCTCGGCCTGCGTGGAACCGGACTTGCTCCCCTGCACCGCGCAAACGCTCGACCGGCTGCTCGGCGCAGACGACCGATGGACC
>NZ_WWJX01001479.1 GCF_009865215.1 Streptomyces sp. SID3343 | reverse complement strand
GTCGCCCACGCCGCGGGGTGGCGTCGCTGGATCGGGCACGTCAGCCGGCACCCGGTGCCGTACGCGGTCGGCGCGGCAGGGCTGCTGCTGACCGCGACGCTGCCCGTGCTCGGCCTGCGCGTCGGCCTGCCCGACGACGGCTCACTGCCCCACAGCCGTACCGAGCGCCGGGCCTACGACCTCGTCGCCGAGGGGTTCGGCCCGGGCACCAACGGTCCCCTCGTCATCGCCGCGGACCCCACCGGTGATCAGGGAGTGCTGGACCGACTCGTCGCAACGGTCGCGGCGGATCCGGGCATCGCATCCGTCGCGCCGACGCACATCGATCGGGCCACCGGCATCGCGACCCTGGTGGTGTTCCCGACCACCAGCCCTCAGGACGAGGCCACGGCCGACACCATCGCCCGGCTGCGCACCGACGTGCTGCCCACGGCGATCGGGCACGGCCCGGCCAGGGCCCACGTCGGCGGCGCCGCCGCGAGCCTGTCCGATGTGGGCCAACGCACCAGCCAACGCCTGCCGGTGTTCGTCGCCACCGTCCTGGCGATGTCGTTCCTGCTGCTGATGCTGGTCTTCCGCTCGATACTCGTCCCGCTCAAGGCGGTACTGCTGAATCTGCTGAGCATCGGCGCGGCCTACGGCATCATGGTCGCGGTCTTCCAGTGGGGCTGGGGAGGCGCACTCATCGGGCTGGAGGCAACGGTTCCGATCGTGTCGTTCATCCCGATGTTCCTCTTCGCCATCCTGTTCGGCCTGTCGATGGACTACGAGGTGTTCCTCCTCTCCCGCGTACGCGAGGAGTACCTGCGCACCGGCGACAACGGCACGGCGATCGTCGAGGGCGTCTCGGGCACGGCCCGGATCATCACCTCGGCCGCCCTCATCATGGTGGCGGTCTTCCTGTCCTTCGCCGTCGCCGACGACCCTTCCATCAAAATGTTCGGGCTCGGCCTGGCCACCGCGATCTTCATCGATGCCACGGTCGTACGCATGGTGCTGGTACCGGCGACCATGACACTCCTCGGCCGGGCCAACTGGTGGCTGCCGAGGTGGCTGGACTCGATGCTTCCCCGAAGCCCGCTCGGCACCGACGACACCGACGCGGAATCCACGGGCGAGGCCCCGCGTCCACGACTGGTCGACCGTTGACTCGACTCCTGCCCGTCCTTGGCATCCGGCACCTCGGCGCGTCACCTGCGGGCACATCCAGCCGTGATCATCGGGTGGTCCCGATAACGTCCCTGATCCAAACCCTCGAGGCCCGCAGGCGGAGACCGACGAGGTAGCTGTCGGAAGCCTTCTCGTATCGGGTGGCGACGCCTCGCCATGCTTCGAGCTTGTGGATCCCGCCTTGAACCGACGGATCACACCCTCGAACTGCTGCCGCAGTCGCTCCGGGTACGGACCGCACTCGCCGACCGGCAGGTACGGTTCGATGAACTCCCGATCCGGATCGGTCGGTTGCACACGGTGAACTCGTCCTGGCTCAACCGAATCGAAGCCCAGTTCACGGCCCAGCGCTGCTTCACCCTCGACGGCTCAGACCATGCTGACCACAAGGAGCAGGGCAGCATGGTCCGCCGATACGTCATCCGGCGAAACCGCCAGGCCGACGACCGACGCCTACGCGCCGTCGTCGACAGGGCAAACGCGCCTGATACGGCACTAGGGTCGGATGCCATGATCGTATGGCTCAACGGCACCCATGGCGCCGGTAAAACGACGACCAGTGCACACCTACGACAACTGATCCCGGACTCACGGGTGTTCGACGCCGAGAAGGTCGGCGAGACACTCAGGGACATCACGCCGGGACTGCCCGAGACGGACAACTTCCAACACTGGCCCCCGTGGCGGCAGCTTGTCGTCGAGACCGCCCATCGCGTGCTCGACTACATCGGCGGAACTCTGGTAATGCCCATGACTGTCCTGGTCGAGCAGTACTGGCGCGAGATCAGCACGGGCCTCGCCCGACATGCCATCCCGGTACGTCACTTCGTCCTCCACGCCGACCAGGAAACGCTGCGCCGGCGCATCGAGGGGGACACTCTTATCGGCCCGTCACCATTTCGTTTGCGATACCTCGAATCCTACGCCGAGGCTGCCCGCACGTGGCTACACGACGAGGCCGAGGTTGTCGATACCACGCACCTCACACCGGTCCAGGTCGCCCTGCGGGTAGCACAAGCCGTCAAGAATTGAGGTGGGGCCACGCGGGGAAAACAGGAACAGCGCGCAACAGCTTCGGGCCGACCGCTCGCTTGGGCACTTCGCTGCTTCGAGCGTAGGTGCGAAGCAGCGGCAAAGACCGCCGGAACCTAGCGTCGCGGGGCCGGTAGCCGACGTGGTTCGAGGCGTTCCTCGACCGCCGCATCGCCCTCGCGCACGACGATGTAGGCGCCCTTTCCCGGCTTTTCCGTGACCGCCTCGACGAGTTCGGTGCCGTGGTAGACCAGGCCCACCCCGTCGTCAGAGCAGTGCGTGACGGGCAAAATCCCATCGGCGACCAGCCGTTGCACCATCGGACGGCGTCCCTTGTCGCTGTCGTAGTGGACACCGTTGCCATAGGGCAGGAGACCGAGTGCATCGGTCAGCGGCCGCAGTTCGGGTCCGAAGGAGTCGGTGGGGCCGCCCTGGAACCAACAGATCGACCCCGCGCTGACACCACTGAGCACAACGCCCGCCTCCCACGCACGACGGAAGATCACGTCGAGCCCGTGGACGCGCCACACCGCCAACAGGTTGGCGACCGAACCGCCCATGACCCAGACGACGTCCTGATCGAGGACGGCACCCGCTACGTCGTCGAGGTTCGGCATGGGAAAAAGATGCAGAGGTGTCAGGTCGAACCCGGCGACCCGGGCAGCCTCGGTCATGCGCGCGGTGAAATGCTCGGCGTCGCCGATCGCCGTACCGACGTACATGACCCGCGGTCGGCGGCCATGGGCTCCGGACAAGTCGACGGCATGGTGCACCAAGGCATCGAAGGCCACCATCGTGCGATCCCCGAGGCGGTGTCCGCCGGAGGTGGCAAGAATGGTGGGCTCCGATGCGGTCATGGCCCGCGACCCTACCAAGGCCCTCCGACACGGCCCGGAGGGAGGCGACGCGGCCCTGCTCGCCGACAGTCTCCTGCGTCTCCTGCGGGCCTCATCGCGCGGCTTCACCGGCGGAGACCTCGTCGCGCTTCCACCTGCCCAAAGCTTCGCCTGGCTGTCACGACTGCCGGAAGGGCACACCTACGGGAAGGCCACACACCCGCAACGGGCCGCCGAAGCCGTGCCGCGCGAGGCGCCGAAGCGTCGGCTGGGGATGTCCGACTGCCCGGCTAGCGTTCTTTCGACAACGCAATCGAACAGAGATTCGATCGAAGGACAGACGACCACCTCGCCCCGTCCGCGCTCTCGGGAAGGCACCTCGTGAAGATTCGGATAGAACGCGACCAACTGGCCGACGGCATCGCCTGGGCCGCGCGGGCGCTGCCTGCTCGGCCCGCCGTACCGGTGTTGGCCGGGCTGCGGCTCGACGCGGCGGGGGAAAGGCTTGCGATCTCGGCGTACGACTACGAACTCGCCGCCGACGTCGCGGTTGCGGCCGACGTCCGCGAGCCCGGCAACGTCCTGGTCCCGGGGCGGCTGCTCGCCGAGATCTCGCGTGCGCTCCCCCGTCGGCAGCCGGTCGAGATCACCACCGACGAGACGAAAGCCCGGCTCGCGTGCGCCGGTTCGTACTTCGCCCTGCCCCTCCTCCCGACCGCCGATTACCCCTCCACCCCGCGTATCCCGGACCTCGCCGGCGCGGTCACCGCCGCGGACTTCGCCGAAGCCGTCGCGCAAGTGGCGGTGGCCGCCGGCCAGGACGAGAGTGTGCCCGTACTCACGTCGATCCGGGTACACATGGCCGACGGCGCACTCGTCCTGGCCGCGACCGATCGCTACCGGCTCGCAGTGCGCCGCCTCCCCTGGCACCCCACGGCCGCCAACGACGTCGCACGGACCGCTCTCGTGCGAGCCAAGGTGCTGGCCGACGTGGTCAAGAACCTCGGTGCCGGCGAGGACGTTCGACTCGCGCTCGACGCGGCGGCCGATCGCCGCGAACTGATCGGCCTCGCCGGTGGTGGTCGGCACGCGACCTCGCGACTGCTCAGTGGGCAGTTCCCCAAGTACGAGCGCCTGTTCGCGAACGAGACGACCGCCGTCGCGACCGTCGAGACCACCCCGCTCATCGAGGCCCTGCGGCGCGTGTCACTGGTTCTGGACCGCAGCACGCCCATTCGGCTGGCGTTTCGCGCCGGTTCCCTCAAGATCGAGGCAGGCACGGACGACGAAGCCGAAGCGGCAGAGAGCGTGGCCGCCACGCTCGAAGGCGCCCCGATCAGCGTCGCGTTCAAACCGAGCCATCTCCTCGACGGCTTGACCGCGCTCCGCTCCGAAACCACGCGCATCGTCCTCAGCACACCGACGACACCGACCGTCCTGACGGACACGAACAACCCGGAGGACCCCGACTACCGCTACCTCCTGATGCCCATGCGCGTCGTCGCATAGGCGAGGGGAGG
The DNA here is from genome assembly GCF_009865215.1 of Streptomyces sp. SID3343. Taxonomy (GTDB): domain Bacteria; phylum Actinomycetota; class Actinomycetes; order Streptomycetales; family Streptomycetaceae; genus Embleya. Next base: position 1,459 of record NZ_WWJX01001479.1, on the reverse strand, counting down.
GGAGGGGAGGGCAGGGGAAGAGGTGGCGGCGGAGGCGGGCCGGGAGACCGGGAAGCGCGAAGAGACGGAACGGGCCGAAAGCCTGCGAAGCCGATGAGGTCGAGAAACCGGAAGCCGAGATGCGACCGACGCCACGTCGGCCGACACCTCCTACCCGGCGCCCATCACCGCCCGCAACACCGCGTCGGTGTCCGCCAGATCGGGCAGCACGGCATCCGCCCCCGCAGCCGCCAACGCCTCTGCGCTCGTGGCCCCCGTCGCGACCGCGACGGCCCGCGCACCGGCCGCCTTGGCCGTGGCCACGTCGCGCACGGTGTCGCCGACGATCACCGTGTCGGCGCCGCCGTATCGCCGCCCGAGAAACTGCTCGGCCCGTGCGAACGCCAAATCCGGCAGATCGGTGCGCTCGTACGCGTCGCCACCGTACGCCCCGACCCGGAAGTCGATGTGGTCCGCGAGCTCGAACACGTTCATCTTCAACACCGCGAGCGGGTACAGGTTCCCGGTCAACACCGACTGGTGCACCCCCTCGACCGCGCCCACCTTCGTCAAGGCCGCCGCCGCCCCCGGCAAAGTCCGCCCCTCCGCCGCCAACTCGGCCTCGCGCTCGTGTAGTTCGGTGACTATCAGCTCGATGAACGCGTCGAGCAACCCATCGTCGGCCGGCTCCAGCCCGTGAACGCGCAACACCTCACTCGCGGCGGCCAACTCGGTACGTCCGTCGAACTGCCACGGCAGTTCCAAGTCCCGCCCCGTCACCTCGCGAAAGGCAGCAGCGTAGGCACGCCGAGACACGGTTCCACCATCGATCAGTGTGTGGTCGATGTCCCACAGCACCAGCACCGGCCCAGACTTTCGAGAAGTCACGTACGCCCCCCATCGCTTGCGGAGCCACGGCGTGCGACCCCGTAGTCCGGATCATCGCGCGCTCCCCCACTCCCCCGCTCCTGTATGGGGGACGAGCGGTCGGTCGGGTTGGTCGGGTCGGTCGGGTCGGTCAACTGTTCGCTCGGTCGACGGTCGGGCGAACCGAGTCGACCGAGCGAACAGACAAGCGGCACTGCTTGAACAGACAACCGGCGCGGCTTCAAGTGCGGCAACAGCGCCGACGATCAGTCGCCGTCACCCACCCCCCGATCGACAGTTCAGGTCGTCGCCGACGGCCCAGCCTCGTCGAAGCCGTACGGCCGCGTGATGATTTCCATGCCGTGGCCGGCCGGATCGAGGAAGTACAGCCCGCGCCCGCCGTGGTGGTGGTTGATCTCGCCCCGCTGGTTCAACCGCGGATCGGCGTAGTAGTCGATCCCCGCCTGCCGGATGCGTTCGAACGCGGCGTCGAACTCCGCGTCGGAGAGCAGGAACGCATAGTGCTGCATCGTGATCGACTCGGCGGCGACGGTGGCGAAGTCCAAGGTGACCGCGTTGCCGGTGGCGACCGGAATGAACGGGCCCCACTCCG
>NZ_WWJX01001478.1 GCF_009865215.1 Streptomyces sp. SID3343 | reverse complement strand
GACCCGTGCTCCGGTCGCAGGATCACGCGCCGTTCCAGGCGCAGGCTCTCCGCGTACTCGCCGGGGGCGACGAGGATTTCGGCGCCGGCGGGCGCGGCGGCGAGCGCGGCCCCGATGTCGCGGTGGGTGCCGCGACCCTTGGGGCCGACGCGCATGATCGGTGTGCTCATCAGCCACCTGTTCCTGTTCCGGGCAGCAGGTTGTCGTTCGAGTGCACACCGGGCCGGTCGCCGATCCAGTGGACGGCCTGGGGACCGAAAATCAGGAGCGAGGCGAGCTTGTCGAGGAACTTGCCCACCCCGCCGACCACGAAGATGTCCCCAGGGCCCTGGCGGTGGATCAATCGGCTTCCCATCGAGTGCTGCACCAGGGTACGGAACGCGCCGACCGAGATGGTGTCGAGGAGCCCGCCGACGCTGGACGCGAGGCCGGACAGCGCGGCGTCGCGGCCGGTGAGCTTGATGATCGCGCCGTCCGCGCCGCGGACCCCGAAGACGGCGGCCTGCGCCGCGCCGCTGACCATGCCGGCCACCGGGCCGACGGCCAGCCCGAGGGCGAACTCGTACGTGCCGCCGCGCCAGCGGACCGGGCGCTCGTTGGCCCCCCACTCGGTGTTCCAACTGTCGTCGTTGGGCCGCCAGCTGCCCGACTGTCCGTAGTCGATGTTCGACCAGTACACCTTCCACCCACCGCGGTTGGCGGACATGTGCGCCGCCGAGACCAAGCCCTTGTTCATCGAGCTGAGCGCGGCGCCGAACGCGGCGCGCCCGACGTCCACCGCGCTCAGTCCGCCACCGGAGAGGAACCGCACCAGCGACAGCACGACGAGGTTCACGGTGAAGTCGAGCAGGAACTCGTGCGACATGTCGATGCCGATGGACTGGATCGCCTTGAGGACGAACGGCGTCGGGATCGCCTCGCCGTCCACGGACGGGCCGAATTCCCAACGGTTCGCCTCGCGGTACGTGCGGTTCAGGCCGCGGTACTCGTTGGCGATGCCGGTGAAGTGCGTTTCGCGCCCGACGATGGTGCCGACGCCGTTGGCGTCGTACTCGGTGACGTACCCGGCGATCGAGCGGTCGTTGATCAGCGTGACGCCGTCGACGTCGTAGCGCCGCCCGTGCTTGTTGAAGGCGTTCGTCTCCAGGAACGTGCCGTCCGGCAGTCGCATCTTCGTCTGCGCGAGGATGCCCTGGTCGGACTCCTGCCAGATGCGCGAGTCGAACGCGGTGGTGGGGGTGGGGCTGTAGTCGCGGACCCGGAACGGCGAGTCGGTGAAGAAGTCCCGCAGCCAGTTGGTCGACTTGGGCGCCGGAATCTCCTGGATGATCCGGTTCTCCGGGCCGGTGATCCGGTCGGACCAGCGCGCGCCCTTCGCCCAGCCCGGCAGTTCGTTGCCGTTCGTGTCGAACCAGTGCCGGACCCGGTCGTCGACGCCGTTGCCGAAGGACATGATGTTGCCGTCGGCGTCGATCTTGTTCCAGTGCCACACCTCGTTGCCCTGGGCGTCGGCGCCGCGCCACGCCTGCACACTCACGCCCCCGCCGAGTTGCCGGTGGTCGCGGATGAGACTGTTGTTCGCGTCGAAGTCCTGGTAGGACTCGCGGTCCCAGTGCCACGGCGTGATCTGCCGCTCGAACGCGGTCGTGCGCAGGCCGGAGAGGTTCGGGTCGGCCGCGTCGTGCCAGCGGAACTTGCTCGTGTTCGAGCCCATGGTGCCGACGATGTCGAGGTGCCCGGCCCCATTGGGGTTGGGGAAGGAGTCCGAGCGGCCGACCACGACGCCGTGGTGGTCGTACATGGTCCAGTTGCCGCGGCCGGGGTCGATGCCGGTGCGGGTGTTCGGCGTGAGGTCCCCGGCGCCGTCGTTGTGCCTGGGCCGGTAGTCGATGAACGTGCCGTCGGCGAAGCCGGTCCGCACCACGGTCCAGTTCTTGGCGCCGGGGCTGTACCAGTCGCCGTCGTCCAGGTCGTTGGTGAAGCGGTCCTGCCAGGTGATCTCTTTCCCGCCCGCGCCCGGGGTCGGGACGAAGTCGCCCGCGACGTTCGTGCGATGGCCCTGGAGGCCGCCGACGCCCTCGGACCACGGAATGTAGCCGGGCCGATGCGCCACCGGCGCCCCGGCGTTCGGGCCCGCGTGCACGGTGGGCAGCGGTACGTCGCCGACGGTGAGGGTGCCGCCGTTGAGCAGCGGTCGCGTCTCGCGGACGATGTCGCCGTTGCTCGCGACGTCGATCACCGTCTTGTTGTTGGTGGTGAACTGCACACCGCGGGTGAGCGCGTCCCCGCTCGCCGGTTCCTGGGTCCACGTCCCCACCCGCAAATGGCTGTCGTGGGCCAGCCACGGGTGCCGGGTGAGGTCGGTCGCGCGGATGTCGGCGCTGAACAGGTTGCGGAACATCACCGGCGGCCGCTGCTCGGCGAACCGGACGACCTGGAGGAAGTCGCCGTTGTGCAGCGTCTTGCCGAATCCGTTGACGTTGCCGTCCGGGTGCCGGTCGATGAAGTCGCGCTTGGGGACGCCGTTCGGGGTCATGTCGATCTGGTGGTAGCGGCGCACGTTGTCCAGACCGAACTGGAAACGACCGAACTTCTCCTGGGACGTGATGATTTCGTTGGTGATCGGGTGGTTCATCTTGTCGGTCCAGCCTCGCCCCGGTCCCCAGTACCGGGTGCCGGACGCGATCGGCCGGAAGTCGGCGTCGTAGCGCACCCAGGTGGTGTCGGCGAAACTCTGCAGGGCCGGCACGTTGTCCATTTTGGCCAGTACGTGGCCGCCGTCCGCGCTGATCTGGAAGTGCCGGACGCGGATGTCGCCGCCCACCCACGTCTTGACGTCGAACCAGCTGCGGGTGCTCTCGCCCCAGTGCCGCTTGCCGTGCTGCACCAGGTTGCCGATCGGGCCGAACTCCGCCCACGTTCCGCGCTGATCGAACACGCTGAAGGCGCCGAGCGTGGCGGGGGTGTGGTGCGCGTCGAGCGTGCCGAAGTCGGACAGGGGCCTGCGTTCGAACACGGTGACCTTGAGGTGGTCGATCAGGTGGACCCGGCCCGCCTGCGCGCCCTGCATGTCCACCGGGCCGCCCTCGAACCACTTTTGGGTCGCGGGCCCGGGCACCGGTATGCCGTGGCCGTCGGTCTTGATCAGCGACCAGGTGGGCTCGCCGCCCGCCGGGTGGGTGATCTCGAAGTGTCGGCTCGGGTCGATGTCGCCCCGGGCACCGACGATGTCGATCCGCTGGAACTCCAGCCGCCCGCCCGCGTCGAAAAGCCGGAACTCGTGCGCCTGGACGCCGACGCCGTCGACCCGGTATCCGCCGCCCTCCTGCCGGATCACCCGCAGGTCCGGGAGCGCGTCGAGGTTGCCGTTCAGGACCCGCAGGCCGTCACCCGTGGTTTGCAGGAGCTGCACCCGCGCCGGGTTACCGAACTTCGCGTCCGACAGTTCGATCACGTCGAACCGGTGTGCGCCGGCGTTGTCGGTCACCCGCAGGACGTTGAAGTGGCCGTCGCCGTGCGGTACCTCGTGCGGGGTCGCGACGAGGTCGAGTCCACCGGTCCGGTCGAACAGGCGGAACCCGCCGTCGGCGCCGCCGAGACGGAAGCCGCCGCCGTTGCGGGTGTGCACCGTGACGTTCGGGACCTCGGCCAGATTGCCGTCGACCAGAGTCTGTGCTCCACCGGGGTGCACACGGATGTTCTCCGGCAGCGCGACGCCTCGGCCGTCGGTGAGCCGCAGCACCCGGAAGTCGAACGTGCCGGTGTCCGAGAAGACCCGGATCGACGCGTCGTCGGCGACGTGGAACGTGCCGTCGGGGCGGGCGAGCACCGCGCCGCCGAGGTCGCCGCCGTCCGCGTTCT
>NZ_WWJX01001477.1 GCF_009865215.1 Streptomyces sp. SID3343 | reverse complement strand
CGACCGGGTGCTCGACGCGATGCTCGCGGGCGGCGTGGCCGCGGCGGTGGCCGCGCTGTCCGACGTGCGGCCGGATGTACTGCACGGCGAGATCCAGGCGTTGCTGGCCGCCCACCCGCACATCCGCGATCCGCGGCTGACCGCCCTCAAGGCGCACGACGCGGAGCACGCCACCGAGTTCACCGCGTCGGTGCTGGCCTGGCTGGACGCGCTGGGCGACGTCCGCGCGGCCGCGGCCGCCCTGCACATCCACCCCAACACGCTGCGCTACCGCATCCGCCGCTCGGCCGAGCTCACCGGCCTGGACTGGGCGGATCCCACCACGCGCCTGCTGGCGCGGCTGCTGCTGCGTTAGCGCGTGCCCGGCACCGGTGTCGGCCGTCCTTGGTTCAGACTCGGATGCCCAGGTCCTCCAGGAGCTTCAGGCTCACGTACTCGCCGCCGGTGCGCGAGACCGGGCCGTCGCACAGTTCCAGGGTGGCCGTGACCATCTGGTCCATGGTCTCGATCTGATCGGGGCGCAGCTGATCGCCGATCAGTTCCTCGGCGCCCTCGCTCAGCACCGCGGCGCGGGGTTCGATCGTGTTGACTCGGATGCCGGTGCCGTACAGTTCCGCGGCCAGCGCGTTGGTGATCCGGTTCAGGGCAGCCTTGGAGGCGCCGTAGACCGCGGTCTTGGTGCCGAGCACGCCCAGTTCGAACGGCGGCCCGGGCCACGGGCGCGCGGTGCCGCTGGAGATGTTGACGATCCAGCCCGCGCCGCGCGCGGACATCCCCGGTACCACCGCCTGCGAAAGTTCCATCGGGGCCAGCACGTTCACCTCGAAGTGCAGGCGCGCGCGGCGCGGCGGATACACCCGCAGCGGTGCGTAGGAGGCCATGGCCGCGTTGTTGACGAGGATGTCGATCGGCCCCCCGAGCTGGTTTTCCGCCGACGGCACGATGCGCGCCCGCTGCGACTCGTCCGACAGATCGGCCACCACCACGGCGCTGCGCCGCCCGTGCCGCGCGATCAACGTCTCGGTCCGCTCCAGCGATCCGGCCAGGTTCCCCTGCCTGAGCGTGCGCGCGGTCACCGCCACGTCGGCCCCCTCGGCCGCCAACCGCACCGCCAACGCCGCGCCTATCCCCCGGCTGGCCCCGGTGACCAACGCCCTGCGCCCCGCGAATCTGCCCGCCATACGCCCTCCCCAAAGCCCGCCGCCCGCTCACGATCGCGGTACCCGCACACCATCCTCGCAACGATGGACTCAGTCAATGATCATGCCCGCTCGGCCGGGTGTCTCCGGATCGGCCGAAATCGCCCACGGTCGCCGTCGACACGGGTACGAGACCGGGGCCGAGCACGACGAAGGCCGCCCCGGCCGTAGGCAAGCCGGGACGGCCTCGGGAATTCACCGACACTCGGGTCGGGGGCGGGGCGGTGGGGCGCAGGCCCCCGGGGTCGCCGCCGCGGGGCGGGTCAGCGTGGCAGGCCCAACTCGCGGGCGATCAGCATCCGCTGGACCTCGCTCGTGCCCTCGCCGATCTCCAGGATCTTCGCGTCGCGCCAGAAGCGGGCGACCGGGTATTCGTTCATGAAGCCGTAGCCGCCGTGGATCTGGGTGGCGTCGCGGGCGTTGTCGACCGCGATCTCGGAGCTGTACAGCTTCGCGATCGCGGCCTCCTTCTTGAAGCGTTCGCCGTGCACCAGCAGCGAGGCCGCGTGGCGCCAGCTCAACCGGGCGTTGTGGGCCTTCAGTTCCATGTCGGCGAGCTTGAAGGCGATGGCCTGGTTGGCGCCGATCGGGCGGCCGAACGCCTCGCGTTCGCCGGCGTAGCGCACCGACTCGTCGACGCAGCCCTGGGCGAGTCCCGTGGCCAGCGCGGCGATCGCCACTCGGCCCTCGTCGAGGATGGACAGGAACTGGGCGTAGCCGCGCCCGCGTTCGCCGAGCAGGTTGGCGGCCGGGACACGGCAGTCGTCGAAGGACAGTTCGCGGGTGTCCGAGCAGTTCCAGCCGACCTTGGAGTAGGGCGGCGCGACCGTGAAGCCCGGCGTGCCCGACGGCACGATGACGGTGCTGATCTCCTTGCCGCCGGTGGCGGTCGTGCCGGTCACCGCCGTCACCGTGACGAAGCCGGTGATGTCGGTGCCGGAGTTGGTGATGAAGCACTTGCCGCCGTTGATCACCCACTCGTTGGTGTCCTCGTCGAGGCGCGCGGTGGTGCGGGTCGCGCCGGCGTCGGAGCCGCCGCCGGGCTCGGTGAGGCCGAAGGCGCCGAGGATCTCGCCACTGGTCAGCCGCGGCAGCCAGGTCCGCTTCTGCTCCTCGGTGCCGAACCGGAAGATGGGCATCGCGCCGAGCGAGACGCCGGCCTCCAGGGTGATCGCCACCGACGAGTCCACCCGGGCGAGTTCCTCCAGGACCAGCCCCAGCGCGAGGTAGTCGCCGCCCATGCCGCCGTACTCCTCGGGGAACGGCAGGCCGAACAGGCCCATACGGCCCATCTCGCGAACGATCCGGTACGGGAATTCGTGCTTCTCGTACAGTTCGCCGATCGCGGGGGCGATCACGTCCTTGGCGAACTCGGCGACCGTGCGCCGAAGTTGCTCGTACTCGTCGTCGAGTCGGTGGTCCAGCATGGTCGGGCTCCCGGGTTGGGTGGGACGGGCTACCTCGCTCGTGGCGGTGGTGACCCGGTGGGTGGCTCGGCCGCGGGGGCGGCCGTCAGTCGGTGTTCGGCCGGTCGGTGTCCGGGCGGTCGGCTTTCGGCCCTTCGGTGTTCGGTCCGTCGGCTTTCGGTGGCAGGACCAGGCCGTGCGCGTCGACGTGGCGGCCCGCGAGGGCCTGTACTGCGCGCGAAGGGCTGGGGCGGCCGAGCAGGTCGGCCATCCATTCGCTCGTGGCGACCAGTTCGCCCAGGTGCACGCCGGTCTCGATGCCCAGGCCGTGCAGCATCCACACGAGGTCCTCGGTGGCCAGGTTGCCGGTCGCGCTCTCCGCGTAGGGGCAGCCGCCGAGGCCGCCGGCCGACGCGTCGACGGTGGTGACGCCCAGGCGCAGCGCCGCGAGCGTGTTGGCCAGGGCCTGGCCGTAGCTGTCGTGGAAGTGCACGGCGAGGGTCTCGATCGGCACGCCGGCCTCGACGAACGCGGTGAGCAACGCGGTGACGTGTCCGGGTGTGGCCACGCCGATGGTGTCGCCGAGGCTGAGTTGGGCGCAGCCCATGTCGAGCAGGGCCTTGCCCACCCGCACGACCCGGTCGAGCGGGACGCGGCCTTCCCACGGGTCGCCCCAGCACATCGACAGGTAGCCGCGAGTACGCACGCCGGCGTCGGTCGCCCGGGCGACCACCGGACGAAACATCGCGAGCGATGCCTCGACGGTGCGGTTGAGGTTGCGCGCGGCGAACGTCTCGGTGGCGCTGCCGAACACCGCGATCTGCTCGGCGCCCAGCTCCAGGGCGCGGTCGAGGCCGCGTTCGTTGGGCACCAGTACGGGCAGCCGGCGGCCGGACGCGGTGACCTCGGGGTCGGCCCGCACCGCCGCGAACACCTGCGCCGCGTCGGCGAGTTGGGGTACCCACTTGGGGTGGACGAAGCTGGTCACCTCGATCGTGCCGAGGCCGGCGCGGGCGAGTCGGCGGACGAACTCGACCTTGGCCTCGGTGGGGACGACCCCGGACTCGTTCTGTAGCCCGTCGCGGGGGCCGACCTCGTGGATCACCACCCGCTCGGGCAGGTCGGGTTCGCGGATCACGTCGGGGAGGTGCGGTGTCATCGGGACTCCTTCCGCGCGTCGGCGTCGGCGTTCGCCGCCGCATCCGCTCCGTCGGCCGCTACGGCCTCGACCGTCTCGACGATCGCCAGCGTCTGATCCATCGCGACGGAAGCGCCGACCACCGCGCTCACCTCGGTCACCACCCCGTCGAAGGGCGCGGTCAGCGCGTGTTCCATCTTCATCGCCTCGACCACGACCACGGTCTGTCCCCGGGTGACCCGATCCCCGACCGCGGCCTTGACCACGGTGACCGTGCCGGGCATCGGCGACGTCAGCGCGCCGTTGCCCATCGCGGCGCCCGCCGCCGCGGCCCGTACCGTGTCGACCTCGCTCACCCGCCACGTGTCGGGCCCGTACGCGAGCCACCGCACACCGGACGACTGGGCCGCGTAGTCGAACCGTCGGGTCAGCCCGTCGAGGCTCACCGACAGCCCGCCCGGCACGACCTGTACGGCGGCCGGCACCGGTTCGCCGCCGTCCACCGACACCTGCCCGTCGCGCACCCGGACCTCGACCGGTTCACCCGGCCCGATCCGCAGCACGTGCGTGTCCCACGCGGGCCCGCCGACGCGCCACCCGGTCTGCGCCGAGAACGGGTCGGCCCACCCGCCGGTCGCGGTCCGCTCGGCCCGGGCCGCGAGCGCCGCGGCGACCGCCACCTCGGGAGGCGGTGCCAAGCCGACGAGGTCGTCGGCCCGGGCCTCGACGAGGCCGGTGTCGATGTCGCCCGCGGCCACGTCCGGGTCGCCGAGGAGTCGGTACAGGAACCCGAGGTTGGTGGTGACGCCGAGCACACGCGTGCCGGCCAGCGCCGCGCGCAGCCGCGCGATCGCGGTGGCCCGGTCCTCGCCGTAGGCGATCACCTTGGCGAGCATCGGGTCGTACGTGCTGCCGATCTCGCCGCCCTCGCGCAGCCCGGAGTCGATCCTTACACCCTCGATATCGGGCTCGCTCAGGGTCAACACCCGTCCGCCGGTGGGCAGGAAGCCCCGGTCGGGGTCCTCGGCGTAGATCCGGGCCTCGATCGCGTGTCCGTGCATGGTCACGTCGGACTTGCCGATCGCGGCGCCGGCCGCGATCCGCAGTTGGCTCTCGACGAGGTCGACGCGCGTCACGAGTTCGGTGACCGGGTGCTCGACCTGGAGCCGGGTGTTCATCTCCATGAAGTAGAAGGAACTCGGGTCCTCGCTCGGCACGATGAACTCGATCGTGCCCGCGCCGACATAGCCGCAGGCGCGCGCGGCGCGCACGGCGGCGGCGCCCATCGCGATCCGGGTGTCCACGTCGAGCAGGACCGAGGGGGCCTCCTCGATGATCTTCTGGTGCCGGCGTTGCAGGCTGCACTCGCGCTCGCCCAGGTGCACGACCGTGCCGTGGGTGTCGGCGAGGACCTGGATCTCGATGTGCCGCGGTCGGTCGATCCAGCGCTCGATCAAAAGCGTGTCGTCGCCGAACGCGCCCTTGGCCACGCGCCGAGCGGCGGCGATCTCCTCGGCCAGCACGTCGTCGGTGCGGACCAGGCGCATGCCCTTGCCGCCGCCGCCCGCCGACGGCTTGATCAGTACGGGGAAGCCGATCTTGCGGGCCTCGTCGGCGAGTTGTTCGTCACTCATGCCGGGTGCGCCGGTACCGGGCACGACGGGCACGCCGAAGGCCGCGACCGTCTCCTTGGCCCGGATCTTGTCGCCCATCAGCTCGATCACGCCCGCCGGCGGACCGACGAACACCAACCCGGCCCGCTCCACCGCCGCCGCGAACGCGGCGTTCTCGGACAGGAATCCGTAGCCGGGGTGGATCGCCTGCGCGCCGGCACGCAGCGCGGCGGCGACCACCGCGTCGATGTCCAGATAGCCGGGCACCTCGACCGCCGTGTCGGCCTCGTGCACGTGCCGCGCGTCGGCGTCGCCGGGCCCGTGGACGGTGACCGCGCGCACGCCCAGGCGGCGCAGCGTGCGAATCACCCGGACCGCGATCTCGCCGCGGTTGGCGACCAGTACTGCCTCGAACACGTCGTGACCCCTCACATCCGGAACAGACCGAAGCGCGGCTCGGCGAGCGGCGCGTTGCCACAGGCCGTGAGCGCCAACCCCAGCACCGTGCGGGTGTCGAGCGGGTCGATGATCCCGTCGTCCCACAGCCGGGCGGTCGCGTAGTAGGCGTTGCCCTGTGCGTCGTACTGATCGCGGATCGGCTGCTTGAACGCGTCCTCGTCGGCGCCGTCCCAGCTTTCGCCGCGCGCTTCGATCTGGTCGCGCTTGACCGTGGCGAGCACGGTCGCGGCCTGTTCGCCGCCCATCACCGAGATCTTCGCGGTGGGCCACATCCACAGGAAGCGCGGACTGTACGCGCGTCCGCACATCGAGTAGTTGCCCGCGCCGTGCGAACCGCCGACGACCACGGTCAGCTTGGGCACGCGCGTGGTGGCCACCGCGGTGACCATCTTGGCGCCGTGTTTGGCGATGCCGCCGTGTTCGTAGTCCTTGCCGACCATGAAGCCGGTGATGTTCTGGAGGAAGACGAGCGGGATGCCGCGCTGGTCGCACAGTTCGATGAAGTGCGCGCCCTTGACCGCCGATTCGGCGAACAGGATGCCGTTGTTGGCCACGATCCCCACGGGGTGTCCGTGGATGCGGGCGAAGCCGGTGACCAGGGTCGTGCCGTACTCGCCCTTGAACTCGTGGAAGCGCGAGCCGTCGACGATCCGCGCGATCACCTCGTGCACGTCGTAGGGAGTACGCGCGTCGGGAGGGACGACGCCGTACAGCCCGGCGGGGTCGACGGCCGGGGGCTCGACCTCGCGCACGTCCCACGGCAGGTCCGGCCTGGCGCCGAAGGTGCCCACGATGTCGCGGACGATGCGCAGCGCGTCCTTGTCGTCGGCGGCCAGGTGGTCCACGACGCCGGAGATCCGGGCGTGTACGTCTCCCCCGCCCAGTTGCTCGGCGGTGACCACCTCGCCGGTCGCGGCCTTCACGAGCGGCGGGCCGCCGAGGAAGATCGTGCCCTGGTCGCGCACGATCACCGTCTCGTCGCTCATCGCCGGCACGTACGCGCCGCCGGCGGTGCACGAGCCGAGCACGGCGGAGATCTGCGGGATGCCGCGCGCGGACATCTGCGCCTGGTTGTAGAAGATCCGGCCGAAGTGGTCGCGGTCGGGGAAGACTTCGTCCTGCATGGGCAGGAACGCACCGCCGGAGTCGACCAGATACAGGCACGGGAGGCGGTTCTCCAGGGCGATCTCCTGCGCCCGCAGGTGTTTCCTGACCGTCATCGGGTAGTACGTGCCGCCCTTGACGGTCGCGTCGTTGGCGGCGATCACGCACTCGCGCCCGGCGACTCGACCGACGCCGGCGATGATGCCCGCGGCGGGCGCGTCGCCGCCGTACATCCCGTCGGCGGCCAGCGGCGCGACCTCCAGGAAGGGCGTGCCGGGGTCGAGCAGGGTCTCCACGCGGTCGCGCGGGAGCAGTTTGCCGCGCGCGGTGTGCCGTTCGCGGGCCCGCTCGCCGCCGCCTCGGGCGGCGCCGGCGAGGCGCTCGCGCAGTTGTCCGACGGCACGCTCGTGTGCGGCCTCGTTCGCTTGATACGACTCCGTGCCGGGGTCGGCAGCAGTGCCGAGCACGCTTTCCATGGCCACCGTCTCAGGTTAATGGTCGTTCACCTGCCCCCGAGGTTAACCACGATTAATCCGGGTGTCTAGCATGGACACATGACCGTGAGCCGTCGTGATCAGATCCTGCGGGTGGCCGCCCGCCTGTTCGCCGAGCGCGGCTACCAGAGCGTGGGCATGGACGACATCGGCGCGGCGGTGGGAATCAGTGGGCCCGCGCTGTACAAGCACTTCCGCGGCAAGGAGGCGATGTTGACCGAGCTCTTGGTCGACATCAGCGAGCAGCTTTTGGCCAGGGGCCGCGAGCGCGCGGCGATCGAGGAGCCGGGCGCGGCGCTCGCCGGGCTGATCAGCGGTCAGGTCGAGTTCGCGCTGCGGCACCCGGATCTGATCACCCTGCACGACCACGCGCTCAATCAGGTCCCGGTGCAGGATCGACACCGCATCCGGCGGCTCCAGCGCGCCTACGTCGAGATCTGGGTCGAGGTGGCCCTGCGCGCCTACCCGACCTGGCCGGACGACCGACACGCGCGAGCGGCCGTACACGCGACGTTCGGGCTGATCAACTCGACGCCACACACGCTCAAGACGCCACAGCGCATCCTGTCGCCGGTCCTGGGACGGATGGCGGGCGCGGCGCTTTCGGCGGCGGCGACGGAAACGGTGGGGGCCGGGTCGGTGACCGAAACGACGCGGGTCGGCTCGGTGACGGACGCGCCCGACCCCGCTTGACGTTCGGTGCGCGAACGGACGTGCCACCCGGGCCGGGCGAGTCGTCGCCGGGCGCCGAGGCAGCGGCTCGGGCGTGGCGCGCCGGTGCGCCCAGTAGCGTTGGGTCGCCGTTCACGCACCTCTCGGGGGAGATACCAAGCCGATGCGCACTTCGCGAACCACGCGTTCCCGCCTGCCGCTCGTCGCGGTCGCGACCGCGGCCGCCCTGCTGGGGGTCGGTGGGTGCGGTTCCGAGGATTCGGGCCCGCTGGGCGATGTACTCAAGGCGCCGAGCACGTCGGCGCCGCAGCCGACGGGCGGGTCGACGGGCGGACCGACCCGCTCGGGTTCGCCCGCGCCGACGTCGTCCAAGCGGCAACTCGACCTCGTCCCCACCCAGGAGCAACTGGACGGCGCGGTGCTGACCACCGCCGATCTTCCGGCCGGCTCCAGTGTCGAAGCACTGCCCACCGGCGGCGCGGAGCCGGTCGCCGAAAAGGCGGCCTGTCGCCCGATGATGGACCTGGTCACCATCAACGCCGGCACGGTCAAGCCACACGCCCACAAGAGCATCACCTACTCGCTCGCGTCGGCCTCGAAGGGCACGAACGCGGCGGTGATCGCGTCCTTCGCCCCGGGCCAGGCGCAGCGCATCCTGAGCGACGGCATCGCGGCGATCGACGCGTGCTCGTCCTTCACCGGGGCCAAGGACGGGGTCACCGTGACCTACACGGTGTCCTCGCGCTCGGACCCGCACCTGGGCGACGAATCGGTATCGCTGCGCCTGGACACCGCTGTCGGCGGCCAGAGCATCCCGTCCGGCTACACGATCGTGCGGGTCGGCAACGTGGTCACCGAGTTCGTCTACGTCGAGGTGAGCAGCCGAGCCTTCGCCCTCCCCGACCAGTCCGTGGTCCGCAAGCAGGTGGACAAGCTCAAGGCGATCCGGTGACGGCCCGGCCGTGACCCTGCCGCGTCTTGGTCCGGACCGCGCGCGGTCCGGCGTTACCGCCGGCCCGACGCTCGGATCGTGATGTTCAGTCGGCCCGCGGCGAGCCCTGTGCGCGGGTCGCCGGTGCCGGGGAGGGTCTTCGGTACGCCGTGGTAGGCCAGGCGGGACGGTCCGCCGAAGACCACCAGGTCGCCGCCGCGCAGTTCGATGTCGGTCCACGGGCGGGTACGGGTCTCGGTGTTGCCGAAGCGAAACACGCACGCGTCGCCGATACTCAGCGACACCACCGGCGCGAGCGACGCCTCGTCCGCGTCGCGGTGCAGGCCCATCCGGGCCCGCGCGTCGTAGAAGTTGACCAGCCCGATGTCGTAGGCGTCGTCCGGCAGCGACGTCGGGCCGTACACGTCGCGCACCGCGCGCGCCGCCAACTCGCCCAGTACCGCCGGGAACGCCTTGACCGCGGTGCCGTCCGGCAGTCGGTCGAGGTAGCGGTACGGCTCCCAGTACAGCCCCAGGCTCACGCTGCGCACGCTCATCACCCCTCCCGAGGGCATCACCACGTGTCGCATGCCGGCCGGCGGCGCGGCCCACTCGCGGGCCGCCACGACCAGTTCGCGCTGCTCGTCGAGCGACAGCCAGTCGGGGACGTGCCACGCGCCGGGCGACAGTTCGGCCCGGTCGCGCGGCAGCGGGAAGAGCCCGTCGCTCACGTGGCCGCCCAGTGCGGCGGGCGCTTCTCGCGGAAGGCAGCCATGCCCTCGGTCGCGTCGTCGGACGCGAACAACTCGGCGGAGCGCCGCGCGAGCGCGCCGCCGTCGCGGTCGAACCCGGCCACCAGTTCGCGCACGGTCAGCTTCTTCGACTCGACCAGGCCCTGTCGCGAGCACAACCGAAACGACGCGAGCAGCGCGGCGACCGCGTCGTCCGTGCCTTCCACGCCGTCCACCGCGCGAGTGAGCAGGCCCATCCGCTCCGCCTCGACGCCGTCGAACACGTCACCGGTCAGGAAGTAGCGCGACACCGACCGCGGGTCCATCCGCGGCACCGTCGTCAACGAGATCACCGCCGGGCTGAGCCCGAGCCTGGCCTCGGTGAACGCGAACGTGGCCTGCGCGGGCGCGATCGCCACGTCGGCCGCGCCGAGCAGGCCGATCCCGCCGGCGCGCGCGTTGCCGCGCAGGTGCGCGACCACCGGCACCGGCACCTCGACCACCAGGCGCAGCAGCGCGAGCAACTGCTCGGCTCCGTGCGCCATGCCGCCCTCGGCCGCCTCGCGCAGGTCCATGCCCGAACAGAAGGTCGGTCCGGTGTGCGTGAGCACGATCGCCCGAACCCGCTCGTCCACGCCCGCCTCGGCGAGGTGATGCCGCAGGCTCGCCACCAGGCGCGCCGACAGCGCGTTGCGGTTGGCCGGCGCATCGAGCGTGATCGTCGCGATCCCCTCGTCCAGGTTCATCCGTACCGGATCGGCATCCACGGTGTTCCTCCAGGCTCGCGGGTCGAGTGGTCCGGCCGAGGATCGCCCGGACCGATACACGTGTCGATCCTGGCACGAGCCGGTCGGAGACGATCGTTGTGTGTCACGTTCATGCTCCTTTCATGTTGGGAGCGCATGTTTTCCTCAGGTCGACCGTCGCGTCCGGTCGACGGCGCGCCCCCGACCCAGGACGCCGAACCCGCCGTCCGGACGACATGATCGGCTTCCCGTCCCAGCGAGCGTGTCCGCGTGCGACCGTAAGGCCACCCGCTGTAGTGGCCTCGGCCGCCGTTCGAACAAGGAGCCGCCCGTCATGACGCCCTCCGCCGCCGACCCCGCAAGCCCGCCGCACATCCTGGTGGTGGACGACGAGCCCGCCGTCCGCGAGGCCTTGGAGACCAGCCTGCGTTTCGAGGGATATCGAGTCACTCTCGCGGGCGAGGGCGTGGCCGCGCTCAGCGCCATCGCGGGCGACGAGCCCGACCTCGTGCTGCTGGACGTGCTGATGCCGCGCATGGACGGACTGACCGCGTGTCGTCGACTGCGCGCCCGAGGGGACACGCTGCCGGTCCTGATGCTCACCGCGCGCGACGCGGTCGGCGACCGGGTCACCGGTCTCGACGCCGGCGCCGACGACTACCTGGTCAAGCCGTTCGATCTGGACGAGCTGCTCGCCCGGGTGCGCGCGCTGCTGCGCCGCAGCGCGATGGCCGGCACCGGCGGCGCCGACGACGCGCTCGCGTTCGCCGATCTGCGGATGGACAACGCGTCGCGCGAGGTCACCCGCGCCGGCCGATCGATCGAGCTGACTCGCACCGAGTACACCCTGCTCGAACTCCTGTTGAACCACCCGCGGCAGGTACTGACGCGTGAACAGATCCTGCGCAACGTATGGGGGTTCGACTTCGAGCCCGCGTCGAATTCGTTGGACGTGTACGTGATGTACCTACGCCGCAAGACCGAGGCGGGCGGCCTGCCCCGACTCGTGCACACCGTGCGCGGCGTCGGCTACGTGCTGCGTTCGCCGGAGACGCCCGTCTGATGCATCGTCACCTGCCCCTGCGCGCCCGCCTCGCGCTGCTCACCGCGCTCGCCGTGACCCTCGCGGTCGCGGTGGCGTCCGTCACGTGTTGGGTGTTGACGCGCAATCAGCTGCGCGCTCAACTCGATCGCACGCTCCAGACGACCGCCGCTCCGCTGATGGGTCCGCGCAACGCCACGTCGTTCGAGGAGATCTGCAGCCATGCCGCGCCGCCGGAGTTCCAACGCGGCCTGCTCACCTATCAGGTGGTCCAGGCGAGCGGGCGCTACTGCACCCAGCGTGGCGGCAAGTCGGTGCCGATCGACGCCGAGGACGTCGCGGTGGCGGTGGGCACCAGGCAGATGGTCTTCCACGACGCGAAGGACGTCGACGGCAACTCGGTGCGGGTGCTGACCCGCCATGTCGGCCGGGACACCGCCGTGTCGATCTCGCGACCGCTGGGGGAGATCGAGGACTCGCTCGACAGCCTCGCGGTGTGGCTCACCGTGGTCTGCGCGATCGGGATCCTGGGCGCGGCGACGATGGGGTTGCTGGTGGCCCGGGCCGCGCTCAAGCCGGTGGACCGGCTCACCGACGCGGCCGAACACGTCGCCCGGACCGACGATCTGGACACCGTGATCCCGGTCGCGGGCCGGGACGAGATCGCCCGCCTGGGCGCGTCGTTCAACGCGATGACCGCTTCGCTCAAGGCGTCGCGGCTACGCCAGCAGCGGCTGATCGCCGACGCCGGGCACGAACTGCGCACCCCGCTCACGTCCTTGCGCACCAACGCCGATCTGCTGTTGCGCAGCGAGCGCACCGGTCGGCCGATTCCGCCCGCCGACAAGGAACGCCTGCTGCGCAACGTCAACGCGCAGTTGGTCGAACTCTCGGACCTGGTCGGTGATTTGCTGCTGCTCGCGCGACCGGAGAACGTCCCCAGCGAGCCGCCGACCACGTCGGCCGCGCTGGATCGGGCGATTCGTCGTGCGGTCGAGCGGGCCTCGTTGCGGGCGCCGAACGCGCGGATCGAGGTGGACGTCCAGCCGTGGCAGGTGCGTGGCGAGCCCGCCGCGCTGGAGCGGGCGGTGGTCAACCTGCTCGACAACGCGCTCAAGTTCGGCGGAGCCGAGGGCCTGGTCGAGGTGCGGCTGCGCGACGGCGAGTTGACGGTGCGCGACCACGGTCCGGGGATCGCTCCGGCGGACGTTCCCTACGTGTTCGAACGCTTTTGGCGCGCTGCCGCCGCCCGCGGGCTTCCGGGCTCGGGCCTGGGGCTGGCGATCGTGGCCCGCACGGTGGCCGACGCGGGCGGCACGATCACCCTTGAGCCGGCCTCGGGTGGCGGCACCGTTGCCCGCATACGACTGCCGGGGACGGCGGCTTAGCGGGCGCCCGCGTCGGGCGTTGGTGCCCGGGGGTGGCATTGGGCGTTGGCGTCGGGGGGCGTTGGGCGTTGGTGCCTTGGGTCGCCGGCCGGAGTCACGCGTCGGCGGTGGCGGCCGGAAGGCGTCGCTAGGCGTCGGCGAACTCCGCCAGGTGTGCCAGCAGGGCGGTGTTCAGGGCCTGGGCTCCGTTTTCCGGGACCCAGTGGTCCACGCCCGTGATCTCCTCGAAGCGGTACGGGCCCGCGACCGCGGCGGCCGTGGCCTCGGCGCCCGCGCGGCCGAACGCGGTGTCCCGGTCGCTCCACACGTACAGCGTCGGCGTGTCGATCTCGCCGATCTCGCGCAGCGTCCTGGGATCTATCGCCCGGTACCAGTTCAGCGCGGCGGTGAGCGCGCCCGGCTCGCGCAGGACCGCGAGGTAGCGCTCGGCGGACTCGGACGGCAGCGTCGCGAAGGCCGCGCGCAAGTAGGCCGCGTCGTCGGCGAGCAGGCGTTCCTCGGCGGTGCCCCGGGTTCGGAAGAGGTGGATGTAGGCCGATCGGTCGCGTTGTCCCGAGGTCTCGTCGCGCACCGCCGACGCCAACGCCTTCGGGTGCGGCGTGGACACCACCGTGAGCGTGCGCAGCCGCTCCGGATGCAGGCCGGCGACCTGCCAGGCCAGCGCGCCGCCCCAGTCGTGGCCGACCAGGTCCACCCGGTCCACGCCCAGTGCGTCCAGGACCGCGAGCACGTCGCCCACCAACGCGTCGCGCCCGTAGGCGGATTCCTGCGGCGGACGCGCGCCCGCCGAGTAGCCGCGCTGGTCGAAGGCGACCGCGCGGTGGCCGGCCCGGGCCAGCGCGAGCAACTGCGCGGTCCAGGACGCGGACGTCTGCGGGAATCCGTGCAGCAGCAACACCGGCCGCCCGTCGGCCGGTCCGGCGACGCGGGCGCTGAACACCCAGCCGCCGGCCGCGATCTCCAGGGCCTCCACGAACGGTTGACCGGAGTCCGCGTCGACCGACCTGCCCGCCGAGGTGTTCATGTGTGGCCTCCGGATCTCCGGATCGATGTACCGGTCATCCGGAGCATAGGCGTCCCGGAGCGTGAGATCGCCGTCCCAAGGCAAGAAACGCGTCGTGGGCCGGGAGAAAGACCGGCTTCGACGATCGCTCGTCTCCGCGGCCCGCGTCCGCGTCGGCGGCGCGAGGCGTGGGCCCCGCCGGCGCGGGCGTACCGGCCGGCGGCGTGCGGCCCGGGAGATTTCTCATCGCGCGTTAAGAATCAGCTCAGACGGCTCCCAGTCCGCGTGGACACCGTCGGGGACATGAGCCTGACGACACCGATTCGCACGCGGATCGTGGACGTGGTGGTCCCCGTGTACAACGAGGCGCATGTCCTGGCCGCGAGCATCCGACGCCTGCACGACTACCTCCTGAGCGCCTTCCCGTACGCCTTCCGCATCGTGATCGCGGACAACGCCAGCACCGACGCGACCTGGCGGGTCGCGGGCGAGCTGGCCCGCGAACTCCCGCACGTACGCGCGGTACACCTGGACGAAAAGGGCCGGGGTCGGGCGCTGCGCAAGACCTGGGCCGCGTCGGACGCCGACGTCGTGGCCTACATGGACGTCGATCTGTCCACCGACCTGGACGCGTTCCTGCCGCTGGTCGCGCCGCTGGTCAGCGGGCACAGCGACCTCGCGATCGGGACTCGGCTGGTTCGTTCGGCCGAAGTCGTGCGCGGGCCGCGGCGCGAGGTGGTCTCTCGCTCCTACAACCTCTTGCTGCGCGGCGTGTTCGCGGCCCGCTTCTCCGACGCGCAGTGCGGGTTCAAGGCCGCGCGCACGGTGGTCGCCCAGGCGCTGCTGCCGCACGTACACGACGAGGAGTGGTTCTTCGACACCGAACTCCTGCTGCTCGCCGAGCGCAACGGTCTGCGCATCCACGAGGTGCCGGTCGATTGGACGGACGATCCGGACAGCCGGGTGAACGTGGTGCGCACCGCACTCGACGACCTGCGCGGCATGGCGCGCGTGGCCCGGCGGATCGCGGCCGGGACGTTTCGGGTCGCGGTGCCGCCGCGCGTCGCGCACGCGCGCCTGCCGCGCGGCATGCGCGCGCAGTTGCCCAGTTTCGCGGTGATCGGCGTGCTCAGCACACTGGCGCACCTGCTGCTCTACGTGCTCCTGCGCGGCGGCACGGGCGCGCTCGCGGCGAACGCGCTCGCCCTGACGGCGACCACGATCGCGAACACGGCGGCGAATCGGCGGTGGACGTTCGGGGTGCGCGGAAGAGCGGGCGCGTGGACGCATCAGGCGCAGGGCGGCCTGGCGTTCCTGGTCGGTCTGGGATTGAGCAGCGCGGCACTGGCCGGGCTGCACGCGGCGGTGGAAAGGCCCGCACGGGCGGTCGAGTTGGGTGTGTTGATCGGGGCCGGGGTGGTGGCGACGGTGGTGCGGTTCTTGTTGTTGCGGGTGTGGGTGTTTCGGGCGGCGGGAGGGGCCGGGGCTTCGGGTCCCGCGCCGGGATCGGTGGCGATGGCGGACTCCGCTTCGGGTGATCTCGCGTGAGCGCCGTCGTGACGCCGTTGCCGTTCCCCTCGTCGCCGGCGCGGGTCGGCGACGCCAAACCCTGGTATCTGCGGTGGGTTCGCGGGCACGAGAGCGACGCGCCCTGGGTGCGCCCCGCGTTCGTGCTGCTCCTGGTGGCGACCGGCGTGCTGTACTGCTGGGGCCTGGGCGCTTCGGGGTGGGCGAACTCGTTCTATTCGGCGGCCGTTCAGGCCGGTACCGAGAGTTGGAAGGCGTTCTTCTTCGGCTCCTCGGACGCGGGCAACTCGATCACCGTCGACAAGACCCCGGCCTCGCTGTGGGTGATGGGCCTGTCGGCGCGGATCTTCGGGGTCAACGCGTGGAGCATCCTGGTCCCGCAGGCGTTGGCCGGCGTCGCCACGGTGGCGGTGTTGTACGCCGCGGTCCGGCGCCGGTTCCCCGCGTGGGCGGCCCTGTTGGCGGGCGCGATCCTGGCGCTGACGCCGGTGGCCGCGCTGATGTTTCGGTTCAACAATCCCGACGCGCTGTTGGTCCTGCTGCTGACGATCGCCGCCTACGCGGTGCTGCGGGCACAGGAGAGCGCGAGCACGCGGTGGCTCGTACTGGCGGGCGCGTGCGTGGGATTCGCCTTCCTGGCCAAGATGTTGCAGGCGTTCGTGATCGTTCCGCCGCTGGCTGTGGTGTATCTCGCGCTGGCGCCGACCGGAGTCTGGCACCGCGTGCGGCAGTTGCTGTGGTCGGGCCTCGCGCTGATCGTCGCGGGTGGGTGGTGGATCGCGATCGTCGAGCTGTGGCCCGAGTCCTCGCGTCCCTACATCGGCGGTTCACAGCACAATTCGATCCTGGAACTCACGCTCGGCTACAACGGTTTGGGCCGGCTCAACGGTGACGAGACGGGCAGTGTGGGCGGTGGCGGCGGCCCCGGTGGGGGCGCCCGCGGCGGGTCGTGGGGCGAGACCGGGTGGAACCGGTTGTTCAATTCCGAGATGGGCGGACAGATCTCGTGGCTGCTGCCGACCGCGCTGATCCTGCTCGCGGTGGGGTTGTGGCTGACCCGGCGCGCGCCGCGGACCGATCCCGCGCGGGCTGCCGTGATGTTGTGGGGCGGCTGGTTGCTGACCACGGGGCTGGTCTTCAGCTACATGGCGGGCATCTTCCACGCCTACTACAACATCGCGCTCGCCCCGGCCATCGCCGCGGTGGTGGCGATGGGCGCGGCGCTGTTGTGGGAACGGCGCGAGGTGCTGCGGGCCGCGGCGGTCGCGGGGGCGACCGCGGCGGTCAGCGCGTGGTGGGCCTACCGGCTTTTGGACCGCACGCCCGATTGGCATCCGTGGCTGCGCCCGGTGGTGTTGGCGGGCGGAGTCGCGGCCGGGGTCGCGCTG
>NZ_WWJX01000152.1 GCF_009865215.1 Streptomyces sp. SID3343 | reverse complement strand
CTCAGACGCCCACTTTGAAGACACTTCCTAGGGGAGACCCCGGTACGACCGCCCGGCGTACGACCATCCACTCGCCGGGGGCGCCCCCGGGCGCGGGTCGGCCGTGCCTCGCGCCACGGCCTGATCACTGCGGGCGATCGAGCCAACTCGCCATCAAGAACGGCGAGTTCGCCCGTGACCGCGACGGTCGGTTCAGCTCGCGGTGATGTTGCCGTCGGCGTCGAAGACGACGTCGCGCCAGTGCTTGTCCCACTTGTCGTCCAGGTGTTCGGGCACCTGTCCTTCGGGGTAGCGCACGTAGCCCGGATCCGGCTCCCGACCGTCGGACACGCACGCCACCCCCGTGCTGCTTCCGACCGCCTTCACCGGATACTCCTCCGACGTGCAGATCCGCTCCTTGGTCGAGCATCCAACAACGAACAGCAGGCCGGCGGCCGTCGCCGTCAGGGCCGACACGGCAAGCGGACCCCGGGCGCTTTTCCACATCGTCTGCCACCTCTCACACGTCTCCTGCCACGCGCCTCGATCGCCGTCGCCGAGTGCGATGCCGACCGGGCCTGCGCCGCGGCGGACTCGCGGGAACGGTTCGTCGAGCACACGCGCGACATCCCGACGGCGACCACGACATCGTCGGGTGATGCGGGGAATCCTCGAACCGATGGCGCGAGCGCGGCACACCGTCGAGGGTACGCGGCACGGGAGACGAACACGCGGGACGCGGGCGAGGACACGCGGGAGGCCGATATGGGTTCGATGGGCGTCCGCGTCGAACCAATACCGCGTGATGCGCGTCACGGTACCCGCCGGGGTCGGGCCCACCTCGGCTTCCCCCTGGGGCGACCTTGTGTCAAGGTGGGCAATTCACCCTCGCTTGCGGCTCGTTCAGGCCATCGCGCATGCCGGCGAGAAGGGTGGGAAGCAGTGCGGGTATGCGGTTCGTGGACGGCTTCGCGCCGTTGTCCCGGGTCGTCGACCACCGGGCGTCCCCGGTGGTTTGCCGGGCCGGCGACCGTTTTTGCTGCGATTCGGGTGCCGGCAGGCGATCATGGGCGGATGGCCGGGCGGGGAAGCCTCGCCCGCCGGCACGAGAACGGGTGTGTCTCGATCACGTTGATCCGAGCCACCCGGTCGTAACACTGATGTCGAGAGAAGGAGAACCGCATGGTCGCCTCGTCGGTGGAGGAACTGCGTGCGTCATTGGAAAGAGAGGCCGAAAAACTGGCCGAGCGCCGGGAACGGCTCGAGGGAGAACTGGCCGAGGTCGAGCGCCAGTTGGCGGCCCGCCTCAACGCGGTACAGCACCTCGCGCTGATCCGCCCGCTCGTCGCCGACCACCTGCCGACGGCAACCGCCGTGACGGACGGTGAACTTCCGGCCGAGCGGAACGCCGCGGCGGAGCAGGCGAGCAGCATCGCGCCCGCAGCCGAGCAGCCGGCCACCAAGACCGCGCGGATCCCCCGAGCGCGGACCCGCACCGAACCCACGCCCGAGCCCGTCACGGCCGAGCCCGAGAAGACCGCCGAACCCGTCAAGGCCACGGAACCCGACAAGGCCGCCGAGCCCGCGAAGGCCGACAAGGCCGTCAAGGCGGACAAGGCCGCGAAGAAGGCTCCCCGTACCAAGGTGAGCCGCGCCACGAAGACCGTCACCAAGCCGGTCACCAAGTCGGTCAAGCCGGCGGCCAAGCAGGCAGCCAAGCCGGCCGCCAAAACGGTGACGAAGCCGGCCGCCAAGACCGTGGCCGAGCCCGTCGCCCAGCCCGTCGCCCAGCCGGCGGCGGTGTCGGTCGCCGAGCCGACGGGCGACCAGCCCGGCCGCCGCCGACTTCGCGACGAGATCGCCGCCCTGTTGGCAGCCACCGGCGAACCCATGAACGTCCGCCAACTCACCGAGGCTCTCGGCGATATCGCCACCAAGAGCCGCATGGAAACCGTCCGCACCTCCACCGAGGGCCTGGTCAAGATCGGACGCGCCGTCAAGACCGGGCGTGGCCTGTTCACCGGACCCGCAACCGCCTGAACCAACCCGGTACCCGGCCCGCGAGCAGATCCGCGGGGACGGCCCCCGCCCGCACCGCCTGCCTCGATCAAGGGCGGGTACGGTCCGGGCAAGCACATCCGCACAGGCGCGGAACCTGCCCCGCCCACGACTGTCGGCTCTGGCCGATCGCCGTGTCACGCCGGGAGCCGAACAGCGCGGGCGAACCCCGCGTCGGACTCGCTGCGCGAGCTCGACGCGAGTTCCGTCCGGCCGGTGAGGTCGTGACCCGTACCACCGACGTCACGACCGTCGTCCCGTCTCCGAGAACCCCGCGTCATGGCCCGCACCCGATCCGCTGCTCGCCGGCGGACCTGGTCGGGCGCTCTCGGGCCCGTCTCCGGAACGGCACGGCAGCGTCGCGGGCAGGGTGGTTCCCACGTGCCGGGTGACCTAGTGCCGTGTGGGCCGACGGAGGACCATCGTCCACCGTCGGCCCACACGTGCGCCGGTCGTCAGCGAATACCCGGAAGGGCGGCCAGGTGCCGCACCCGCGCGGTCGGGTCCGGATCCATGGTGGCCTCGATGAGGGCTTCGAGATCGGGGTCCGCCCAGGGTCGTTCGGCGGCCAAGGGCGTACGGCGACGGCCGGTGGCGACGTCCTCCAAGACGTCGGCGGGGGTGACGTAACGGCCCGCGGTGCGGTCGGTGGCGGGATCGGTGCCGGTCCAGGCCGCGCGGATCGACGCGCCGAGGCTGTACACCTCGGCGACGTCGGTGAGTTCTATGTCGACGTCGGACTCGGTGTCCAGGCGACGTCGGGCGACCTCGGGGGCGGTGAAGTGGTCCATGCCCCCGCGGTACGGGTCCCGGAGCGGGAGCAGATCACGATGGTGCGTGAGGTCGTGGTCGATGAACTCGACGGCTCCGGTCGCGGTGATCACGATGTTCATCGGCTGGATGTCGCCGTGGCGCCAGCCCGCGGCGTGCAGCCGCGCGAGGGTGTCGAACGCCCGATCCGCGAACTCCGCCAGGCGCGGCGCGAAACAGGCGCCGCCCGACGCTCGCGCGGGTGCGCACCATTCCCACAGCGTGCGGCCGGGACGCCATTCGACCGCGGTCCACAGCCCGTCGCCGACGTGCCCATGGGCCCCGGCCACGGGATAGAGGCCGTGGGCGTACAAGAGGGCAACCGCGTGCGCCTCGTGATGCAGCGGCCGCGCGCGGGTTCGATCGGTGGCGGTCCTGACTCTCCAATCGCCCACGCGCCAGGCGTGGGTGTGGTGCGGAGTCAGCGGTCGCGGGGTGTCCTCGACACCCAGGGCATCGAGGGCGGCGGCGAGCAGCGGTTCCATGGTCACATCCTCCCGGGTACGGGCCTCTTCGGCGGCGGTTCGACGAGCAAATCCGCGATTCGGACGGCGAGTCCTTCTCCCGCCCGACAGACGGTACGAACTGTGCGCTTGAGCGCGGTGCGCGCGGTAGGTGGTGTGGGCGGCGCGTGGTGTGCGTGTTGTGCGCGATGCGCACGGTGGGTGGTGTGAGCGGTGCGTGATGTGCGTGTTGTGCGCGATGCGCACGGTGAGTGGTGTGGGTGGTGTGGGCGGTGCTTGGTGTTCGTGTTGTGCGTGGCGCTTGATGTGTGGTGTGGGCGGTGCCTGCGGTGCGCGGTACGGGTGTTCGGGCAACGGGCGGTGCGGGGTGTGCGCTCGTTGCACGGTGCGGGTGTTCGGGTGGGGCGGTGTGCGGTACGCGGCATGGGCCCGGTGCGGTACGCGGCGCGGGCCTGGTGCGGTGGTCGGTGGCGCAGGACGCGGTACCGGCCCTGTGTGCGCTGCGGGTGAACGGGTGGCGCGTTACGCGGTGTGTGGTGCGCGGTACGGGTGTTCGGGCCGTGCGGTGCGCGGTGCGGGTGGCGCGGTATGCGGTGTGTGGTGTGCGGCGCGGGTGTTCGGGGCGTGCGGAGGGCGGTACGCGGTGCGGCGCTCTGCCTGCGGTACGCGGTGCAGGTGATTGGTGGCGCGGTGCGTGGTGTGCGCGGTGATCGGTGGCGCGGTAGGCGGTACGCGGTGTGGGTGGTCGGTGGCGTGGTGCGGGCTCTGTGCGCGGTGCGGGTGTTCGGGGTGGGCGGTGGGCGGTTTGCGGTGGGGTGGTGTGGGTGTCGTGGGTGCGGGGGGCAGGCCGTCGATCGGTACTCCGAGTGAACTCGGCGTCGCCGCGCGCTACCAGGGGTCTGGCGCGCGGGCAGGTTAAGCGGGTTAATCGAGGTCACATCATCGGATCCCCACGAGGCGGGCGGTCATGGTGAACGAATCCGAGCGGACGTCGAACCGGGCGCTGCGGGCGTTGATCGCCGAAGCGGGGTGCACGTACGCGTCGTTGGCCCGATCGGTGAACGCGGTCGGGGCCGAGGCCGGGGTCGGGCTGCGCTACGCGAAGCCGTCGGTGGCGCAGTGGTTGGACGGGGCCCGGCCGCGCGAACCGCTCTTCGTGGCCGAGGCGTTGGCCCGCCGCCTGGGCAGACCGGTGCCGTTGTCCGACATCGGCATGGGGCCGTCGGATGCCGATCCGGGTGTCGCCCCAGACTGGGATCGGCTCGATCCCGCGACCGCCCTCGCCGACCTCGGGAGCATCGTGAACCGACGCACACTGATCACCATGGGCCCCTATTCCCTCGCCGCGGCATGGCGGCTGCCCGACTGGGAGGAGATCGCCGATCGCGGGGCCCTGGTCGCGACCGCGTCGGCGTCGACGGCCGCGTCCGGGCCGCGCATCGGCGTCAAGGACGTCGAAGCCGTCCGGGCCATGACGAACATGTTCTGCGAGGTCGACGACGCGCACGGATCCGGCCAGGTCCGCGAGACCGCGTTGGCCTACCTGGGCCGTGACGTGGCCGGGTTCCTGCGCGCCGACGCCCCTGGGCCCGTGCGCCGCGAGTTGCATCGCGCGGCGTCCATGCTCGCGTACATCGTGGGCTGGTACCACTGGGACTCCGAACTCCACGTCCCCGCACAGCGGTTGTACGGGCTGGCGCTGCGGCTGGCCGCGGCGGCCGACGACGGTCCCGGCTACGCGACCGTGCTGCGCGGGATGAGCGTGCAGGCCGGCGGGCTCGGCCATCACGGCACCGCGGTCCATCTCGCCGAGCAGGCCGTCACCGCCGCCGGAGGCGTCGGCGCACAGCCGTTGCACCGGGCATTCGTCATGGCATCGCTCGCGGCCGCGAACGGTGGTCGCCGGGACCGCCGTTCCGCCCTCGCCGCGCTCACGGCCACCGAACACGCCCTGCACCGCGCCGACACCGCGAGCGGACCGACCGGGGGCTTCCACGTCGCGTCGTTCGAGCACACCATCGCGCTCACCTGTCGGGGCCTGGGCGACGTACGCGCGGGCGCGGCGGCGATGGTGCGCAGCAACCGGGCGCGCCCGGCGTCGGAACGACGACATCGGGCCGTCTCGTCCGGAATCCTGGCCGAGTTGCTGCTCGACCTGGGCCGCCTCGACGAGGCGTGCGCGGCGTGGGCGGACCTGCTGGCGGATCGAGAACACCTGCGCTGCGGACAGGTGGACACCGCCGTCGCCACGATGCGCGCGAAGCTGCGCCCCCACGCCCGAGTCCCCGCCGCGAGCGCGCTACTGGACCGCGCCCGCCCACCCGGCGGCTGAGACCGGCACGGCACGTGGAACCTACCCGGGGCTGAGACCGGCACGGCACGTAGGACCTACCCAGGGCCGCCGAGACCGGCACCACGCACGAGACCGGCCCGGCCTCCCCTCCCCCCAGCAGCGCCGCGACGCGGTGCCGCCGGCGGCCTCGATCGCCCGCAGCGCGTACCGGCCTTCGCGCCACCGGCGCACCCGAACGAACTTGCCACCCCGACTGCCCGATGGTCCCGACTGCCCCGCCCGCCCCGGCCGTCCCGCCGCCGCCCGGGGGCTCGTGCGCCATTCGGGTGACCATCCGCGACTAATGCGATCATGACCGTATGTAGTCATATAGACACTCACCATGAAGATCAACGCGAGGTCTTGGTGACTCCCCCGTCCCCGCGCGCGCCTCGGCGCCGACGCCTGGGACCCGTACGCTCGGTCGTGGCCCTGTCCGCGCTCACCGCCGCGCTCCTGGCCGGCATCCAGGCACCGAGTTCGGCCGCCGACGCCCCTTCCGCCCCCGTCGACACCGCCCCGATCACGGTGTCCCCCGAGGAGCACGCCGACCTGCTCGCCGAGGCGACCCGGATCGCCGCGGAGACCGCCACGGCCCTGGGTCTGGACCCGCAGGAGGGGCTTCAGCCGAGCGACGCGGGCAAGGACGCGGACGGCACCACCCACTTCCGCTACGAGCGCACCTTCTCCGGACTGCCGGTCCTCGGCGGCGACTTGGTCGTGCACCGCTCCCCGCAGGGTGCCCTCAGCGCCACCCGGGCGCAGGCGGGCCGGATCGCCGTGCCGAGCATCACGCCCACCGTCTCCGCGCCCCGGACCGCC
>NZ_WWJX01001476.1 GCF_009865215.1 Streptomyces sp. SID3343 | reverse complement strand
GAGCGGGCGGGCGCCGACCTCGCCGACCTCGTCGCCGCCGCGGGCGCCGACGACGGGCCGGGCCTGCGGGCCGCGGTGGAGCGCTCCGACCGGATCCGTGAGATCGACCGGCTGCTGACCGAGCCGTGGGCGCAGGTGTCGGCGGAGGTCGAGCAGGAGGCCGCCCGCTACGACCCCGACGACCTCGACGTCGAGGTCGAGGACGCCGCGCGCCGGGCCGAGGAGGCCGAGGCCGCCTACGCGGCGGCCGTCGAGGCGTCGGGCCGGCGCCGGCAGGTGGTGCAGGACATGGAGTGCGAGTCGGTCGCGGCCGCGCGGGCGCAGGAGGAGGAGGCCGCCACGGTCGCCACGATCGCCGAGGACACCGAGGAGTTCGTCCGTCTGCACCTGGCCCGCGAGGTGCTGCTGCGGTGCATGGAGGACTACCGCAAGCAGAACCAGGCCCCCGTCCTGGCCCGCGCGGAGGAGGTCTTCACCGCGTTGACCGCCGGTCGGTTCGACCGCCTGGTGGTCGACACCGACTCGCGCAAGGGGGCTCCGGCCCTGCGCGCCCGCCGCTCGGCCGGCTCCGCGGACGCGTCGGTCGGCGTGGACGAGATGAGCGAGGGCACCCGCGACCAGCTCTACCTGGCGCTGCGGCTCGCGTCGCTGGACGCGTACGCCGACGCCGGTCGGGCGATGCCGATCGTGCTCGACGACATCGCGATGACGTTCGACGACGGGCGCACGCGCGCGATGCTGTCGGTGCTCGACGGCATGGCGGACCGCTTCCAGGTGGTGCTGTTCACCCACCACCCGCACCTGGGCCGACTGGCCGAACAGACGCTCGCGCCCGGCCGCGCGCATGTGCACGAACTCCCGGTTTACGTACCGGCGATGGGGTGACGGCGCCGGCAGGTGACGACCGGTCAGGCGGTAGCCGCGAGCCGAAAGCGCACGCACTTCCCGCCGGGCTCGGCGACCGATTCCCACCCGTCGGACAGTGACTCGACGAGCATCAGGCCGCGGCCGGTGGTCTCGTCGTCGCCGGCCTGGACCACCAGCGGCGTACGGGAGTTGGTGTCGTGTACCTCGATCCACACGCACACCGTGCCGTCGCCGCCTCGATCGCGGCGCACCACGACGCTGAACGGACGCCCCACTCCGGCGTGACGCACGGCGTTGGTCGCCAGTTCGGAGGCGAGAAGTACGGCGATGTCGGAGAGGGATTCGAGGTGCCAGACCGTCAGCGCCACACGGACATGCTCCCGCACGGCGGACACGCAGGCGGGCATCGCCGGCAGCGTGATGGTCGGGCTGACCTCGTCCTCTGCGTCCGCCACTTCCGGGTCGGCCAGGGTGGTCATGGTGCTACCTCCTGTTGCGCGGGCTTCGTTTGCCCCCGCAAGCGGCCCCGTCCCGTACCGTCGCTTTAAGTGATCTTGTCAGCGCGTAAGGTGAGGGTGCTCGGTAGGATGCTCCTCGAAACCCGGTGGTGCAACTCACGCCGCCACTTCGGGGTCAGCGTGTGCACGGTTCACTCGATCGGGCGATATCCGTGGCCCCACATGGTGGAGACGGGTTTGGCTCGCCCGTCGACGGGGTCTCGACGAATCAGGGGTGACGGGCCGATGGCCGCCTTGCTGCAGCAGTCCCACGCGACGCCGTGGCGGCGCAGTTCGTACAGCAGTGTGCAGGGGAACTGCGTCGAAGTGGCGGGCTGTCGGCGTTGTGACGTGGTCGTGCGTGACTCCAAACAACGGGCGTTCGCGGTGTTGCGGTTCGCCCGGCGGGACTGGACCGACCTGTTGGTGGCCCTGATCCGGCAAGGGAATTGACGCTCCGTCAGCGGTCGCGCTCGGTCACCTGTCGCGCTCGGTCACCGGTCGCGGTGGCGAGCACGGCCGCATCGCTCCAGCGGAAGACGTGTGCGAGTCGGGGCTCCAC
The DNA here is from genome assembly GCF_009865215.1 of Streptomyces sp. SID3343. GTDB lineage: Bacteria > Actinomycetota > Actinomycetes > Streptomycetales > Streptomycetaceae > Embleya. The sequence goes on along the minus strand of NZ_WWJX01001476.1, from coordinate 2,166 downwards.
GATCACCCCGGGCATCTCGGCGTCGAACCACCGATCGACGTATGCCCAGTGGTACGGATTCAACAGATACTCGCCGGTCAGACCTTCGACCGTCGCATACTCCTGCTCCCATGCGTGTGTCCACCGCGACGGGCGTACGGCCCCCTCCACCCGACTCAGCGCCCACGAACCGATGGTCGTGATGTGGTCCGGCATCGCCATGAGGTCCGATTCGAACTCCGCCACCACGTCGGCGGGGGTGCCCGCGCGCACGGTCAGCAGGAGTGTGCGTTTGACGCGCGGGCCCTCCAGTGCGGTGAACCGATCGCGCACCGGGCGCAGCGCGACCGCGTCCGCGCCTTCGGGCAGGTGGGGGAGCGGCCTGTCGGTGAGGTCCCACGAATACCCCCGACCGCCCACGGTGCCCGGCAGATCGGGGCCCGCGGAGATCGTGCCCGGGCCGGCCGCGAGGTCCGGGGCGTGCGCGGCGAGGACCACCAGGCGGCTCATGCGTTGGCTCCGGTCGACGCGGCGGGTGTGGGTCGCGCGGACGACCCGGGCGAGGTCTCGGCGTCCGGCGCCGTCGTGGGGGTGGGAATCGTCGGTTGTAGGGCGCGGCGCCCGCGATCGAGCGCGTAGCCGTCGGTGGCGGCCCAGAACGCGGCGACGCTCGGGTCGGCCCCGGCGGCGCCGCGCATGGCGTAGAAGGCGCGGATGCCCGGCAATGTCCACAGGATGTGGACAGTGGTGGCGTCACGCCCGGCGGGGGAGCGCCACACCCGGTCCAGGTGCATGCCGCGACCGAGCGCGCCCGGCAGGTAGCGGTCGTGGAACTGCCCGAGCCACAGCGACACTTGGTCGTTGGTCAGGGTCACCTGGTCGAGGATGTGCACGTGGCCGTCGGCGTTCACAGCTTGTCCAGCACCGTCTCGCGGTACTGCGCGATCCGCTCGCGCAGCACGTCCAGCCCGCGCGGTCCGGCGAGTTCGGCCGGGTTCGGCGCGAACACCAGCCGGACGGCGCCCGCGTCGGTGAAGCGGCGGACCCAAGTTGCGTCGTGTTGACGCTCTCGATCGCACGAGCCGGGCCACGCGGTGATCTCGACCGCGTCCTCTGCCCGGCCGGCCTCGCGGGCGCAGGCGCGCAGCAACTCGGCGCGCTCGGCGAATTCCTCGGGGGTGATCGTGTACGGGAACCAACCGTCGGCGATCCGGCCTGCCCGGCGCACGGCGGGCTCGCTGTTGCCGCCCAGGATCACGGGTACCGCTCCCGACTGCGGACGCGGCAGGCAGTGCACGCGCTCGAACGAGGTGAACCGGCCTTGGAAGCTCGCGGGGGCCTCGGCCCACAGCGCGCGCATCGCCCCGACGCACTCCTCCAGGCGGGCGCCGCGCTCGGCGAAGGTCGCGCCGACGGCGGCGTACTCCTCCTTCTGCCACCCGATGCCCAGTCCGAGCATCAGTCGGCCGTCCGAGTGCCGGTCGATCGTGGCGACCCGTTTGGCGAGGACGACGGGACTGTGCAGCGGCGCGACGACCATCGCGGTACCGAAGCGCAGCGTGCGCGAAGCACCGGCGAGGAACGCGATCGTCTCCAGCGGATCGGGCATCGGCACCACGCCCGCGGCGCTGGGCGTGCGGCCGGATGCCGAGTACGGGTATCGGGGTTCGTAGTCCTCCGCGACCACGACGTGTTCCACGGTCCACACGGACTCGACGCCGCAGTCCTCCAGGGTGCCCGCGAAGTCGCGCAGGAAGCCCCCGGAGGTGATCAGACCGTCCGCGAAGGGGGCCATGACGCCCAGCTCGATCGACATTCTGACGCCCTTTCAGATCCCGTGCCCGCACCATGTCGCGGTGGGCGCGCGAGTACAAGGGCCGGCCGAACGTGTCGTTGGACACGGGGCCCCTTCGGGGCGGGGCAGGGGCGCTCGCGGTCTTTCGGGCGACCGGGTCGGGGTGGTCCGGCCTCACGGCCCTGATGCCGCTGCGGTTGCGCCTTTGGCGGCTTGGGGTTTGGCTCCCACCCGCACCACCCGTTGCGGATGCGTTTCAGGGCTGCGGTTTTACGGCGGCGTTGTGGCGCGGTCCGGCCTCGCGGCCCGGCTGCGGATGGCGCTGTGCGCCCACGGCTTGGGCCTTGCCCCGGAGCGGGACTCGGCTGCGGTCTCGGCGCGTCAGCGCCCAC
>NZ_WWJX01001475.1 GCF_009865215.1 Streptomyces sp. SID3343 | reverse complement strand
GAGGGTCACCACATCGAGCTTGACGTCCGAGTGCGCGCGGTAGAAGGCGCGCAGCAGACCGGCCGCCGAGGTCCGACGGCCGATCACGTCGACCCGCAGTGCGCGACGGCCCGGGTCGACGGAGGCGGCGGCCTGCTCCGCGGCGAGTTGGAGAGCGCGGGCGTGCGGAAGGAACGCCTGCCCGTCCACGGTGAGTTGGGCTCCGCGCGGGGTGCGGATGAACAACTGCACGCCGATGTCCTTCTCCAGAGCGGCGATGCGCTTGGACACGGCCTGCTGGGTGATCGACAGCCGGGCGGCGGCGGTCTGGAACTGTCCCGCGTCGACAGCGGCGATGAAGGTGCGTACGGCGGTGAGATCCACGTCGAGCATCCTAGGGATACAACCGAGCGTTGTGCGATGTGGGCAACGTGGTTGTTTGATCCCAGGTCGGGGTGCTCGATTTGATGTCACCGAACAACGCTCGGTTTCATCTCGGAGGTGACCCACCCGTGCCGGAGTCCTTCGTCCACCTGCACAACCACACCGAATACTCGATGTTGGACGGCGCCCAGAAGCTCAAGCCGATGTTCGGCGAAGTCGCCCGGCAGCGAATGCCCGCGATCGCGATGAGCGACCACGGCAACATGTTCGGCGCCCACGAGTTCGCGCAGGTCGCCAAGGGCTTCGACGGTGTCAAGCCGATCATCGGGATCGAGGCGTACGTGGCGCCTTCCTCCCGATTCCATCGGAAACAGGAGTTCTGGGGGCCGGGCGGCCGACGGGCCGTGAACAGCGACGGCGAGGGTTCGAAGGACGTCTCCGGGGGCGGCCGCTTCACGCACATGACCATGTGGGCACGCGACGTCCAGGGGCTGCGAAACCTGTTCTGGCTCGGGACGCAGGCCAGCTACCAGGGCCAGTTCCCGGCCGGCAAGCCGCGCATGGACCGCGAGCTGATCGCCTCGCGACCGGAGGGCATCATCGCCACGACCGGCTGCCCGTCCGGCGAGATTCAGACCCGCCTGCGGCTGAATCAGTACGACGAGGCGAAGGCCGCCGCCGCGGCCTACCAGGAGATCTTCGGCCGGGAGAACTACTTCGTCGAGGTGATGGATCACGGCCTGGACATCGAACGCGACGTCCGCGACGGCCTGCTGCGGGTGGCCAAGGACTTGAACATCCCTTTCCTGGCCACCAACGACGCGCACTACGTCACCGAGGACCAGGCCGAGGCCCACGACAGCCTGCTGTGCATCGGCGTCGGCAAGAACAAGGACGACCCCAGGCGGTTCCGCTTCAGCGGTTCCGGCTACTACCTCAAGACACCCGCGCAGATGCGCAGTCTGTTCGCCGAACTACCGGACGCCTGCGACAACACGCTGCTGGTCGCCGAGCGCGTCGAGTCCTACGACGAGGTCTTCGACCACGTCGACGAGATGCCGCGGTTCCCGGACGTGCCGGAGGGCGAAACCCAGGAGTCGTGGCTGCGCAAGGAGGTCCTCGCAGGCTTGGCCGTGCGCTATGGGGACCCGATCCCCGCGCACGTCGAAGAGCGCTTCGAGACCGAGATGTCGGTCATCGGCCCGATGGGTTTCAGCTCGTACTTCCTCGTCGTGGCGGACATCTGCCGGCACGCCCGGGACAACCGGATCCCCGTCGGTCCCGGTCGCGGCTCGGCCACCGGCTCCATCGTGGCCTACGCCACCCGCATCACCGAGCTGTGTCCGCTGGAACACGGCCTGCTGTTCGAGCGGTTCCTCAACCCGGAGCGCATCAACCCTCCCGACGTCGACCTCGACTTCGACGACCGCCGGCGCGACCGCATGGTCCGCTACGTCACCGAGAAGTACGGCGACGAGTACACCGCCATGGTGAACACGTTCGGCCGGATCAAGGCCAAGAACGCGATCAAGGACTCCTCACGCATCCTGGGCTACCCGTACTCCCACGGCGAGCGGATCACCAAGGCCCTCCCCCCGGACCAGAACGGCACGTCGGCCCCGCTGGCGGCCGCCTTCGACCCCTCCCACGAGCGCTACCCCGAGGCGGCCGAGATCCGCCGGATGTACGACGACGAACCGGACGTGAAGCGGGTGCTGGACACCGCTCGCGGCGTCGAGGGGCTGACCCGCGGCACCGGTGTGCACGCCGCAGCGGTGATCCTGTCCAAGACCAGACTCACCGACCGGATCCCGCTGCACATGCGGGCCTCGGACGGGGTGCGGATCACCGGGTTCGACTACCCCTCGTGCGAGGCGATGGGCCTGATCAAGATGGACTTCCTGGGGCTGCGCAACCTGGGCGTCATCGACCAGGCCATCGGTAACATCCGCGAGAACCGGGGCATCGACCTGGCGACCGTGGATCCCTTGGACGGCAACCCCTCGACCGTGGTGATCCCGCTGGACGACGTCAGGACGTACCGACTCCTGGCCGAGGGCAACACGTTCGGGGTCTTCCAGCTCGACGGCGGCGGCATGCGCGTGCTGTTGCGGCAGATGGAACCGACCAGGTTCGAGGACATCGCGGCCGTCAACGCCCTCTACCGCCCGGGCCCGATGGCGGCGAACGCGCACACCAACTACGCCCACCGCAAGACCGGCCGCCAGGAGATCACCCCGATCCACCCCGACCTGCGCGACGCCCTGGAACCGATCCTGGGCAACACCTTCCACCTGCTCGTCTACCAGGAGCAGATCATGGCCATCGCACGGGAGTTGGCCGGCTACACCCTCGGCGGCGCCGACCTGCTGCGCCGGGCGATGGGTAAGAAGAAGCCGGAGGTACTGGCCGCGGAATGGGACAAGTTCCACAACGGCATGCTGGTCAACGGCTATCCCGAGGAGGCGATCAAGGCCCTGTGGGACGTCATGCTCCCCTTCTCCGGCTACGCCTTCAACAAGTCCCACACCGCCGGCTACGGCCTCGTCTCGTACTGGACCGCCTATCTCAAGGCGAACCATCCGGCCGAGTACATGGCCGCCCTGCTCACCTCCGTCGGTGACGACAAGGACAAGGCCGGGATCTACCTGGCCGACGCCCGCCACAACGGCGTTCGGGTGCTCCGGCCCGATGTCAACGAATCCGTCGGGGAGTTCACCGCCGTCGGTGACGACGTCCGGTTCGGGCTGCGGTCGGTGCGCAACGTCGGCGACGCAGTCATCGAGGCCGTCGTCGACGCGCGCCGCCGGAAGGGGAAGTTCGCCTCCTTCTCCGACTTCCTGGACAAGGTCGACCTGCCCGCATTGAACAAAAGGGCCGTGGAGTCCTTGATCAAGGCCGGCACCTTCGACTCGCTGGGGCATTCGCGGATGGGCCTGACCGCGGTCCACGAGGAGGCGATCGACGCCGTCATCCCGGTGAAGAAGGCGGCCGCCTTCGGGCAGGACGATCTCTTCGCCGATCCGCGAGGACGAGGCAGCGACGAACCGGTCTTCGGCCTGGACTTTCCCGTCGACGACGCGGAGTGGCCACGTCGGCAACTCCTGGCGACCGAACGCGAGATGCTCGGTCTGTACGTCTCCGCCCACCCGCTGGACGGCGCCGAGCACATCCTTTCCGGCGCGCGCGACTGCTCCATCGCCGAATTGCTCGCGTCCGCGCGCACCGCCGGGGACGTACGGCTCTCCGGGCTGATCACCGGCATCCAGCTCAAGACGACCAAGCAGGGCAACGCGTGGGCCATCGTCAACCTCGCGGATCGAGACGCCGGCGTCGAAGTGCTGTTCTTCCCCGCCACCTACCCGCTCGTGCGACACGCGCTGGCCGAGGACAACGTCGTCACCGTCTCGGGCCGGATCGAGGACCGGGACGGAACGGTGAGCGTCTTCGGCAGGGAGATGGCGGTGCTGGACGTGTCCTCGGCCGAACACGGGGGGCGGCCGCCCGTCCGGCTCGCACTCCCCTCCCATCGGATCACCGAGCGATCGGTGGGTGAACTGAAGAGGATCCTCGCCGCCCACCCGGGCGACAGTCCGGTCCACCTCACCGTTCGCGGCCCACGCACGACCACGACCTACGCGCTGCAACCCACGGTCGACGCCGCCGGCATCGCCTCCGACGTCAAGGGAACGTTCGGAACCGAGGCGTGGACGGGCATCGCCTGACGAGCACGACGTCGGCGCCGGGCGGCCGCTCGGGCGGGCGCGGTGCTCGATCGGGCCCAGTGTTCAGCGGGCCGGCTCTTCGTCGCGAGTGGGGCCCGGTCGAGCAGGATGTCCAGGAGCCGGCTGCCGAGGTGGCCGGGGGGAGCGGTGATGACGATCACGTTTCGAGTCTCGGCGCGGGGCGGCTGCGGCGTCCGCTACCCTTCCCGGCGATTGATACCCTGAAGGCATGGATCTCGACCTGCGCAAGCTCCGCTATTTCGTCGCGGTGGCCGAGCACCGGCACTTCGGCCGGGCGGCGGAACGGCTGTACATCGCCCAGCCGGTTCTCAGCCGTCAAATCCGGGCTTTCGAGCAGGAGTTGGCGTGCACTCTGCTGGTGCGGACCACTCGCAGCGTGGAGCTGACCGCCGCCGGGAAGCAGCTGTACGAGGAGGCGCAGGGCATCCTCGCGGCCGTCTCGGCGGCGGTGCGACGCGTGCACGACGCCGAGCACAGCGTCCAACGGCTCGTGGTCGCCTTCTCCGCCGGCTTGCACGTGTCCGACGCGATCCGGGCGTTCACCGTGCGTCACCCCCACGTCGAGACCGACGTCGTCCCGGCGCGCTGGTGGGAACCGGACGCGCCGCTGCGGGACGGCCGGGCCCGGGTGGGATACCTGCGGATGCCGTTCGACGACTCGGGACTGCACACCATCCCGGTCGGCCTCGAACCCAAGGTCGCCTGCATGCCCGCTGCACACTCACTGGCGTGCCGTGACGAGCTCACCGTCGCCGACCTCGCCGACGAACGGATGCTCGACACGTCGAGGCGGCGAGCGTCTTCGTTGGAAGAGAAATTCGAACTCGTCGCCGCCGGGCGCGGAACAGCGCTGGTCCCGCTGAGCGTCGCGCGCTCCTACTCCCGCCCCGACCTCGTGCACATCCCCGTCACGGACGCCCCGAGCGTACGGACGTGCCTGGCCGTCGCCCTCGCCGACCGGCACGAGAGGCTGGTGCGCGACTTCCTGGAAATCGCCACCGCGACCCTGCGCCACACCTGAGCGATCGCCACCGTGGCGACGGAGTCGAATCTCACGCGGTCGTCGGGGGTACCCGCAGTGCCTCCCTCGGATTGCGGGACGGGCTTACGCTGAGGAGATGGCCACGATCGATCCACGCACCGATATTCGGGAGTTTCTCAGCTCGCGTCGCGCCCGCATCGCGCCCGCGCAGGCGGGTCTGCCCGCCTACGGCGGCAACCGTCGGGTCAAAGGTCTGCGCCGCGAGGAGGTGGCGCTGCTGGCAGGGGTATCGGTCGACTACTACGTGCGCATGGAGCGCGGCAGCCTCTCCGGCGCCTCCGACGGCGTGCTCGACGCGTTGGCCTCTGCCTTGCAACTCGACGAGGCCGAGCGCGACCACCTGTTCCACCTCGCGCGCCGATCCGGGGCGCCCGGGAGCCCACGCCGGCGCAGGCCTGCCGGGTCGGTGCGCTCGACGCTGCAGCAGGTGCTCGACGCCATCTCCGATGCACCGGCCTCGATCGGTAACGCACGTTATGACGTGCTCGCCATGAATCGACTCGCCCGCGCGTTGTATTCACCGATGCCGGCCGACCCGCGACGGCCCGCGAACACAGCGCGGTTCGTCTATCTGAACCCCGAGGCGGCCAGAGACTTCTTCGTCGACTACGACCACGTCGCCGATGTCGTGGCCGCGAAGCTGCGCATGGAGGCCGGCCGCGATCCGCACGACGAGGAGCTGATCGCCCTGGTCGGCGAACTGTCGACGTGCAGTGAGCTGTTTCGGCAGCGGTGGGCGTCCCAGAACGTGCGGCTGCACCGGTCCGGGCGCAAGCGGATCCACCATCCGATCGTGGGCCGGCTCGACTTGGACGTCGAGTCCCTGGAACTGCCCGCCGAACCCGGCCTGTACCTCAACGTCTACACCGCGCCCGCGGGCACGCCGACCGCTGACAATCTGGCGCTCCTGGCGTCGTGGGAGGCCACCCGACAGACGCCGGCGACCCGGCTCGATGCACCCAGCGGATAGCCGCAGGAAACGCCCGCCGTCGGAACTTCCGACCGCGACACCGGTTTCCCGGGCCGTTCCTACTCGGACCCCGGTTTCGGGTCGGCCCCGGATGGTCTAGCGGCCGGTCACCTCCAGTAGTCGGGTCTTGTGTGCGCTGCGCTCGAAGGTGCCGGCCGGGACGATGGTGACGGCCGGGCGGATGCTCAGGCGGTGGTGCATGGCGTCGGCGAAGCGGGCGGCCAGTTCCGGGTGGCGCTCGGGCGGGATGCCTTGGCCGGCTTCGACGGTGACCCGCAACGGCGGTACGACGCGCGGAGGTTGCCGGTCCAGCACGATGCGGATCTCGCCGGCCAGGTCGGGGACCAGGGAGGCGGCGACGTCCTTGACCGCGCTCGGGTAGACCTTGACGCCCTTGACGATCAGCAGGTCGTCGACGCGGCCGATCACCTTGATCCGCTCGCCCGGTCGGCCGCACGGGCACGGGTCGGTGAAGACCTGGTACACGTCGCCGACCGAATAGCGAAACGGCGGTGCGGCCTGCCAGCGCAGGGCCGTCTTGACGCGCTCGCCGATCGCGCCGTCCTCGGTCGGGATCCCTGCCTTCGTGGTGGGGTCGACCAGTTGCGTCGTGACGCACAGGTCGGGGGCCAGGACGTGCATGCCCTGGTAGTCGGTCGCGTCGCACGAGACGTTGATGACGCCGTGTACGCCGCCGAGGATGTCGTGTACGCGCGCGCCGCCCCAGCCCTCGGCGAGTTTGTCCCGGACCGCGGGCAGGCCGGCGCCGGGTTCGCCCGCGCACAGCAGGATCTCGATGCCCAGGCTCGCAGCCGAGCGGCCCAGTACCTCGGGGGCGCGCTCGATGAGGTGTTCGGCGTAGCTGGGGGTGCAGGCGAGTACCCGCGGCCGCATGAGCGCCAGCATGCGCAGGAGTTTGCCCGTGCCCGATTCGGCGCCCACCGGCACCGTCCGCATGCCGGCCCGCTCCAGTGCGCGGATCAGCGGGACGCCCGCCAGGTACATCGACAGGCCGAAGCCGACCACCACGCCGTCCCCGGGAGCCATGCCCATGAAGCGGAACGCGCGCGCCCAACTCTCGTCCGTGAGCGCGACGTCGGCGGCGGTGGACGCGTACAGGATCGGCGTACCGGTGGTCCCCGAGGTGGAGCTGACCGACACCACGTCGCGCACGTCGGCGCACAGGAAGTCGCCGAACGGGTGGCCGTCGGCCGCGAGCGAGGCGTCCTGAAGCCGGCGGTGCTCGGGCGGGGTCAGGAAGATCGGCAGGTCGTCGAGGTCGGCGACGGTACGCACGCGGGCCGGGTCGACGCCGAGCTCGGCGAACCGCCGCCGGTAGAAGGGGGCTTGCCCGAGGTATCCGATCTGGTCGCGCAGTGCCTGATCGCGGTCATCCGACATGGCCGGCTCCTTCGTGTTGCGAGGCGTGGGGGTCGCGTGACGCGGGCGCCGCGCCGGGGGCTGCGGACGCATCCGCGGCAGGGGCTCC
>NZ_WWJX01001474.1 GCF_009865215.1 Streptomyces sp. SID3343 | reverse complement strand
GCTGCCCGGCGGCGACCTGCCGGCCGGCGGCCGCGACCGCCTGCGGGAACTGGGCGCGGCCGGCTACGCCCGCGCGCTGCGCGAGCAGAACGCGCTCGCGATCACCGACACCACGTTCCGCGACGCGCACCAGTCGCTGCTCGCCACCCGGGTACGCACCTACGACCTCGCGGCCGTCGCGCCCTACGTCGCGCGGTTGACCCCGGAGCTGCTCAGCGTCGAGGCGTGGGGCGGCGCGACCTACGACGTCGCGCTGCGGTTCCTCAAGGAGGACCCGTGGAACCGCCTCGCGGCGCTGCGCGAGGGGATGCCCAACCTCAACCTCCAGATGCTGCTGCGCGGCCGCAACACCGTCGGCTACACGCCGTACCCGGACAAGGTCTGCGTGAAGTTCGTCGAGGAGGCCGCGCGCACCGGCATCGACATCTTCCGCATCTTCGACGCGCTCAACGACATCGAGGCGATGCGCCCGGCGATCGAGGCCACCCTGGGCACGCACGCGATCGCCGAGGGCACGCTGTGCTACACCGGCGACCTGTCCGACCCGGGCGAGAAGCTGTACACGCTGGACTACTACCTGCGCCTGGCCGAACAGCTCGTCGAGGCCGGCGTGCACGTGCTGTGCGTCAAGGACATGGCGGGCCTGCTGCGCGCCCCGGCCGCGCGCACGCTGATCACCGCGCTGCGCGAGCGGTTCGACCTGCCCGTGCACCTGCACACGCACGACACGGCCGGCGGCCAACTCGCGACCTACCTGGCCGCGATCGAGGCCGGCGTGGACGCGGTCGACGGCGCCTCCGCGGCGCTGGCCGGCACCACCAGCCAGCCGCCGCTGTCGGCGATCGTCGCGGCGACCGACTACACCGACCGCGAGAGCGGCGTCTCGCTCGACGCGCTGTGCGCCCTGGAGCCCTATTGGGCCGCCGTGCGCGAGGCGTACTCGCCGTTCGAGTCGGGCCTGCCCGCCCCCACCGGCCGGGTGTACCGCCACGAGATCCCGGGCGGACAGCTCTCCAACCTGCGCCAGCAGGCGATCGCGCTGGGCCTGGGCCACAAGTTCGAGGACATCGAGGACGCCTACGCGGCCTCGAACCGGATCCTGGGCAACATCGTCAAGGTCACCCCGTCCAGCAAGGTCGTCGGCGACCTCGCGCTGCACCTGAGCGCGGTCGGCGCCGACCCGGCCAAGTTCGAGGCCGACCCGAGCGCGTTCGACGTGCCGGACTCGGTGATCGGCTTCCTCCAGGGCGAGCTGGGCACGCCGCCCGGCGGCTGGCCCGAGCCGTTCCGCACCCGCGCCCTCGCGGGCCGCACCGCGAGCTCGACCCGCACGGTCGAACTGACCGCGGCGCAGGAGGCCGCGCTCGACGGCGACGAACTGCGCGACACGCTCAACCGGCTGCTCTTCCCCGGCCCGGCCAAGGACTACGACGAGGCCGAGCGGTTGTACGGCGACGTCTCCGCGGTGCCGACGGTGCCGTTCCTGTACGGGCTGGTCCAGGGCGAGGAACTGGCCATCAAGCTCTCCACGGGCGTCGACCTCTACCTCGCGGTCGAGGCGGTCGGCGAGGTGGACGAGCGCGGGTTCCGCACCGTGTACTGCCGGATGAACGGCCAGCCGCGCGTGCTCTCGGTGCGTGACCGCTCGGTCAAGCCGGCCCGCCCGGAGAGCGAGCGCGCCAACGCGGACAACCCGAAGCACGTCGCCGCGCCGTTCAGTGGTGTGGTGACCCTTCAGGTGGCCGTGGGCGACGAGATCGAGGCCGGTGCCACGGTGGCCACGATCGAGGCGATGAAGATGGAGGCGTCGATCACGGCGCAGAGCGCGGGCACGGTCTCGCGGCTCGCGATCGGTGCGGTGTCGTCGGTCGAGGCGGGAGACCTGCTGCTCGAACTGCGCTGAGCGGTCGCCTCGATCGGTTTCGCGATCGAGATGAGCACAACGAACCACCACTCGAACTTTTCGAGTGGTGGTTCGTCGCGTTTCGTCCACGGATGGCGCACGTTTAGTTGGCCGGTGTCCGATTTCGCTGCGCCGTATGGGCTGCTTTCGCTCGTTTTTTCCGTTTCGCCGGTCCGTCGTTTGCCGAGGTGGGGAGGTGTGTCGCGATCCTGACCTCAGGACGTACCCCCGGAGGGCTCTTGATCTTCCTGTGCTTCAGGTCACAGACTCGATGTCGCTCGGGGTTGTCGGTGTCCATCCATCCGGATTGGGAGACCCTGCATGGCCGTGCGCCTCGACACCCTCCACACGACCTCGGAGACCCGCGCCGCCCCCGGTGCGCCTCCGCCGACCTCTGCACCGGCGCCCGCCCCCGCCTCGACGCCGACCCCGACCCCGCCTCCGGCCCCCGCGCCGACCGTCGACATCGACGACCTGCTGGCCCACCCGCACATGGTGACCCGGCTGCCCACCCCGATGGCCCGAGCGGCCGGCGACCTGATGCTCGCCCGGCTCGCGACCCTGGAACCGGGCACCGTGGACCACTCCTACCTGCGCGGACTGCTCGTCGAACTCAACCTGCCGATGGTCCGGCACGCCGCCGGCCGTTACCGGCGCCGCGGTGAGCCCGTCGAGGACATCGTCCAGGTCGGCACGATCGGCCTGATCAAGGCGATCGACCGCTACGAGGCGGACCGCGGCAGCAGCTTCATGGCCTACGCGATGCCGACGATCATCGGCGAGATCAAGCGCTTCTTCCGGGACACGTCGTGGTCGGTACGCGTCCCGCGCCGGCTGCGCGAACTGCGTACCGAACTGCTGCGCGCCACCGACGAACTCACCGCGATGCACGGCCGTACGCCCACCCCGCGCGAGCTGTCCGAGCGCCTGTGCATCACCGAGGAGGAGGTGCTCGAAGGGCTCGACGCGTGCACGGTGTACACCGCGACCTCGCTCGACGAGACGGCCTACGGCGACGCCGACGGCCAGGAGACGGTGGGCGACCGGCTCGGCTCCGAGGACCACGCCCTCGACCTGGTCGAGTACCGCGAGGCGCTGCGCCCACTGCTGGCCGAACTGCCGCAGCGCGAGCGCGCGATCCTGGTCATGCGCTTCTACGGCAACCTGACGCAGGCGCAGATCGGTGAGCGGATCGGCATCTCGCAGATGCACGTGTCCCGCCTTCTCGCCCGCACGCTGGCATCGCTGCGCGAGCGGCTGATGATCCCGGGTTAGCCCCGGGTCGGCTTGGGGCCCGGACCGCGCCGCGGCACGTTCCCCTTTCCGTCGGGTGTTCGAGGTTTGCGCGTGGGACGGCAGAGAAGCCGCTAGGCGTACGCTCGACCCAGGGAAGGGGAACGCGCATGGGCGTTCGGCTCGACCGCAGAGACCCGCAGAACCCGGTGGCCGCAGCAGGTTCCGGAGCAGGGCCGCCCGCAGCGGGACCGCCGCGAGCAGGACCGCCGGGAGCGGACAGCCCGACCGTCGACGAGGTCTTGGCCGATCCCGGCCGGATGGCGAAGCTGGCCGCGCTGGAGGCCCGTGACCTGGGCGAGCGCCTGCTCGACCGACTGGCTCGCACCGAACCCGGCACCCGCCCGCACAGTGAGCTGCGCGGCTGTCTGGTGGCGTTGAACATGCCGCTGGTGCGCTACGCGGCCGGGCGCTACCGCCGCCGCGCCGAGCCGATGGAGGACATCGTCCAGGTCGGCACGATCGGCTTGATCAAGGCGATCGACCGCTACGACGGCGGCCGCGAGACCGGCTTCCTGGCGTATGCGATGCCCACCATCTCGGGTGAGATCAAGCGCTTCTTCCGGGACACGTCATGGGCGGTCCGGGTTCCGCGCCGGCTGCGCGAACTGCGCGCCGAGCTGATGCGCGCCAACGACAAGCTGACCGCCGACCTCGGCCACGCGCCGTGCGCCGCGCAGCTCGCGAAGGTGCTGAACCTGACCGAGGGCGAGGTCACCGAGGGCCTCACCGCATGCTCCGCGTACAACGCCTCCTCGCTCGACGAATCGGCGTTCGGCGACGGCGCCTCGATCGGCGAACGCATGGGCGGCGAGGACCGCGAGCTGGAGCTGGTGGAGTATCGCGAGTCCCTTCGGCCGCTGATCGCGGACCTGCCCCAGCGGGAGCGGACCATACTCGCGCTGCGCTTCACCGGCGACATGACCCAGGCGCAGATCGGCGAACGCCTGGGCATCTCGCAGATGCACGTGTCGCGCCTGCTGACCCACACCCTGAGCGTGCTGCGCGAGGGACTGACCGGCCGGGAGAGCTACGCGATGTGAGCGGTCTGTGAGCGGTCCGAGCGGGTTCGAGCGGGTTCGAGTGGACCGAGCGCAGTGGGGACCGAGTGCAGTGGCCGAGCGGTGCGATCGGGTCGAGGACGGGCGGTGGCGGCGCGGGCGGTGTGCGCGCGGCCGGGCCGGCCAAGCCCCGAGACTCGGCCGGCCCCGCGTGGGCGCTACCGGAACAGGACTTCGTACGAGCGGCGGAAGTAGGTCAGTTTCTCCGGCGGGAGCGGGACCCGGTCGTCGCGGCCCGGGACCAGCGGGGATATCTGCGAGGCCAGGCAGGACAGCGCGCGTTCCTTGCGGGCCTGTTGGAGCTCGGTGAGGTCCACCCGCACGGCCCGGCCCCACGGGACGCGAGTGTCGTCCGGGCGGGCCCACTGCCACATGCGCAGCGGGAACTCGACCAGGGAGACCCCCGTTTCGCTGCACGCGGCCTCGGCCGCGCGGCCCGTGCTGTCGTGGTCCTCGAAGCCGTCCGAGCGCCAATTGGCCGCGCACAGACCGAATCCCGCGACGAGCGGGATCAGCCGCTGGACGATGTCGCGTTCGTGGGCGGCCACGGCGCGGTCCGGGACCCGCAGCCGAAGCATCTCCACCGGGGCGACCCCGCCCGGGTTGCCGACGATCGTGGCGAAGGCGCGATCCACCTCGCGGATCCGACGCGCGGCCAACACCGAACCGGGCAGCTTGCTGCCGCGATGGGACGCGTCGCCGTCGGTCACGGTGACCACCCGTACCCGCGAACCGGCTTCCACGGCGCGGGAGATGAGACCGCCCACGCCCAGGATCGGGTCCTCCGGGTGCGCCGCCACCACCACGAGCCCACCCGCCAACGCCTTTCCACCGTTGGGGAGTTCGACCGGCAGGGGTCGTTTCCGCCATTCCGACTCGGCCGTCCAGGGCGGCCGGTGGACCGGATCCGGTGCGGGCGCGCGTGATCCGCGGAAGGTGGGAAGGCTCATATCGGCTCCTGAGAGGAGTAGGTGTGGAGTCGGCGGGCTCCCTGTCGGATGTGACAGATCGGGTGGTCGGTGCCGGGGTGTGGCCTACGAGCATCGGCTACCCGGGCAGGTAATTGCCATGTCCTGACGTGAAATTCATGTCACGTCACGAAGATGTCCTGACACTCGCAGTACTGTCCTGCCGGGTCTGAGCAGGGATCTGTCCGGCTTCGGACGGTTTGCGTCCGGGAATGAAAACGGCGACCACAAAGCCGACGACGGCCGCGCCGCAGCCGAGCCACAGGGCCGTCGTGAAGGCGTCGTGGGCGGGGAACTCGCGGCCGCCGGTGTGCATTGTCATGTTGGCGAGCACGACGCCGATCACGGCGCTGGAGGTCGACGTGCCGATCGAGCGCATCAGGGTGTTGAGGCCCGTCGCCGAGCCGGTCTCGCTGATCGGGACGGCCTGCATGATCAGCGACGGCATCGCCGCGTACGCGAGCGCCACGCCGACGGCGGAGAGTACGGCCATCGTGACGATCTTCCAGACCGCGTCGATCATGAACACCGAGAGCGCGTAGCCGATCGCGATCACCACGGTGCCGGCCATCAGCGACACCTTGGGGCCGTAGGTGGAGGACAACCGCGCGGACAACGGCGACACCAGCATCATCACGATCCCGGACGGCGCCATGCACATGCCCGCCACCACCATGCTCTTGCCGAGCCCGTACCCGGTGACCTCGGGGTTCATCAGGATCTGGGGGAACACCAGCGACTGCGCGAACATCGCGAAGCCGACCACGACGGAGGCGAGGTTGGTGAACAGCACCTGTGGCTTGGCCGAGATGCGCAGGTCGACGAGCGGTTGCGCGGTGCGCAGTTCGAGGTAGCCCCACGCGAGCAGGACGACGAGCGCGACGCCGAGCAGGCCGAGCGTGATCGGACTGCCCCATCCCCAGTCGCCGCCCTTGGTGATCGCGAGCAGCAGGGAGATCAGACCGACCGAGAGCCCGGCGGCGCCGGCGAAGTCGAAGCGCCCCGGCAGGCGGATCGGCGACTCGGGGACGAGGAACAGGACCAGGGCGATGTCGACCGCGCCGATCGCCCCCGCGGCCCAGAACATCATGTGCCAGTCGGTGTTCTGCGCGATCAGCGCGGCCACCGGCAGGCCGATCGCGCCGCCGATCCCGAGCGTCGCGCTCATCAGCGCGATCGCGGATCCCAGCTTCGCGGGCGGCAGTTCGTCGCGCATGATGCTGATGCCCAGCGGGATCACGCCGAACGACGCGCCCTGGAGGAAGCGGCCGATCACCATCGGGAGCAGAGCGTCGGAGAGCGCGCACAGCACGGAGCCGACGACCATCAACCCGAGGCTGACGACGAGGATGCGCCGCTTGCCGAACATGTCGCCGAGGCGACCCATGACCGGCGTGCACACGGCGCCCGAGAGCAGCGTGGCGGTCACCACCCACGACGCGTTGGCGGGCGAGGTGTCGAGCAGGTGCGGCAGGCTGGGCAGCAGCGGTACGACGAGGGTCTGCATGAGCGCCACGACCACACCACAGAAGGCGAGTACCGCCACCACGATGCCCGAGCGGTCGACCGGGAGCGGCGCGGGCACGCCGCCGGCTCCGTCGGGTATCGCCGCTGTCGGGACTGGTTCGGACGTTCCGCTCGGACCGCTCACTGACTGCCTCCTGGGGGAGTGACTGGTGGTGACTGCGCGTGGTAGCAAATGTGCACGATACACATGATGTGTATCGTGCACATTGCGAGGGTGCCGCGCTAGGGTCGTGGAGACGGCGCACTGGAGTGAAGGCGGGAGTGGACGTGTTGGAAGGCATCGAGCGAGAGCTGATGCTCATCGCCCGGCACCACGTCATGGGCAAACGGCGCGGCGACGGTATGGAGCGCTCCGCCTATCTGCTGCTGACCCGCCTGGAGGTCGAGGGACCGATGACCATCGGGCAACTCGCGGAAGCGTTCCGGCTCGACACGTCGACGGTGAACCGGCAGGTGGCGGCGCTACTGCGAGCCGGCGACGCGGAGCGGATCGCCGACCCCGCCGGCGGTCTCGCGCGCAAACTGCGGATCACGGCCGAGGGCGCGGGGCGGCTCGCGGGGGAGCGAGAGACGCATTGCCGGGGGCTGGAGCGGGTGTTGGCGTCCTGGGGTGATGGTGAGCGGCAGGAGTTGTACGCGGTCTTGACCCGGTTCAACCTCTCGGTGGAGGAGGTCGAGGGACGGGAGTGGCCTCGGGCTTCCGATGCGGTTGGGGGTGGCGTGGTTCGTTAGCTCTTGGCCGCCTGGCCGCCTGGCCGCCTGGCCGCCTGGCCGCTTGGCCGCTTGGCCCTGGTGGGTGGGGCGGGTTGGGTTGGGCGCGGGCGTTGCGGGGCGTGTTGGTTGGGTTGGGAGTGTGTTCCCACCCGCACCACCCGTTGCGTTTGGGGCGTTGGCTGGGGGATTCGGGCTGCGGGTGGGCGTGATCCGGCCTCGGGGCCTTGGTGGGGGTCAGGATTTCTTGGGCGAGTCGTCGGGCTTGGCGTCGTCGACAGGGTCGCTTTCCGGCTCCGGCTCCGGCTCTGCTTTCGGCTCCGGCTCCGGTTCCGGCTCTGCTTTCGGCTCCGGTTCCGGTTCCGGTTCCGGTTCTGCGTCCGCCTCCGCTTCCGCCTCTGGTTCCGGTTTCGGGTCGGGGTTTGTTTCTGTTGGGGG
>NZ_WWJX01001473.1 GCF_009865215.1 Streptomyces sp. SID3343 | reverse complement strand
CGCGACACCGACGCCATCCACGCAGCCGGCGCGATCGGCGTCACCGTGCGCTCGACCACCCCCGCCGGCACCGTCACCACCCGCAGCGGCGAAGCCGAGCTGCACACCGGCCGCCCGATGCCGCACAACGGCAACTACCGCACCGGCAGCACTACCAAGACGTTCATCGCGACCGTCACCCTGCAACTGGTCGCCGAAGGAAGGCTTTCCCTCGACGACACCGTCGACAAGTGGCTGCCCGGACTGGTCACCGGCACCAACGACGGCACCCGGATCACCTTGCGAGACCTACTCGGCCACACCAGCGGCATCCGCAGCTACACCGGCGTCCCGCAGGCCTTCCCGGGCCTGTACTCGGCGGCCGGATACCGGGCGAACCGCTTCCGGCACTACTCTCCCGAAGAACTGATCACCCCCGCCCTGTCTCTGCCGAGCATCTTCGAACCGGGCACCGGATGGTCCTACTCCAACACCAACTACGTCCTGGTCGGCATGGTCATCGCCAAGGCCACCGGCCACTCGTGGGGCGACGAAGTACGCGATCGCATCATCCGCCCCCTCGGGCTGCGCGACACGAAGGTACCCGGCGACGATCCGTTCCTCCCGTATCCGCACGCGCAGGCCCAGCACACCTTCCGGGGCGACACCCGGCCCACCGACACCACCGTGCTCAATCACACCGTGGCCGACGCCGCAGGTGCGATCGGCAGCACCCCGAGTGACATCGAACGGTTCTTCAGCGCGCTGCTCGGCGGCAGGCTGTTGCGCCCGGCCCAACTTGCCGAGATGCGTCGCACCCACCCGATCCCCGACGAGCCCGGCCGCGGCTACGGCCTCGGACTGGAGTACACGCCGCTCAGTTGCGGCGGCGTGTACTGGCAACACGGCGGCGACGACCTCGGCTTCTCCAGCGAGAACGGCGTCACGGCCGACGGACGACGCTCGGTCCTGGTCGTCAAGAACAGCGTCGACGAGAACGACGAAGCCAAACAGGAACGTATCGACGCCGCGACGAAGAAGCTCATCGATGACGCGCTGTGCGCACCGGATCCCACCCGCTCCTGAGCGAAGGCCCCGGTCACCACGTAACCACACGTCGACAGCAGGTACTCCAAAGTGAGGAGTCTTTGATCCGCTATAGAAGTAGTCGGGCTCTACGGCGCGTACGGGACGACCGACGGTTGATGTGGTGATCACCGACGAGGAGCGCGAGACGCTGGTGCGTCGGTCGCGGCGGGCGACGTCCTCGCAGGCTCTGGCACCGCGTTGTCGAACGTGCTGAGCTGCGCCGACGGCGTGTCGAACACGCAGGCGGGCAGGGACTTTTCGGTGCATCCGGTGACGGTGGCCAAGTGGCTCAGGCTTCGTTCGCTTCGGTAGCCGCGCCGGCGCATTCGGCCCGCCTGGCGAGTTGTGCTCCGATCCCGTCGAGGATGCTCTCGATGCCCTCGTCGAAGCGTTGTTGCAGAGCGGCCGTCAACGGCGGCTGATCGCCGAACGCGTGGGCCAGGCGAGGGTAGTTGTCCGCGAATTCGGGCGTCGGGATGTGCTTTCGGGCGTCGTCCCACCACTGCTTGTCCGTGACGCCGGTGCGGCGGGTCAGTTCCACGTCGTTGACGTGGATCAGTGCCATGCCCTGGGTAAAGGCGACGACGGCGAGCAGCAGGGTGGCCTGTTCGTGCGCGGAGAGGCCGAGTCCGTCGAAGGCGGTCAGTGCCCGTTCGCCGTCGGCCGCGGCGTTGTGGCTCCAGCGCATGCGTGAACCGACCATGGCGTACCGCAGGATCCACGGGTGACGTTGGTAGAGGGCCCAGTCACGGCGCGCGGTGTATTCCAGTCCGGCCCGCCAGCCGGCCGGGGGCGGACCGGGTTGCGGGTCTTCGCCCAGGGCCAGGGCGACCATGTGGTCGATGAGGTCGTCCCGGCCCGAGACGTGGCGGTACAGCGACATGGTGCCGGCGCCGAGGTGGGTGGCCAGCGCGCGCATGTGCAGGGCCTCCAAGCCCTCGGTGTCGGCGACGGCGATGGCGGCACGCACGATGCGATCCAGGGACAGTTGGCTCCCGGACTCGGTCGTGACGTCGGCGACCTCCGTGGCAGCGGCTGTGGTGGGGAACTTCCGCACACCTGTGGGCGCTTGGGGCGTGGCGGCTCGGTTGCGGTGTCGCGCGCGGTAGGCCTTCGCGCGGCAGGATCGCGAACAGTAGTCACGCGGGCGCCCCCGCCCGCCGATGGGGATCGCCGCATCGCACCAGGCGCACCGGAACATGGCCGCCTCCCTTCATTTCGACACGGACTCATGCGTGACGTAATCCTAGCGGGGTGACACCCCAACCCGTGTCGAAACGTGCGATCGGGGAGCGTAGTTTATTTCGTTGAGGTCGTAAGTGGTCATGCGTATTGTGTACGCAGCCAGCCACGAAGATGCGACCGCAGCAAGGGGATCCCATGTCGACGCCCGATCAACTCGCCGGGAGCACGGCCAGAGCCGGCACCCGGGAATGGATCGGCCTCGCCGTCCTGGTCCTGCCCTGCATGCTCGTGGCCATGGACATGTCGGTGCTGTTCATGGCGCTGCCGTTCCTCAGCTCCGATCTCGAACCCAGCAGCTCCGAACTGCTGTGGATCATGGATGCCTACGGATTCCTACTCGCGGGCCTGCTCGTCACGATGGGTACCGTCGGCGACCGCGTCGGCCGCCGACGCCTGCTGCTCCTCGGCGCCGTCGGGTTCGGGGTCGCGTCCATACTCGCGGCGTACGCGACCAGTCCCGCCACGCTCATCGCGTCCCGCGCGCTGCTCGGTGTCGCGGGAGCCACCCTCGCGCCGTCCACGCTGTCGCTGATCCGCAACATGTTCCACGACCCGGGCCAGCGCAGCGCCGCGATCGGCATCTGGACCGCCGGTTTCGCCGGCGGCGGAGTACTCGGCCCGATCATCGGCGGCGCGCTCCTCGAACACTTCTGGTGGGGCTCGGTGTTCCTGGTGAACGTGCCGGTCATGCTGCTGCTTCTGGCCCTGGGCCCGTTGCTGCTGCCGGAGTTCCGCGACCCGAGGCCCGGTCGCTTCGACTTCCCCGGCGCCGCGTTGTCACTGGTGGCCGTGGTCGGTTTCGTCTACGGGATCAAGAAGATCGCCGAGAGCGGCTTCTCGTGGACGCACCTTGCGGTGAGCCTGGCCGGGGCGGCCGTGGGGGCGGTCTTCCTCCAGCGCCAACGGGTCATCGAGCATCCGATGCTCGACGTGGCACTGTTCAGGTCGCGGGCGTTCAGTGTCTCGCTCGCCACCAACTGGCTCGTAATGCTCGGTCTCGTCGGATTCGGGCTGTTTTCCTCGCAGTTCCTGCAACTCGTTCTCGGCATGGGCCCGCTGGAGTCGGCGCTGTGGTCGCTGCCCGGGTTCGTGGTGATGCCCGTGGGTGTCGCGCTCGGCACCACGCTCGCTCCCAGGATCGGCAAACCCAACGTGATCGCGCTGGGGCTGGCCGTGGCGGGCGTCGGATACCTGATGTTGTGCCGGATCCAGGCCGATGCGAGCGTCTGGCACCTGTTGGTCCCCAATGCGGTCACCGCGTTCGGTGTCGGTGCGGTCTTCGCTCTGGTCACCGACCTCATCCTGGCCGCGGCGCCACCCGAGCGCGCCGGTTCCGCGTCGGCGCTCTCCGAGACCGCGGCCGAGTTCGGCGGCGCGCTGGGTATCGCCGTGCTGGGCAGTGTCGGTACGGCCATCTACAGGGGCAGTCTCCAGGACAACGCGCCCCCGGGACTGTCGCCGGGGCAGATCCGGGACGCCCAGGACACCCTGGGGGGCGCCGTGGAGACTGCGGCCGTCGTCCCGCCGGCGACCGGGCGGATGCTGCGCGACGCCGCGTTCGAGGCGTTCGCCCGCGAGATGCGCGTGATCGCGCTCGTGGCAGCGGTTCTCATGGCGCTGACCGCCGTCTTGGTGGGAACGCTCCTGCGAAGCGGTCGCGGAGCCGAACCGACCAAGAGCGAGGCGGCGGCCTCCCTCGACCCGCAGGTCGCGTCCTCACCGACCGCCTGAGCCACCGGCCTCCTCGTCGTCGAGCACAACGGCGGCAGGGCGGCGCCTGCCGTGAGCCGGTAGCCGCCGTCGACACCGCGACTGGCCTCGACCGGGTAGCCCAACTCGCGCAGCCGGTCGACGTCGCGCCGCAGGGTGCGCGCGGAAACCCCGAGCCTGTCGGCCAACTCGCCGCCCGGCCGGTGCCGGTGGGTCCGGAGCAGGGACAGCAGCCGCAGAGTCCGTGAGCTTGTGTTCGCCATGCCCTCCAGGACGGCGGCGATTGAGGTCGGGAAGTGACCGCTATGCCTCATAGCGTGGGTCTCACAGGAGCGGCACGAGCCCGGGCCGAACGCGCCGACTGATCGATACGAGGAAGATCATGACCGACAGCACGAGGCGGGAAGCCCAGTCGGCCGAGCCCCTGGTGGCAGACCACCGGACCGACATGTCGAGCCCGGTGCATCACCTCGGCCACGGGCCCACCGCCTACCACGGGATGTCCGAGATCACCAAGGCCGGTGTCGGCGATGTCGTCCCCGTCTCCGGCGCGGCGGGCGGCGTCGGGTCGCCGGCCGGACGGATCGCCGAGTGCCGGGGCGCGCGAAGGTGCTCGGCAGTGCGGGCAGCCAGGCGAAGATCGACTACCTGATCGACGAGCTCGGCTTCGACGCGGCGTTCGACTACCACGACGGCCCCGTCCTCGATCATCTGCGGGACCTGGCCCCCCGAGGGCCTCACCGTGTTCTTCGACAACGTCGGCGCAGAGCGGTTCGACGCGGCGGTCGAGGCGGCGGCGCCGGGGCCGCTTCGCGCTGTGCGGCGCGCCGGCCACTCGGGTCGGCGACCACGAGGACCGGTTCCCCGAGCCGGGCACCTACAAGGGCAACGTCTCCGTCCGGGTCGCAGGCTGAGGATCCAAGCGCGTCGCCCGTCACACCCGGAGGCGACGCGCGCTCCCGCTGACGTCCCCGCCATCCAAGGAGAACCGGCACCACATGACCAACGCCTCCGTGCTGTCCACCCGCACTCTGAACCGGACACTGCTCCAGCGACAGTTCCTGGCCGCCCGAACCTCCCGCCCGGTACTCGACGTCGTCGAACACCTTGTCGCCCTGCAGGGGCAGGAGCCCAACTGGCCTTACGTGGGGCTGTGGACCCGGCTGGCCGACTTCCGACACGACGAGCTGACGGCACTGCTCCGCGACGGGCGCGTGGTGCGCTCCGCAGCTCTACGCAGCACCCAACACCTGATCGCCGGCAACGACTTCCGCTGGCTGCGGCCCGTCGTCCAGCCCGTCCTGGACCGCACCGCCCGGGCGCGGTACTTCGCGGCGCAGACCGCCGGGTTGACCATCGCCGAGCTCACCGACGCCGGTCGGGAGCTGATGGCCGGTCAAACCCTGCCTCGGCGAAAGCTCGCCCTGTCGCTCGCCGAGCGCTTCCCGGGCCGCGACGGCCGCGTGCTCGCGGGGGCGGTGGAGCTGCGGGTACCGATGGTCCACGCCCCGGACACCGGCGCCTGGGGTGCCTGGGGCAACCGCCCCAACATCGCCATCACCCTCGCGGAGCACTGGATCGGCCGACCGATGGCAGCGCCACGAGTCGAGACGATGATCCGCCGTTACCTGACGGCGTTCGGCCCGGCCGGCGTGCGGGACATCCAGACATGGTCGGGGCTGACCCGCCTGCGTGAGGCTCTCGACGGGCTGCGGTCACAGCTGCGCGTCTTCCACGACGAGCGGGGCACTGAGCTTTTCGACCTGCCGGACGCGCCGCTCGCCGACCCGGACCTGCCCGCCCCCGTGCGATTTCTGCCCGCCTTCGACAATGTCCTCCTCGGGCACACGGACCGCACGCGAGTGATCAGCGAGGCAGACCGCAAGCTGGTGATGCCGGGTCAGGCCATGGTGCGGCCCACCTTCCTCGTTGACGGCTTCGTCCACGGCACCTGGTCGGTGAAAAGCTCCGTACTGCTCGTCTCCCCCTTCCGGCCGCTGTCGCAGGCGAGTACACAGGCAGTACTGGACGAGGCCGAGCGACTTCTCCCCTTCGTCGCACCTGAAGCGGCCCAGCGGGGGGTCGCGTTCACCTGAGAACAACGGGACGCTTCGTGGCGGCCTGCCGAGCGTCCCACCCGTCGCGGCGCCGGGCTCGCCCGTCCGGCCCAGCGCCGGAACCCGGCCGGCCGCGATCCCGACGCGCTGAAGAAGGCCATACGTATCGACCGCGAACCGGGCACGTCCGTCGATTCGCCGGCCGACAAGCCCGAGCGCTTCGCAGAGTCCGGCGGCCCGCCGGTGCGGGCCGGCCGGAGGCAGGTGTGCGGGGCCGGCCGGTGGTGAGCCGGCTGTCCGAACGGGCGGGGGCGGTCTGGATGACGGCCCTGGCGAGGAGGTCCACGGCGGCTCGCGAGGGCGAACCGGCCACAGTGGTGGCAGCCACGATGCCAGGCTTCGACTCCCGGCTCCAGGTCTGCTGCGTGGCGGTCGGTGAACCGACCGGCGGCGCAGGAACCAGTGCTCACGAAGATGCGGTCCCCGGACCGGCGCCGCCGACGACCGGCACGGTGGTGTCGGGCCCGGCTCGGGGTGAGTGGTGGCCCTGGTCTCTCCGGCCGCGGTGACCCGCGGGCCCGTGACCTTGACGCGGTGGACGGGGCCGTAGTCGCTCTTCCCGCCGATGCGCCAGCGGTCGCGGCCGTGCTGTCGGGTGCCGGGCACGATCCTGGACGCGCACACGTGTGTGAACGGGCTGCGGTCGAAGCCGTGGCGGCGCGTGCGTCGACGAGGGACAACCGCACCAGCGGATCGCTCGCGACGGACGGGGATTCGGCCACGACGACGAACGCTCGATCACCGGGGGCTGTCGGTCTCGGCCGTCGGAACGCGTGGGTCGACCACGTCGGCGCCGTGTTCGGTGATCTCCGTCCAGAAGGCAATGGCCATCTGCTCGAAGCGCAGACCGTAGGCCAAGGCGGCGGCCTGTGGGGGCTGGAACCTCAGGCCGAGCCCGGGGGGATTCGGTGCGGGCTCGTCCGGGGCCGGAGCCGAGGCGAGGATCGCCTCGTACTCGGCGCGCTTGCGGCGGTGCGTCTGTAGTCGCTGCGCGGCCAGGCGTTGAATCTGCGCCGCGCCGGACGAGCCGTCCTGCTGGAAGTAGAGCCGCAGCAGGCCCTCGTCGCGGATCTCCGTGGGGTCGTCGGCCGGGCCGGCGAGCCACCGGGCGAGCAGGTCCCGCCCGGCCGGGGTGAGCGACAGTGTCCGGCGTCGGCGCCCGACGCTCTCCCGCTCCTCCAGGACGAGTCCGTGCCGGACGAGCCGCGCGGCCTCCGCGTAGATCTGGGACCGCGGAAAGGCCCAGAAGTGCCCGACGCTCTGCCGGATTTCGCAGTCGAGCGCGTACGGCGTCGCGGAACCCGACTGTTCGAGCAGACCGAGCACGACATAGGCGCTTGCGGAGAACGTCGGCATTCCTTGCCCCGATCCGGACGGTCTGAATCCCGGCATTGCACGGCCGACGCCGGGCTTGGACGATTCAAACAGTACAGGCTGCACCTTCACACCCGACGATCGGAGTCGTCCGTGACCACCACGAACCACAACCCGTATCTGAAGGGCAACTTCGCCCCCATCTCCGACGAGGTCAGCGTCGACGACCTGCCGGTGACCGGGACGCTGCCCCCCGAGCTGAACGGCCGCTACCTGCGCGTAGGCCCCAACCCCACCGGACCCGACGAGACCGGCAGGGGTCACCACTGGTTCGTCGGTCGGGGCATGGTGCACGGGATCCGCCTGCGCGACGGACGCGCCGAGTGGTACCGCAACCGATTCGTCCACGGCGACGTTCCCGAGGAGTCCCCCAACACCAACATCCTCGCCCAGGGCGGCCGACTCCTCGCCCTCGTCGAGGGAGGCGGGGCACCGGTGTCGATCGCCCCCGATCTGAATCGGATGGCGACCTGGGACGCCGACGGAGCCTTGCAGGACGGCTTCACCGCCCACCCGAAGATCGACCCGACCACCGGCGAGATGCACTCCGTCAACTACCTGATCCGGCCCGGCGCGCAACACCTGCGCTACGTCGTCCTGGACGCCACCGGAAAAGCGACGCACACCGCCGAACTGCCGGTCTGCGGAGTGCCGATGGTCCACGACATGGCGATGACCGCCACCCGCGTCGTGGTACTCGATCTGCCGGTGACCCTGTCCACGGACGCCGTCGACCGCCTGAAGGCCGGAACACCGCAACACGGCGACGCGCTCCCGATGCGCTGGAACGAGGAACACCCCTCGCGGGTGGGAGTATTGCCCCGCGGCGGAACCGCGGACCAACTCACCTGGATCGACGCGCCGCGGTGCTACGTGTTCCACGTCCTCAACGCGTACGACGCCCCCGACGGCTCGATCGTCATGGACGTCGTCCGCCACGACACGGTCTTTCGCGACGTGTTCCGCGGCCCCGCCGACGCGCTGCCCGCACTGGCCCGCTGGACCATCGACCCGAACCGCGGAACCGTCCGCGAGCAGATCGTCTCCGACCACAGCGTCGAATGGCCCCGGATCAACCCGGATCGAGTCGGACACCCCCACCGCTACGGCTGGTTCGGCGCGGTCGGTCCCGACGGCCTGCGCCTGTCCGGCGACATCGACCGTGACCTCGGCGGCAGCTTCCAACCCGGGCCCCTGGTCAAGCTCGACACCACGACCGGCGAGACCACGACCCATCACTTCGGACCCGGCCGAGCGACCCAGGAGCCGACGTTCGTGGCGCGGCCCGGCGCCGAATCCGAGGACGACGGCTGGATTCTCTCGGTCGTGCACGACGGCAACACCAACCGCGGCGAACTGGTCGTGCTCGACGCCGCCGACATCACCGCGGCCCCCGTGGCACGTGTCCGCCTGCCGCGACGCGTGCCCTTCGGATTCCACGGCAACTGGATAGCCGACAACGAGATCGGCGCATAACCACCGGACAGCGGCCGGCCGGTGACCGAGTGCGCGAGAACAAGGCGCACCGGTCCCGGTCGGCCGGCGGCACACCGTGATCCTCGCCGTCCGCGGCCCTCGTTTCGCCCGATGCCGAGTTCGGCGGCCGGCATCCACCGGGCGCTGGTCGAGCACGCCGAACACGCCGAACACGCGGCCTACTTCGCAACCGTCTGGCGGGCGCACGGCGACACGACGCCGGCGTGTCGCCGTGCTCAGGTGGCGGTCCGCAGATGTTCGTGCGCCCACTCTTCGAAGCCGGTCGGGTCGATGCCCAGCTCACGAGCGAACCGTGGCCGGGCCGGCTGGCCGACAACCTCCAGGAACTCGTGCGTGGCGCCCATGTCTCCCATGCCGGCGGCGCGGGCCTGTTCCTCGGTCATGTCCGGGGCCGTCAGCCGGACGCCCATGGCGCGGGAGAGGATCTCGGCGATTTCGGTCATGGTCAGGTAATCGCCGGCGAGCTCCAGTTCCACTCGGTGGAACTCGGCGGGGGCGGAGATGGCGGCCGCCGCGGCTCGGCCCACGTCTTCGGCCGCTACCAGTGCCAGGTGCGTGCTCGGTTTGACGACGGTGACCAGGCCCCCTTCGACACCGCGGGGGAAGTAGAACCGCATGGCCGGCTCGAAGTTCTCCATGAAGAACGACGGCTTGAGCAACGTCCAGTAGGGAAAGTCGAGTTCGCGCAGCCGGTCCTGGATCGCAGCCTTCGTGCCGAGCGGGGCTTCCATCACCGCCCACCGTCCTTCGGCCCAGCCCGGGGCCTCGACGTGCGCTCCCACGCCGCTGGTGGAGGACTGGACGAACTGCTTCACGCCGGCGGCCCGCGCAGTCGTCATGAGGTTGTCGGCCTGGCTGACCTCGCCGGCGAAGTCGAACCCCTGCTCGGTGTACGCGGGCATCTGCACGGAGAAGACGGCCCGCACTCCGTCCACGGCCGCCTCGAGGGTCGCAGGTTCGGTGAGATCGCCGACGAACAGGCCGGCGCCGAGTTCTTCGACGGCGCGCGCACGCGGCGTGCTCGGGTCGCGCACCAGGGCACGCACCGGTATTCCCCGCGCGAGCAGGGCGCGGGCGGTGGCACCGCCTTGACGGCCGGTGGCACCGGCGACGAGAACCGGTGTTTCGCCAGTGGTCATGTGTACATCTCCTCAGCGGTCACACACATTAAAAACGGCGGGGCACGCCGTTTTGTGTTCGCTACAATACGGCGGGGCCCGCCACTAATCAACGTTGGGGAAATCATGACCGGCCAGCGCTCGGACGCCCGCCGCAACCACACGCACATCCTCGCCGTGGCCGAGGCCGAGGTGGCGGCCCAGGGAGCCCAGGCATCCCTGGAGCGGATCGCCCGTATCGCAGGCGTCGGATCGGCCACCGTCAGGCGCCACTTCCCCACCCGCAAAGCCCTACTCGAAGCCGTCTTCCGACAGCGCGTCCATGACCTGTGCGATCGCGCTCACACGCTCTGCGGCGAGCACGACAGCCGCTCCGCGCTGGTGGAATGGCTGCGTGAGCTGCTCGCCTACTCACTCGCCGCGCGCGGTCTGGCGGACGTCCTCTGCTACCAGCCCCTCCAGGACGAGGCCGACCAGGACTCCTGTGCGCCGACCATCGCCGCAGCCGGCGCCTTGCTGCTACGCAAGGCCATCGACGACCGGACCGTCCGCGCGGACATCACCATCGACGATCTGCTCATACTGATCGTCGGAATCGCCCTGGCCACCGAGAAGTACTCCGACCCGACGATGCAGGCGGACCGCGCCTTCCGGCTCGCCGTCGCAGGCTTCGGCGCCAACGGCACCTGAGCACTCACCCATACGACCGGCACAGCCCTGACAGCCGTCGGAGGCCATCTGTTCGAAGGCGTCGAATCCGAGGGCCCGAACCAGGCGCCCGGGGTGGCGAGGGTGGTGCGGCCGCCGCGGGGGGCGGGGCAGCCGGCGTTGTCGTAGTCGAACAGGGCGCGCTCGTTGTAGCCGTGGATGTCGGTGGTGCCGCCGGTGGCGGGCTGCGGGTTGCGAATTCCCCACCGGACGCGAGTACTTCGCCCTGCGGTCGTCTCCGGACCGGCAACGCATACTCGCGACGGTGTGACTGCACACCGAGGCCGGCGGAAGCCTCGACGGCGTGCGGGTCTTGCTCAAGGTTGCGCCGGTACCCCTGTCCCACCCGTCGACGAGGTCCAGGACGTCATCCCGCTCCACCACCCCATCCAGGCCGACACCGACCCGAACGACATCACTGTACGGACTGACATGCCGCCCACGTCGACTCCCGCAACCGGGCCTGCCCGGCCCCGCCCACACCCACGCCCCCTCGCACGCACCGGCCGCGCCCGCGTCGACGGAGGTGCTCCGCCGGTCCCGCACCACGGCCCGGATCCGGGCCGGCAGGCGCCCGGTCCGCCGCTGGTAGCGCTCCAGCGCATCGCGGGCCCGCTCACGAAACGTGATGCGGGGGGGCAGACCGAAGCGGGGCAGACCAGCCCTGCCCGTTGGGTGGGCCGTCGAATTCGTCCACCGCGACGCCCTCCGGAACGCCGACGCCCGCGTCTCGCGTTGTTCGGAGGTGGGACCGGTCCTCCCGCAGAACTCGGCCTGGAAAGCCTCGATTTCGGCCGCCGTGTGCGCCGCCGGCCCCTCGTCGGGCTCCGGATGCGCCGTCGGCGCGCCCGCGACCACCACCGGTGTCGTGCCCCGAGCGGTCGTCCGGAATCCGGCCTTGCACGGCGTCAGGTGACCTCCGACAGCACCCGGCCGCTCTGACACACGTAACGCCCGCCGTCCAGGGTGAAGCACTTGAGCGGCTCCCAGTCGCGAACGCCGGGCAAGCGGTGGACGTACAGGTCCCGGCCGGGCGGGGTGGAGCTCGAACTCGCGTCTTCGATCCGGCGGTGTCGACCGAAACACCGCTACCACACCGCCTACTCACGGCCCGGTCGTGGGCGGCAGGGTGAACTCGGCCCGTACCCCGCCGCCGGATCGGGGGGTCATGGTCAAGGTGGCGTCGTGGCCGGCCGCGACCGCGTCGGCGATCGCCAGGCCAAGACCCGTTCCGCCGCCGTGCAGCCGGTCGCGGTGGCCTCGGCGGAAGGGTTCGCGTAGTTCGGTCAGTCGGGCCGGGGTGATCTCGGCGCCGCTGTTCTCGACAACGAGGCGCCCGGGCGAGCCGGTGACGCGCAACAGCCCGCCCCGATTGTGGTCGACGGCGTTGCGGATCAGATTGTCCACGAGGAGTTCGAGCAGGACGGGGTCGCCTTGGACGAGGGTCGGCTCCAAGGATCGATACACGCTGATGCCGCGCTCGTCGATCGCGGCAGCCGCTCGGGCGAGCGCGTCGCCGGCGAGTTCGTCGAGCCGTACGGGCCCGATCGTGGTGGCGCCGTTCTCGCTCTGGGCCAAGTCGAGGAGACCGTCGACCAGGCGCTGTTGACGGTCGAGTTGTCCCCGCAAGTCGTTTACCAGACGGGGGAGTTCGTCCCGGACACCGGGGCCGGTCGCCGACGCGGCGACGTCGGCGGCGACATCGGCGGCGGCGACGTCGGCGGCGACATCGACCAGGGTCCGCATGGTGGTGATCGGTCCGCGCAACTCGTGCGAGGCGTTCGCCGCGAAGCGGTGTTGGGCGGCGAACGCCCGCTCCAGCCGCGCCAACATCGCGTTGAACGTCTCGGCCAGTTCCCGCATCTCGTCGTGCGGGCCGGCCACCGGTATCCGCCGGTGCAACTCGTGCCGGGACAGTCGTCGGGCCGCCCCGGACACCGCGTGCACGGGGCGCAGGACCCGACCGGCCATCAACCACCCCAGGCCCGCCGATACGAGCGTCATGCCCGCGACTCCGAGCCCCGCCGTGACCAGCAGCCGTTCTCGCAGTTCGCGCCTGGCCTCCTGCTTGGCCCGGAGCCCCACCTGGGCCGGATCGGCCGACTTCGGCAGGTAGGAGACACTTTGCCCGCTGGTCGTCGTGGGCGGATTGCCCGGGGCGAACGTCATCGTGATGACGACGGCGCTGAGTACGGCGCCGGAGAGCGCGAACAGCGTCGCGTACAACAGACTCAGCCTGGTGCGCGCGGTGACCCGGCAGGGGCGTGCGTCGTCGGTGCCGGTCACGGCACCCGATATCCGGCGCCGACGACGGTGACGATCACCTGGGGCGGACCGAGTTTGCGACGCAGGGTCGCCACCGTGGTGCGCATGCTGTTGGAGAACGGGTCCGCGTGCTCGTCCCACGCCCGGTCGAGCAGTTCCTCCGCGCTGACCACCGCCCCGTCCGCGCCGAGCAGGACGTGCAGCACCATGAACTCCTTCGGGGACAGGCGCACGAAGCGCCCGTCGCGCTGCACGACGCGCTGCGCCGGATCCAGGCTGATGCCGGCCCGTTGCAACACGGGCGGGCGAGCCGGCGTCGATCTGCGCACGAGCGCGTGGAGGCGCGCCACCAACTCGTCGAACGCGAACGGCTTGGCCAGATAGTCGTCGGCACCGCGGTTGAGTCCGTCGACTCGATCCCGCAGGGTCGCCGCGCCGGTAAGCATGAGAATGCGGGTGCTGCCGGTGCCCGCGGCCAGCAGTTCGCGGCACACCTCGTCGCCGTGTACCTCGGGGAGGTCACGGTCCAAAACGACCACGTCGTAACGGGTCACCGCGGCGCGCATCAGCGCCTGCGCCCCGTCCAACGCGACATCGACGCTGAATGCGTGGCGACGCAAGCCGCGCGCGAGCGCATGGGCCAACACGTCGTCATCCTCTGCCACCAGAACGCGCATGCCGGGCAACCTAGCGCCCGGGACATAAACGGGACTTCAACATTCGCGCACATCCTGTGTTGACGTCTCTCCGTGCAGGCTCCTCGACGTCGCCCGGCTTGCCGGCAGCCGCTGCCGGCCGCCCGTGAAGGCGCATCCGCCGGGCGACGCCGAATCGCCGAATCGCCCAGTCAAGGAGACGACATGCGACGATCGAACAGCCCCGGGTCGAACGCCGGGCGAGACCGCTCGAAAAGGCTCTTCGCCACGGCCGCCGTCGCCGTGATCGCCGCCGCGACCGCCGGTTGTGCCGGCGAGGGCAACAACCGCGTGGACAAGGCATCCGGGTCGAGCGCGTCCCCGGGCCCGCGCCATGTGCGCTCCGCCGCCGTGTCCTTCACCACCTGCATGCGCGAACGCGGATACGACCTCAAGGACCCGCAGTTCGACGACCAGGGGCTGCCCCGGATCGACGAGCAGGGCAAACGCGGCGAGCCGCAATACGAGAAGGCACGCCAGGAATGCCGCAAGCCGTTGGACGCCGCCGTGCAGGCCCAAGGCGTCCAGGGCAAGAACACCGCCGACCTCCTGCCGTTCACCCGCTGCATGCGCGAACACGGCGTCGACATCGCGGACCCGACCCCGGAGCAGGGAAACGCCCTGCGTCTGGACAAACAGACCATGAATTCCCCTGCGTGGAAGACCTCCTTGGACGCCTGTCGCGGCCAACTCCCGCCCGCCTACTCGGGCATGTTCGACAATGTGGGGGCGAAGTGACCGCCGACGCCCCCTCGGCCGGGCGCCGCGCCGTTCGGGCCTGCGTGGTCGTGATCGCGGCCTCCGGCGTCGCCGGTGCGGCGTGGTTCATGATCGTGGGCCCGGAACGCGGTACCGAGGACCGCGCCGAACACGATGTCCGGACGTCGCCGACGAAGACCGTCACGCGCGGGGACTTGGTCGCCACGTTCCAGGCCAATGGCCGACTCGGCTACACCGGCACGTATCGCATCGTCGGTGGTCGCGCCGGCACCGTGACCTGGGTGCCCCGGCCGGGCGAGGTGATCGAGCGGGGCGGTCCCGTGTACGCCGTCGACCAGCGTCCGGTGCCGTTGATGTACGGCAGCGTGCCTTTCTACCGGCCCCTTGATCCGGGGTCCGCGGGCGCCGACGTACGGCAGTTGGAGGAGAACCTCCTGGCGGCGGGTTTCTCGACGGCGGGCGAGTTGAAGGTGGACGACACGTACACCGCGACCACCGCCCGGGTCGTCGAACGCTGGCAACACGCCTTGGGCGTCGAGGAGACGGGCTCCATCGCCGCGGGCGATGCGGTGGTCGCGCCCGGCGCCCTCCGGGTGGGCGCGGTCGAACCGTTGGCGGGGCAACGAACCCAGCCGGGCGAGACCGTGGTCTCCGGCACCGGTACCGGGCACAGCGTCCTGGTCGACGTCCCCGTGGAGCGCCGCTCGTTCGTACAGGAGGAGCAGTCGGTCGCGGTCCTGCTGTCCGGCGGACGCACGGTGCACGGACGCGTCGCCTCCGTCGGCACCGCCGCCGATCCCCCGGCCGGCGGCACAGGCGACGGCACCGCGTCCGCGAACCGGACGGCCACGCCCGGATGCCAGGGCGCGGTGTGCGGCGGCCGGGTCGCCGTCGAGATCGCCTTGACGGCGGGCGAGGCGGAACTGGGCGGCCTCACCGAGGGATCGGCCTCGGTGACCTTTGCCGCCGACACCCGGCGGGATGTGCTCAGCGTCCCGGTGGAGGCCCTGACCGCGAGCCCCGTCGGCGGCTTCGTCGTCACCGTCGTGGACGCGGACGGACAGCGCCCGACACCGGTACAGACCGGACTCTTCACCTCCGGACGGGTGGAGGTGTCGGGCCCCGGCATCGACGCCGGGATCCAGGTGCAGGTGCCGACACCGTGAACGCACCCGCACCCGCACCCTCGCCCACAGACGCCCCAGCGCCCGCGCCCGTCCTCGAACTCGTCGGCGTCACACGCCGGCACGGCGACCTGGAAATCCTGCATGCCGTAGACCTGACCGTGCGCACCGGTGAACTCGTCGCCATCGTCGGCCCCTCGGGATCCGGCAAGACCACGATGCTCCAGATCATGGGCACCCTCGACCGGCCCACCTCGGGCACCGTGCACATCGACGGCCGAGACGTCACCGGCATGGGCGACCGGGACCTGTCGGCCCTGCGGGCCCACCGGATCGGCTTCGTGTTCCAACAGTTCTTCCTCACCCGGGCCCTCACCGCACTGGACAATGTCGCCACCGGCCTGCTCTACACCGGACTGTCCGCGCGACAACGCCGTGAACGCGCCGCCGGGGCTTTGACGCGGGTCGGACTGGCCCATCGCGCCGGACACCGGCCCGGTCAACTCTCCGGCGGTGAGTGCCAACGCGTCGCCGTCGCCCGCGCCTTGGTGGGACGTCCCGCCCTGCTGCTCGCCGACGAGCCGACCGGCAACCTCGACAGCAGGGCCGGTGCCGAGATCGTCGCGCTGCTGCACGCCCTGCACGAGGAGGGCGTCACCATCGCCGTGATCACCCACGACGCGGACCTCGCCGCGCGACTCCCGCGCCGGCTGCGGATCCGCGACGGGGCGATCGAAGCCGACGAACGCGACCGGCTCGGCATGGAAGTGGGCCCGTGACGCCGACCACGACGCGGCTGCCCAAGGCCCGCGTACGCGCCGCGGACGTCCTCCCGCTGGGCCTGATCGGCATGCGCGGCAGACCGGTACGAGCGGTGCTCTCCGGCCTGGGCATCGCGCTGGGAATCGCCTGTGTGGTGGCCGTGTTGGGGATTTCCGCGTCCAGCCAGGCCCGCCTGCTCGCCCGGATCGACGCGCTGGGCACCAACCTGCTCACCGTCCAGCCCGGTCACACCGTCACCGGGGACCAGGCAGGCCTTCCGGTCACCGCGCCCGCGATGATCGCACGACTGCCCGGCGTGCGGCAGGTCGCGCACGTCGGCGCGGTCGACGGGGCGATCTACCGCAACGACCACATCGCCGCGGCGGCCACCGGCGGCCTGACCATCCGTGCTGCCGGCCTCAACCTGCCGGACACCCTGCAACTGACCGTGGTCTCGGGCACCTGGCTCAACCCGGCCACCGAGCGATACCCGGCCACGGTGCTCGGCGCGGTCGCCGCCCGCCGACTGGGTGTCACCGAAGCGCGGGACGGCCCACAGGTGTATCTGGCCGGGCAGTGGTTCACCGTCGTCGGGGTCCTGGCCCCCTCCGTCCTGGACCCGTCGCTCGACGCCTCGGCGCTGGTCGGTTTCCCCGTAGCCGTCGAGCGGTTGGGCTCCGAAGGGCGGCCGACCAGGATCTACGAGCGCTCGGACGACGACGCGGTCGCCACCCTCGTCGGGCAACTTCCCCCCACCGCCGACCCCGCCGAGCCGAGCGCGGTCACCGTCAGCCGACCCTCCGACGCCCTGGTCGCGCGAGCCGCCGCGCAGAGCGTACACACCAGTCTGTTCGTCGGCCTGGGCGCGGTCGCCCTGATCGTGGGCAGCGTCGGCATCGCCAACGTCATGGTGATCGGGGTGCTGGAACGACGCGGCGAAATCGGCTTGCGCCGGGCTCTGGGTGCCACCCGCCGACACGTGCGAATCCAATTCCTGACCGAATCGGTACTCATGTCGCTCGGGGGAGGCGTCGCGGGCGCGGTGCTCGGCGCCATTGCCACGGCAGGCTACGCGGTGTACCGGGCCTGGCCGGTGGTGGTCCCGGGCACGGCCGTCACCGGCAGCCTGGCGGCAAGCCTCGCAGCCGGCACCATCGCCGGCATCTACCCGGCCGCCCGCGCGGCCCGCATGTCCCCCACCGAGGCGCTGCGCGCAGTCTGATCGACCATCCACGCCGGCAACGGCGTCACACCGTCGGCCCACCGACGTCCGGAGCCGGTGTACCAGGGCTTCGGTCTCGGTGGGTCGACGCTGCGCCCCCCGGACACGTTCACCGTCGAGGCCGTGGAGCGCCGTGGCGACCGCGAAAGCGCGTGGCGCGCGCGGTGTTCATCGGGGGCGTTTCACGGGTGTGCGTGGGTGAGCGGTACGTGACGGGCGTTGCCCTACCGGGCCGGGTGGGCGAGCAGATCGAGGGGCTCCTCGTCGATGCGACTGCTCGGCCGCACCGGTGCGCCCTCGCGCGTGTCGCGGGGGTTCAGGGGTGTGAGGTCGAAGCCGTAGGGGCGGTAGTACCCGGGGGTGGTGGCGAAGTCGGGGTTGAGGGTCGCCGCCACCAGGCGTCCACGAACATCGAGCACGCCAAAACCATGATCGGCCACGCCCTGGCGGCGCGGGAGCCGTTCGCGTGGCTGACCGCCGACGAGGCGTACGGGCGGTCAAAGGCTTGCGGTACTGGCAGCTGGAGCAACGTGGTGTCTTCCACGTGCTCGCGACTTTGGCGGGTCCAGGCCCAAGCGGAGTCGGGAGCAGGCGTTCGGGATCGCGTGGAGCGCGGCGAAGGCGTATCGGGAGCGGGTCGGGCACCTTGAGGTCCCTGCCGTTGTCGCGTTCGACGGGTGGCCCGAGGACGTACGCCTGGGGGTGCGGGTGACCACCACCAGGTCCCGGCGGCCGAAGCTTCCGCCGGAGCGGGCCGCGGCGTTGGACGCGATCGATCTGCGGTGGAAGTGAGTTCGGATGTCGGGTCCGGTGTTACGTTCGGCCGAGCGCGCGGTGTTCCCGTCGGAAGGAACTCCGCGCGTCCCGGTCGAAGGTGAGGCTCAACGTCGGATCCGGGGCAGGTCGGCCGATTCGCTCTTGTGTAGTCGGCGGTGAAGATGTCAGCGAACTGGCGACGTATGTCAGTGCGTTGGCCATCGGAAATATCAGTGAATCCGAAGGTGCGTCGGAGACCACTGCCGGGCGTCCCGGTCCGCAACCGCCGGCTCACTCCGGGGCGTCCCCGCTGTCATGACGTTGCCTCCGGCACCTTCGCCCATGCCGCCTTCGTGGTCGTACTGCGCCGAGGGAGCCGGCCCGACCGACCCGGTCGGCTGCCGAGGCGTCCACGTCAGCGGGCACACCCGGTGCCTGGCCCACCTCGACCCCGCCGACCGCATCGCCTACTTCGCAGGCCTGCGCGCCGGTGCCGATGTCGACCACCGCGGTACCACCTTCGACGACCCCCTCCTGGCCGCGCTTCTCAACGCCTTCCTGGATCCGACCACCGCCCGCCCTCACCTCGGTACCGCCCGGTTCGGCGGCGCGACGTTCGTCGCGGACGCCTGGTTCGACGGCGCCACGTTCGCCGCCGACGCCCGCTTCGACGGCGCGACCTTCTCCGCCGACGCCCG
>NZ_WWJX01001472.1 GCF_009865215.1 Streptomyces sp. SID3343 | reverse complement strand
CGCCGTCGCCCCGGAGGCCGCCGCGCCCGCGCTCGGCTCCGTCGCGCCGGCCGCCGCGCCCGTCCCGCTCGCGGCTCGGGTGGTTGCCCCCGGTGAGCGGATCGCCGACGGGCTCGGCAACCACGTGTGGCTGACGGCGGACGGTCGGCACGTGGTGACGGTGCCGTTGTCGCCCGGGGAGAAGGGGCCCGCCCAAGAGCAGGCCAAGCAGGTCCTGGACGGCAACTTCGGATCGGACTCGATCAACGCCCGCACCTTCGGTGGCGGCGGGGGAGCCCTGTACACCGGCGCCTACCGCGGTTCGGGAGTGCTCGCCAAAGTAACGGTCGCGGTGGCCGGCGAGACGCTCGACGCGCAGGTGATCACGCTCGCCGGCACGCCGGGTTGGGCGGTCTACTACGTCGACGGCCCCGCCGTGAAGCATGACAGGGACAACCCCATGGGCGGCTCGCCCGTGGTCACGGGCTACGCGGCGGACGGCAGCGTCCTCGCGAAGCTCGCTCCGCCGGCCCACGCGAAGCCGGTCGACGCCAAGAAGTAGCCGGGCCGGGCGGTGGTGTCGCCGCCCGCGGAGAACCGGTCGCGGGGATCGGGCGACGCGCTCGGTCCCCGCGCTCGGACACGGCGTTCGAGCCCCGACGCCGTATCGAATTCTCGTGAGGACTTGCTTGAAGACCGTGCAGGAGGAAGAGGACTTCCGAGCGTTCATGACGAGCCGCTGGCCCGGGTTGCTGCGCACCGCGTATCTGCTCACCGGCGGCCATCACCACGACGCGGAGGATCTCGCGCAGACCACCCTGGCCAGGGTGTACGCGAAGTGGCACCACGTGCGGCGCAGCGACAACATCGACGGGTACGTGCGCCGGATCATGGTGCACACCAACACCGACCGTTTCCGCAGGTCCCGGATCCGGGAGTGGGTCACGCCCCGGATACCGGACACGCCCACTCCCGACGGGGCCGAACTGACGGCCGAGCGCGACGTGTTGATGAGCGCGCTCGCACGGCTGCCGGCGCGGCAGCGCGCGGCCGTGGTGCTGTGCTACTTCGAGGACATGTCGCAGACGGAGATCGCGGCGGCGCTGGGATGTCGACTGGGCACCGCGAAGAGCCAGGTGTCGCGGGGGCTGGAGAAACTGCGCAAGGACGGCGCGCTGATCGACGCGCGACGCGCGGAAGCGATCGTCCAGGAGGAGGCTCGATGAACGACGAACAGCAACTGCGCACCGAACTCCGGCAGTTCGCCGATCGGGTATCGACGAGCCCCGCTCCGGTTGCCGAGGTGGTGCGCCGAGGTACGGCAATCCGCAGGCGCCTGACCCTGGTTCGGGGAGCGATGGGCGTGGTCGTCGTCATGTGTTCGGCCGTCGTCGCGGTGGGGCTCGGCCATTCGGAGAGCGCTTCCGGGCCGGCCGTCACACAGTTGCCGGCACAGGTGCCCGGGCCGTCCTCGTCCGCCTCGATCGGCCCGGCGCCCGGCACGCCGTCACCCGGTCCCTCGGCCCCCGCCCCCCCGGTGCGCACGGTGGCGCCGGGGGAACAGGTCACCGCCGAGGCCGGCCGGGTGCTGTGGCTGACCGCGGACGGGCAACACGTGGTCGAGGTGCCACCCGCGCCCGGGCAGACGTCGCCCGCGGAACCGCAGGCGAAAAAGGTGCTCGACGGCAATCTGGGATTCGGCTCGATCAACGTTCGCGTCTTCGGTGGGTCCGACGGTGCCCTGTACACCGGCGCGTTTCGCTACCAGGCCACGCTTGCCCCGGCCCGGGTCACCATCGAATTCGCCGACCGGACCCTGGACGCGCACGTGCTCACGCTCGCGGGCTCGCCCGGTTGGGCGGTGTACTACCTCGACGCAGCCCCCGTGTCGCGCGACGTGTCGCATCCGTCCATCGGCGGTGGGACAGGGGTGGTGGTCGCCTATGCGGCCGACGGCACGGTGTTGGCCAGGTCGGACAGGCCACCCACGAGTCGCTAGTCGAAAGAGCCGGTGGACGAGCGAGCCGGTGGACGAGCCGGCCGGTGTTCGAGGAGCCGGCAGCCGAACCCGTCGCGGCGACGGCCCGGTCGCCGCGACGGGGACCGGCCGGTCCGGTGGGGGTCTCGCGCGGCGGATCACGGAGAATCGGTGTTTCGGGGATCACCGCCGCACCGCGTTCGTTAGCCCCGGAACGGCTCGGCGGGATCTCCGTCGTGCCGTCGACGTGCGAAATGGGGTTTTCAGTGATCGTCGGTCTCGCCACTGCCGTCGCGGCTTCCGCGTGTTACGGCGTGGGCTCGGTATTGCAAGCGGTCGGATCGCGCAGATCCGCGCGCGAGGAGGCGGCGAAGCAGGACCCCGGGAGCCCTTCGGCGGTCACCGGCTACGGCGGGCCGAGTCTGTCGTCGACGGCCAAGGCGGCGGTCACGTGGGAGTTCATCCTCGGGACGGTGCTCGACTTCGTCGGCTTCGCGCTGGGCGCCCTCGCGGCGCGGCTGCTGCCGCTGTTCCTGTCGCAGACCATCATCAGCGCGAACCTGGTGATCACGGCCGTGCTCGGGATCAAGCTGCTCGGGATCAAGCTGCACCGGGCGGACTGGACCTCGATCGGCGTGGTGTGCGGAGCACTCGTGCTGCTGGGGATCGCGGCCGGTCCCGAGGGTGACGGGCACAGTCCTCGGGCCACCCACTGGTGGGTGCTGATCGTCACGATCGTGGTGATCGTGGGCGGGACGGTGTTGGTCCGATTCCTGGGCGCCAACGGGGCGATCGTCGCCGGTCTGTTGTCGGGGCTCGGCTTCGGTGGCCTCGGCATCGGGGTGCGCATCCTGGACGGGATCGACCCGTTCGACCTGGGCAGGCTCGCCGCCGACCCGGCGCTGTACGCGGTGCTCATCGGCGGTATCGGCGGCATGTACCTGCACACGATCGCGTTGCAGATCGGTTCGGTCAACGGGGCGACGGCCGCCCTGGTGGTCGGCGAGACGGTGGTACCGGGCGCGGTGGGGGTGTTGTGGCTGGGCGACACCTCGCGGGACGGTCTCGCGTGGATGGCGATCATGGGCTTCGTGCTCGCGGTGTCGGGAGCGGTGGCGGTCGCCTACTTCGGCAAACACGATCCGCAGGAACCTTCCTCCTTCGGCGATCCGGACCCCGATCAGGCAGCGGCCTCGGCGCGGGGCTGAGTCGGCCGACCCGGCGGGCACGCGGGGTGGCGCGGCCCGCGAGTACGTGACGGCTGCCCGGACCGGGATATCTCCGGTACGGGCAGCCGTGTGCGCGTCGCGCTCGGGTTCAGGCTCGGGTGACGCGGACCCCGGCCACGCCGAGCAGGCCGGCGAGGGGCACCTCGGCCGTGTACTGGCTCGGGTCGACGGTCAGACCGTCTCCGCGCAGCAGGTCGAGCAGCATTTCGGCCAGGGGCATCACCATGTGCCGACCCCAACAGCGTTCGGAGACGTGCCCGAACGGGAGGTAACCGGCCTGGTCGTCGGGGTCGAGTCGGTCCCAGCGCTCGGGCCGAAACTCGTCGGGGTCGTCCCAGATCGCGGGGTCGCGCTGGCTGAGCAGCGCCAGGATCAGCACGTCGTCGGCCGCGGTGATTCGTGCGTCCAGCGCCGGATATTCGGGGGACGCGTGGCGCAGGATGTTCCAGGACGGCGGGAGCAGCCGCATCGACTCGTAGAGGATCGACGGGTTGGGCGTGTCGTCGGCGAAGGGCGCGCCCAGCCACAGCGCGTTGGCGACGAGTGTGGAGACGGTGAAACAGACCGGGGCGGCCGCTCGCCGATACAAGCCCATGGCGTAGCGGCGGTCGCGGTAGGTCGAGGCTTCGGCGGTCAGTCCCGCGATGCTCGATACGGGCGCCCCCGGGCGGAGCCCGCGGGGCAGCGCCGCGCCGCCGGCGATGATCGTCCAGGTCAGTTTGGGGGTCAGTTCCAGGGCGCGGTCCATGAGGATGCGCAGCCGATACGGATCGGCGCCCAGAATCAGGTCGCGCAGATACACGTGCCCGACGTGCGGCCATTCCCCGGAAAGATCGACGTCTTTCGCGGTGGGCTTGGCCAGTGCGGCCCGGACGTCGCGCCCGATGGCCCGCATGACCGTCGACGCCTCGGCGCGGGGGATCGATCGCCCGTGGAGCGGCTTGAAGGTCGGGCGCTCCAGCTCGCCGGCCGGTCTGGCGGCGAGGATGGCGTCGGTCAGTGCGGGCCCGGCGACGCCGACGGTGTCGGAATCCAGGCGGAAGGCGTCCTGGCCGCGATGGTCGCGCAGGAGGGCCTGAAGTCTCGGCGCGAAGACGGTGGTCCGGGTGCTCCGGCCCGTCCCTGATACGTGCATCCTGGTCTCCAAAAGCGGGAGGCCCGCGCCCGGCGGGCCGGTGGGGGCTTCGCCGGACACGGGCCCGGAAGACGAATCACGTCCCTGTACAGGTGACCGCTTCGTCGGTTCAGTACCAGGCGTACCAGGCGTACGCCTTCAAGCTCTTCTCAGGCGTAAACTTTTCCTTGAGAGAGAAAAGAATCTTCACGACAGCACCTCCCTTTGACTGTGGACCGACCCTTTCGGGCATGACCGAGACAGCTCAGAGCGGTAATTCCGGCTGGTTGCGAGAAATTATTTCCGCTGTTCGCCGTCGGGAAAAGTAGAGCCCAGTCGCAAAGGCGTTGTCAATATGTAACCCTGCGTCAGGGCCCGAAGGGCGGCCTCGATCGCGTCGAAGTCACGCCTCGAAAATCCTTGCGGCTAAGCGCAATGTCCTCCACCGCGTGCGATCAGCGGAAAGCGCAGGCGTTGTATGCGTCGAATCAAGCCAACCCGGGACATGGATTGTCCCCGGCTTGCCGGATAATCTGTTTTAACGATTCTTCGGGTCGGGGCGATGATCCATCGCATTACCGGCATTGCGTCGGATCGATGCGAAATCGACCCGCTCGCCAGTGGCCGTGACGACGTCGTCCGGCCACCTCCACAAGATCCACCGGCGGGTAGGCTTGCGCCCATTGTTCGCTGGGCCTGACGACGACGGGGGTCGGTCATGAGGTTGACGGTGTCGAGACGTCTCGATCGCGCTACGCGGTCGTTGCCGGCGCGAACGGGCCGGCGCCCGTGAGCAAAGGCGGCAAGGGCGGCAAGGGCGGCCACGACAACACCACCGACCATCCACCGGGTTCGACCGCGGACAAGCCCGATGCGAGCCCGCCCGGACACGACGGCAAGCCCGTCGGTCCACCGCCCAAGCGCGGCGCGACCGGCACCGAGGGAAGCGGTTCGGGTTCCGCTCCGGGCGCCGGCACCGGCGGCACACCGGCGAGGCCGGTGGCTCCGCCGCCGCGAGGCGGGCAGGGTTTCAAGCACTCGCCGGAGAGCGTCGCCACCGGTGCGAGCGGCATCGACGCCTCGGCGGCCCGGATCGAGGCCGCGCACTC
Source organism: Streptomyces sp. SID3343 (assembly GCF_009865215.1). GTDB lineage: Bacteria > Actinomycetota > Actinomycetes > Streptomycetales > Streptomycetaceae > Embleya. The sequence continues at coordinate 3,424 of NZ_WWJX01001472.1, read as the reverse complement.
CAAGCTGTCCGGAGTCCTGCAGAGCAAGGGCTCGTTCTGGAACAAGGACGGCCTGGGGCAGGCATTCGGGAAGGTCTTCGAGCCGATCTCGCAGGGGCACAGTCGCGCCGGGCAGGCCCTGCACCGGACCGTTCGCCACACCGCGCAGAACCTGCGCGACGGCGGCGCCCGCACCGAAAAGGCCGACCGCGCCGTCGCCGACAAGCTGAACAGCCTGCTCAAGGGCCCCGGCGGCAAGGGCGGCCCGAGCGGGCAGGGCGGCGCGCCCGGTCGCCCGGGAGCCGGCCCGTCCGGCGGCAAGGGCGGCAAGTCGTCGCGCCCCAATCCGCTGTCCGGCCCGCAACGGCCGGGCGGAAGCGGCGGTTCGGGTGGCGGTACGGGCAACGGGCCGCCGCCGTACGCCGGTTTCCGCAAGCCCTACGACTGGCAGGGCCCCGGCGGCAATCCGGCCATCCGACGCACGCAAGGACCCACCGGCCGCGGCGCGACCGTCGGCTACGAGGGACGCACCACGTTCCTCGACGGCTCGGACCGCGGTCGCCAGGAACGACATTCGGTCATGGGCGACAGCTCCCGGCAGTTGGCGAACGACACCCGAGGTGCCGTCGCCGCCGACCGCCAGGTGGGCCCGTCGACGCGTCCCACCATGGCGGGCTCGTTCCACCACGACGGCGTGGTCACCAGCCACACGAGCGTGCGCGGCGGCGACGTGAACGCGCATCCGGCGATCGACGAACTGTACGAACGGATCCCCGAGGGCGAACGCAGCAAAGGCCACGGCCGGTGCGCGGAAGTGCCGTTGCTCTCGGACCGCCTGCACCACGCCGAGCAGCAGCGCCCGGGTCAACCCCCGCTCACACCGGAGCAGGCGCGCGAACTGCTGCGCGGCGGCGAGATGACCACGCACTCCGTCAACCACGACAACGCGCCGGGAGCTCTCCCGCACGGCACATACGTCCCGCCGTGTGCTTCCTGTGCCGAAGTGATCCGATATCTTGGGGTTTCCCATGTCCACACCTGACGACAATTCGAGGGAGGACCGCATGCCCGCCGGCCGATTTCCCGATCAGGTCGATCAGGTGCTCACCGGCGCCGGCTGGTTTCCCGGGCGCGACGTTTCCGCGCGCTACGCGGAATGGATCGCCAAGACCGACGACGCGCTGCGGGCCATGCCGGGGGAGCGATCCGTCTTTCCCGCGTTGCGCGCGGCCCTCGCCGAGTTCGGGGATCTCACCGTCGAGCAGGACGCGCCGGGAATCTCGCTGCGCCGGTTCGATTTCACGATCGGCGACATCGAGGCCGGGGCGAATCCGCGGGCCTTGACCGAACGGGCGCAAATCTTCGGTCGGTTCGCGTTGCCGTTCGGCTGGACCGCCGACATGCACAGCGTCCTGTACATGGGCGAGGACGGCGGGGTCTACGAGGAGCACCCCGCCGGCGGATTCTTCCACCTCGGCGACACCCTCGACGAGGCGTTGATCAAGCTCGTCCTCGGGATCAAGGCCGAGGAGGTGGACCCGGCGCATCTCGCCGACACCACCGCCGACACCACCGCCGGCGCCGAGCAGGAGTCGGAACGCGACGACGTGTCACCCGACTTCCTCCCGGCGACGTCGGGGGCGCTCGTCGTCGGCGACACGGTGTTCGCGCACACGAGTATCAAGGGCGACGGCGAACCCGACCTGCACCCGGTGATCCGCGACTTCTTCGACGCGCTGCCGACCCATCTGCGCGAGCCGTACATCGGGCGCTGCGCCGAGACGGTACTCGTCTCCGACGCCCTGTGGCAGATGCAACAGGAGTGGGGGGGCGAACGCATGGACGACGACTGGGCGCGGGAAAGTTTCCGGGCCAACGCCGGTGCGGTGACGGTGACTCGGATCCGAGAGGCCGGCGATCCCACGCACGGGACCTTCCAACCGCCGTGCCGGGCGTGTGCCGCGATGCTGGAGTACGTCGGGATCGAGGTCGTCTCCTCGTGACCCCGTTGACCTTCGTGGCGAAACTGGCGCTCTCGGGCGCCGGCTGGCAACCCGACTCCCGCGACGACGAGCGGGCCCGGCGCCTGCATCTGGCGCTGGCCACCCATCGTTCGCCGCACGGATTCGCGCACACCGTCCACCCGATGGCGGTGGACGCGTGGGCCCACTACGGCGCGCTGCGCGTCGAGCAGGACGGCCCGGGCGAGGAACTCGCCCTGCGTACCTTCTCGTTCGATCCGCTGGAGGCGATCCATACGGCGTACGGCTGTGCCGCGTTCGGGGAACTCCTCGGCCACGCGGTGACCCCGTTGGGCAGTGTGCGCGACGGTGAGGCGTTCTTGCTCATCGACGACACGGGGCGGGTCTTCTCGCGCGACCACACCGGCGACTGGTTCCTCGGCCCCGACGTCAACGCGGCGATCAACACCTTGGCGGCGGGCAGCGCGTTCGTCCGGGTGCGCGAGGACGGCACGTGGTGACCTCGAACGGCTCGTCCGGCAACTGTCCGAGTCCGAGCCCGACGAGTCCGAACTCGAAGCCGAACCCCAACCGCCGCGCGTGACACGCGCACACACGTGAGCACCGCCGCCGCTCGCCCTCGCGCGCTCAGTAGGACAGGGTGACCGCCACCGGGCGATGGTCGGACGCCCGGGACGGCCGCGAGTCGACCGCGCGCACCGTGAGCCTGCGGTCGACGAGCACCTGGTCGATCTCCTGCTTCGGCTCGTCGGCCGGGTAGGTCCTGAACGGGCGCACCCCCGCGAGGCCGTCGACCAGGTCGACGCCGCCCGCGGTGAACGCGCGCATCTGCGGACTGTCGATCGTGGCGTTCATGTCGCCGAGCACCGCGACCGGCACACCGCCGGCGCCCAGCTTCGCGGCGAACGCGGCGGCGCGGTCGGCCTGGACCTGCGGCACCGTGTCGTCCACGTCCTGAAGGTGGGTCGCCACCAACGCCACCCGCTTGCCCGGCTCCGCCTCCACCACGACCCCCAGCGCCTGCGCATCGGTGGGGGCGCCGCCCGCGGGCAACTTGATCGACTCCACATGCTCGATCGGCTTGCGGGTCAGCACCGCGTCGCCCCACTGCGGGTCGGCGGCCGGCGCGAAGGTGTAGGGCAGGTCCAACCTACGCGCGAGCAGGGTCATCACATCGTGGCCGCCGTTGAGGAACCAGGCCCGGTCGACCTCGTTGAGCAGCAGCACGTCGGGCTTGAGCGCACGGATGGTCGTGGCGGTCCGGTCGAGGTCGAAGCGGCCGTCGATGCCGTAACCCATGCGGATGTTGTAGGTGACCACCCGCAGGGTCCCCGCGGCCCGGTCCGGCTCGGGCGCGGACCCCGCCGGCGGGCGCAGGCCGAACGCCGCCAAGGCGACCAGCACGGGCGCGACGGCGGCGAGCGCGAGCGGCGCGTGCAACCGCTCGGCCACCGTCGGGGGGA
>NZ_WWJX01001471.1 GCF_009865215.1 Streptomyces sp. SID3343 | reverse complement strand
GCCGCCCCGGACACCGTCCTGCGCGCACCGCGGGCGGGCGCGACGATGCACCACGACTACGCGACGGTCGAACTCGACGTGGACGTGCCCTATCCCGGGCGCGTGGTCGCCATCTCGCGGTCGATCCGGCAGCGGGTTCGCGCCGACGTGGAGTATCTGACCGGCATGCCGGTCGCCCGCGTGGACGTGACGGTCGGCCGGTTGACCCGAGGGGGGCACGGCAAGAGGAGAGTGGAGTGAGTCTTCAGGCTTCTCCCGAGGCGGCCGAAGGCGGCTCGTCGGCGAACGAACCGGCGGGCGAGCCCGACGCGTGGGGCGACGGCGCGAAGGTCCGTCGGGCGTGGTCGCCGCGCGGGCTGCCGTCGGGCCTGGTGGCGTTGATCGCCGCGGGCGTCGCGGGCACCGCGTTGTTCATCGGGATCATGGCCAAGGTAGACCGCGCGCCGCGCTGGTCCCGCGACCTGCTGGAACGGGCCGAGACACACGAGTGGCGCGACAGCGCGGTGATCGCGACGGGCCTGATCGCCGCGGTCGTGGGGCTGTGGCTCGTCGTGCTCGCGCTCACCCCCGGCCGACGCACCCTGCTTCGACTGCGTTCGCCCGGTGATCGGATGACCGTATACATGACCCGACGTACTGCCGCCTCGTTCCTGCGGCACACCGCGCTCGCGTCCTCGGGCGTCCTCGACGCCCGAGTGCGGATGGGCCGCCGCAAGGCGGTTCTGCGGGTGGACTACCACTTCCGCGACCCCGACGAATTGCACGACGAGCTGACCGAGCGACTGGAGGAACGCGCGAGGGCGCTCACGCTCGCGCGTGTGCCACGCGTGGACCTGCGCCTGCAACCGGTCAGCGGGAGGTGAGGCGGCCATGCGTACGGTCAGCAACCGGATCCTGTTGTTCGTCGTCGGTCTCGCTCTGATCGGTGCCGGTCTCGCGGTCGCCGCGCGCGGCCGGGGCTGGTATCCGGATCGGCTGCGGACGGCCGACAAGCCCTTCATCACGAGCAGTCAGGCCGAGCGGCTCAGCCATCACGAATGGTGGTGGTGGGCCGCCTTCGGCGCGCCGAGCCTGCTGCTCGTGCTCGCACTGTGGTGGCTGTTGCCGCAGTTCGGCCGCCGCCCGGTGCGCTCGCTGCGGGTCGAGGACCACACGGAGCACGCGGGCGAGGGCCCCTCGGGGCTGGGTACCGGCCACGGGATGGTCGGCGACGACGCGGACACCCTGACGGTGTCGGGCAACGCGTTGGCCGACGCGATCGAGGACGACCTGTCGGAGGTGGGCGGCGTCGAGCACGTGTCGACGCATCTGGTCCGCCACCGCAAGGGGCCCACGCTTCGGGTCCTGATCCGGGCCGAACCCGGTTGCGAGCCGCGCACGTTGCTCACGGCCGTGCGCGAGCGGGTACTGCCCAACGCGCGCGAGTCGGTGGGACTGACGGAACTGCCGTCGGTGCTGACGCTGCGCACGAGCCGCGGCTTGCCGAAGCGGCATCTGGACTGAGTACGGGCCCGAACTCGGGCCGGTGGGCAACAGCCGCCGGCCGGTGGGAACGCCGGCCGAACACGAACGATCTTGGAGTCGAAGGCCGTCGGGGCGGGTCCCCGGGCCGCGGCTCCGAGATCGTTGGTGTTTCGGGTCGGCCGTTACAGCGTGCGGAGCAGGCCGCCGTCGACGGGGAGCATGACGCCCGTGACGTAGGACGCCGCGGGGGAGAGGGTGAAGGCGGCCACCCGGCCGAACTCCTCCGGGGTGCCGTAGCGGCCCAACGGGACGGTCGCCACCTGGCGGGCGCGGGTCCTCTCGGGGTCGTCGCTCGCGGTGTCGAGTTCGCGGACGCGGTCGGTGTCGATCCGGCCGGGGAGCAGGCCGAAGACGCGGATGCCGCGCGGGCCCAGTTCGTCGGCGAGGGTCTTGGCGACCATGGCCAGGCCGGGGCGCAGGCCGTTGGACACGCCCAGCCCCGGGATCGGTTGGCGCACCGACGACGACAGCACGAAGCCGATCGAGCCGCCCGCGACCAAGGCTCCCGCGGTCGCGCGCGCGAGCCGTACCGCGCCGAGGAACACCGATTCGAACGCGTCCCGCCACTGGTCGTCCTCGATCGAGGTGATCCCGCCGGGGGGCGGGCCGCCGACGCTCACCAGCGCGCCGTCCAGGCGCTCGAAGCGAGCCAGGGCCGCGGCGACGAGCCGTTCGGCGGTCGCGCCGTCGCCGTTGTCGGCCGCGATTCCCAAAGCGTGTTCGGGGCCGCCCAGCGCCTCGGCGGCCTCCGCCGCGCGCTTTTCGTCGCGCCCGGAGACCACCACTTTGGCCCCGTCGTCGACGAGGGCACGGGCGGTGGCGAAGCCGAGGCCGCGGGTGCCGCCGGTCACGAGATACACGCGATCGCGAAGTCCTAGATCCATGGGGCCATCCTGCCGGGTCCGAGCCGGGTGAGGGGGGAAGCGGCGGGTGCCGGGGCGGGTCGGGGCGGTCGAGTCGGTCGGGATTGCCGAGTCGGCCGGGTTCGGGCGGCTTCGGGCCGGTGGGTTCGGGCCGGCGGGTTCGACCGAGCGGCTTCGATGATCGGTCGGTGAGCCCGTCGGTGTGCCGGTCGGTGGACGACGCGTGTCGGTCGGTGGACGGCGTACGACGGAAGCCTCACCCCTCCGGGGCGGGTTGGCGGTTCCGGCCCGATGCGTCGTGGCGTAGCGGGGTTCGTGCCTCGCCCAGGTCCGCGAGCCACGGGGCGCCTGCGTCGTCGCCTACATGGCCCAGTGCCCAGGCCGGGTTCTGGCACATCGCGGTCTGCACGACCTGGGTGCCGGGCAACGTGACCGGCCAGCACAGCAGATGCCCCGCCAACCACCAGAATTTGGACACCACCGCGACCGACAGGTCGTCCTCGCCGGGCGGCCGGTCGCGGTACTCGTGCCGGTACCACGTGCGGACCACCGTGCCCCAGGTCTGCTCCGCGATCGCGGTGCCGTCGCGGTCGCGCAGCGGGCCGCCGTGGAACTGCACGTCGCGGGCGATCCGGTGTACGACACGCAGGCCGAGTGCGCGCCGAACCGGCGTGAGCGCGATCGTCACGCCGCCGCACACCGACCACGTCACGATCGACGGCCACAGGCCGAACACCAGGAACAACACCGCCCCCACGCAGCCGAGCGGCAGCCCCACCGCTCGCGCCGCGACCGGTTCGGCATAGACCTTGAGCGGCGTGATCGGCACGCGGAACACGGTGTCCGTGCCGACCGGGTAGCGCGATTCGTCGAAGCCGAGCGCCCTCGCCCGGCGATAGGTCCTGGTCTGGAACCACGGCAGGGCCAGCGAGAACAGTGCACCGGCAACGCCGAGTACGAACCAGGGCAGTGATACCTCCGGCGTCTCCATCGCCACGTCACCCCCTCCGCGCGTCGATGACTCCACGGTCGCCCATGGGTGGGCTCCTGCGGAAGAGCGCGGGGAAACAAGTGGCAGAAAATGCCCGCTCCCGGCCGAAGTCGGGAGCGGAGCGGACGAACGAGGCGTTTGGTGGGCCCGGCACGACCGACCGGCCGACCGGCCGGCCGTCACCGCCCCGGTCGGTCAGCCGTGCCAGCGTGGGTGGGCCGCGAGCGCACCGAGTTGTTCGCGCGTCAACAGTGGACTGGGGCGAAGGAGGTTCTCCCGCGAGTTCGTCTCGGTGACCACGACCCGCAGGCCGTTGGGGTGGTAGGCGGTGACCTCCCAGACCTGCGCGCCGGTCGTGATGTGTTGGGCGTCCTTGGCGGTGGTGCTCACCAGGCGGGTGCCGTCCGGCAGCTCGGTGGCTTCGCACATACCGTGATCGGCTATTTCGCCGCAGGTGCGGTAGGAGCCGCCCGAGTTCGCCAGCAGGTGCACGGCGACGTCGGAACTTCCCTTGGGGTCCACGATGGTGAACACCGCGTGCTCGTTGTCGCCGGAGGTCACCGCCACGTTCACTTCCTTCGGCAGCATCGAGGGCACGAGCGACAGCAGCCGGTCGCGAGTCGACGGCTGTTTGGCGAGGACGGCCTCCCAGACCGGGTTTTGGGCCACGTCGATCAATCGCTCCTTCGTCAGGAGCGGTTCGCCGGAGCCGGAGGTGGTGGGCACCGGCTCGTCTCCGCTCGTGACAGAGACCTGTCCGCCGTCGGTTCGGGTGAACACGGCCGTGACCCGATCGGTCGTCCTCGGTTGGGGAGGCGGCGCCGATTTCTCCACCCACAGCGCCAGCCGCGAACCGTCCGGGAACGTGGTGAGCCGGCAGTTTTCCGCGGTGACGCCGGTGCCGACCACGCAGGTCGACCGGCTTACCTTGGCCTCGTCCGAGCCGGCAACGGGACGGGAGATCTCCACCTGCACCTTCGTGGTCCGTCCGTCGGTTCCGTACGATCCGGACACCACGGCCTTGGGGCGGGTCAGCGGCGGGTTCGAGACATCGAAGGTCCCGGACCCGTTCGTCAGCGCGCCGGCGCCGAGGGCCTTGTCCAGGAGCGGCACCAGATCGATCCGTTCGGGCGACGCCGACGCCGACCCCGACGGCGCCGACGACGGCGTCGCGTCGGTCGGCGACGGGCTCGCGGTCGGCGGGTGGTCTCGCCGGGTCTGCTCGTTCGCCGGGTTGGACTGTGCCGACGACCCGTGGAACGGGCCGAGCCGTGCGCTCACCGCGGTTACGCCGGACACCGCCAGGACCGCCGCGACCGCCGCGCCGCCGAGCACTCGGGCCCGGCGCTGTTGCCGCCCGCGCGCGATGCCGCGCCGGATGAGGTCGGGACTGGGGCCGGGATACCCCTCCACGGCCGAACGCAGCGCTCCGGGCAGAGCATGCTCGAAGTCGTCGTCGGTGGGCACGAGCCGATCACCGGTTCCTTCCGGTCGAACGCGAACAACATGTGTGGCGCGGGCCGGCCGAGCGGTCCGGGCCCGGGCCCGGGCGGTGTGCGAGCCGCGTCATCGGTGTGCCAGATCGGGCAGTTGGTCGCCCAGAACCGCGCGCAGTCGCGCCAGCGCCCGCATCGACCGCGACCGGACCACCCCCGGCGTCACGCGCAGCACCGAGGCGGCCTCCTCGACCGAGCGGTCCTCCCAGTACCGCAGCACCAACACCGCGCGATCGGCCGGCGGGAGCCGGGAGAGGCCGTCGAGCAGGGTCAGCCGCAACTCGACGTCGCCGCTCGGGTGCGCGGGGGCGTCCGGCATGGTGTCGCTGGGCCGCTCGGTCGAGCGGCGGGGCCGTCGGTTGGACAGGAAGGTACGCACGAGCGTGGTGTGCGCGTACGCGACGGGCGCGTCCATCACGCGGATGCGCCACCACGAGCGGTAGAGCTTGCCGAGCGTCTCCTGGACGACGTCCTCCGCCAGGTGCCAATCCCCGGTGAGCAGGCAGGCCGTGCGCAGCAGTTGCGGGCTGCGGGCCTGGGCGAACTCCTCGAAGTCCACGCCCTTGGTACCGGTGGCACCCGACATGCTTCCTCCGCGCCTCGACGTCACGGCAAGAACGCCGCGACGCACCGGACGCGTTACACCCGAAAGCCGGTGATTCGTGTGATCCACGACGCACGCGTCGGCGCCGCCGGGCAGCGCCCCGTACGCGTACGGCCCCGGCGTCTCAGCGATGCCGGAAACCGGTCGATCCGTGGATCCGCTGCACATGCTGTCGCAGCGTGGCGACCCTGGGGTGCTGCGGGCCGAGCCGGTGCTCCTCCTCGGTGAGCAGCGGTACGAGCACGCTTTCCGCCTGGTACGGATCACCGAGCGCGGCGAGCAGCAGACCGATCCGCTCTCGCAGGTCGAAGCCTCGGTACACGTCGCCGTCGGGCGCGCGCCGGTGCAGGTCGAGCAGACGCCGGTACTCGCCGAGCGCGGCCGGCAGGTCGCCCAACTCCTCCAGGCACGCGGCCACCTGGCGGCCGTACTCCATCGCCTCGGGATCGGTGGGACCGCCGTCCGCCGCGAAGATGCCGGCGAGATACTGCAACTCCGGCAGCGCGCGGCGGAACTGACGGTCGGCCAGCAACGTGTCCGCGAGCGCCTGGCGCAGCCCGAGGACGAGCGCGTCACGCTCGCCCCGACGCGCGATGGCGACCGGCAGCGCGGCGCCGAGCACGTCCACGGCCTGGGTGAGCGCCCCCTCGCCGAGCAGCCGATTGGCCT
>NZ_WWJX01001470.1 GCF_009865215.1 Streptomyces sp. SID3343 | reverse complement strand
GCTGCCCGGCGCGCGGCGACGGCTGGGCTCGGCGTCGGCATCGGCGGCGTCCGAGGGGCCGGCGGCGGAGGGACCGGACGAGGCCGGGCCGCTCTTGGCGCCGCGGCCCTTGGTGCGGTCCGACGACTTGCCGCGGCTGTTCTTGCCGGTCTCGCCGAGGTCTTCGACGTCCTCCGCGCCCAGACCCGCACGGGTGCGGTCGGCGCGCGGGAGCACGCTGCCCACGGTCGTGGCGATGTCGAGGTCGGTGAACAGGTGCGGCGACGTCGAGTAGGTCTCGACCGGGTCGGCGAAGCCCAGGTCCAGAGCCTTGTTGATCAGGCTCCAGCGCGGGATGTCCTCCCAGTCGACCAGCGTGACCGCGGTGCCCGAGGCACCCGCGCGGCCGGTGCGACCGATGCGGTGCAGGTAGGTCTTCTCGTCGTCGGGGCACTGGTAGTTCACCACGTGGGTGACACCCTCGACGTCGATGCCGCGGGCCGCGACGTCGGTGGCCACCAACACGTCCACCTTGCCGTTGCGGAACGCGCGCAGCGCCTGCTCACGCGCGCCCTGGCCGAGGTCGCCGTGCACGGCCGCCGAAGCGAAACCGCGCTCGGACAGGCCCTGCGCCAAGTCGGCGGCGGTGCGCTTGGTCCGGCAGAACACCATCACCAGGCCACGCCCATTGGCCTGGAGCACGCGCGCCATCAACTCGGGCTTGTCGAGCCCGTGCGCGCGGTAGACGAACTGCTTGACCGACTTCACGGTCGCGCCCAGGTCGTCCGGCGCGGACGCGCGGATGTGCGTGGGCTTGCTCATGTAGCGACGCGCGAGCGTGATGATCTGGCCCGGCATGGTCGCCGAGAACAGCATCGTCTGGCGGCGCTTGGGCAGCCGCTCGACGATCTTCTCGACGTCGGGCAAAAAGCCCAGGTCGAGCATCTCGTCGGCCTCGTCCAGGACGAGCATCTTGACCTCGGACAGGTTCACGTGACCCTGTCCGACCAAGTCGAGCAGTCGCCCGGGGGTGCCGACGACCACGTCGACGCCCTTCTTGAGGGTGTCGATCTGCGGCTCGTACGCACGGCCGCCGTAGACCGCGAGGATGCGCACGTCGCGCAGCTTGCCCGCGGCCTGGAGGTCGTTGGTGACCTGCACGCACAGCTCACGCGTGGGGACCACGACGAGGGCCTGCGGGGTACGCCCGGGGACGGTGTCCGCGGGCGCGCGCCCGGCCTCGACGTCGGCCGCGACGGTGATGCGCTGCAACAGGGGGATGCCGAAGCCGAGGGTCTTGCCCGTACCGGTCTTGGCCTGTCCGATCACGTCGTTCCCGGACAGGGCGACCGGAAGGGTCATCTCCTGGACGGGGAACGCCTCGGTGATGCCGAGCGCTTCGAGGGCCTCGGCTGTTTCGGAAAGCACTCCGAGTTCGCGAAAAGTTGTCAGGGGTCCAGCCTCTTCTGTGTGGTGGGGGCCGTCAGTGCCGAGGGCGGGTCGAGACCATGGCGCCCACCCGGATTGCGGGGGCGCTGCACGGGACCTCTCGCCTTCGGGCGGCCACCCGAGCGGGTCGGTCGGAGCCGATCGTCCTCCGACCGGGCATCCGCGTTCACTACCACTGTACCTGCCGTCGTGCGGCCGGTGGGGTGATGCTCATTACTGCTTGTCCGGAGATGGGCGACTCCGCCCATAGATGGCGCCTCCGTAGCCGTCGTCCGCTCACTACGCTGCGTTCTTGTGAGCACTGTGGGTGGTACGGACGACGGTGACGGCACGAGCGAAGGGGCGGGCATGACCGAAGGTACGCAGGAGAGCGCGGAGATGCGGGCCGCCGTGATCGAACTGCTCGGCGTGCTCGCCTACGGCGAGATCACCGCCTTCGAGCGGCTGGCCGAGGACGCGAAGATGGCGCCGACGGTCGACGACAAGGCCGCGCTCGCCGCGATGGCCGTCGCCGAGTTCCAGCACTACACGATGCTGCGCGACCGGATCAGCGCGCTGGGGGCCGACCCGGCGGCGGCGATGGACCCCTTCATCGTGCCGCTCGACGAGTTCCACGTGCACACCGCGCCGGCCGATTGGCTGGAGGGCCTGGTCAAGGCATATGTGGGGGACGGCATCGCGGCCGACTTCTACCGCGAGGTCGCCGCGCACCTGGACGCGGTGAGCCGGGACCTGATCGTCGAGGTCCAGCGCGACACCGGCCACTCGGCGTTCGTGGTCGACGCCGTGCGCGCCGCGATCGAGCACGACCCCAAGGTCGCCGGGCGGCTCGCGCTGTGGGGCCGACGGCTGATGGGCGAGGCGCTCAGCCAGGCCCAGCGAGTCGCGGCCGAGCGCGACGCGCTGTCCACGATGCTGGTCGGCAGCGGGACCAGCCCCGGCTTCGACCTGGCCGAGATCGGCCAGATGTTCAACCGCATCACCGAGGCGCACCAGAAGCGGATGGCCCTGCTGGGGCTCGCCTCCTGAGCCTCCTGAGCCTCCTGAGGCTCCTGAGTCTCCTGAGGCTCCTGAGCCGACGAGCCGCGTGGCCACCGCGCCGCGGCCCGCGCTCGGGCCCGCGCGTCGTGGTCCGCCCGCCGGGAAGCTCGCGAAACGCCGAAGGCGGGTGGCTCCGGAACCCGGACCCACCCGCCTTCGCGGCTTGCCTGTGTATCGGTGAGGCGGTGCCTCAGTTGGTGCCGAAGCCGACCCGACGGGCCGACGGCTCACCGAGCTCGACGTAGGCGAGACGGTCGCTGGGCACGAGCACCCGGCGGCCCTTCTCGTCGGTCAGGGACAGCACCGAAGCAGAACCCGACAACGCGTCGGCGACCTTCTGCTCGACTTCCTCCGGGCTCTCCGTGCTCTCCAGCACCAGTTCCCGCCCGACGTGCTGCACGCCGATCTTGATCTCCACGGCTGTCCCTCCGGCCTTGACATTCTGGAGAACGGCCGCCGCGACAACCGCGGGCCGTACGTTCTCCAGCAGGCTAGTCGAGAGGTCGGGTGACCCGGCGCCACGACAGGTACGCCGAACGCGAACGCCCGACGGGAACAATCGCGGCCCCGTCGGTCGCCGCGACGCGCTCAGTGCTGCGGGTCGTCCTTGCGCGGGAAACGCGAGATGCCGCGCCACGACAGCGACGAGACCAGGTGCGACGCGGTGTCGCGCGGGATGGTCGCGCCGCGGGCGATCCAGTAGCGGGCGGTGACCTGGGCCATGCCGGTCAGGCCGATCGCCAGGAGCATCGACTCCTCCTGGCCCAACCCGGTGTCCTCGGCGATGATCTTGCTGACCGCCTCGGCGCACATCTCGCTCACCCGCTCCACCCGCTCGCGCACGGCGCTCTCGTTGGTGAGATCCGATTCGAAGACGAGCCGGAACGCGCCGCCGTCGTCGTCCACGAACGCGAAGTAGGCGTCGACCGTCGCGGCCACGCGGAACTTGTTGTCGTGCGTCGATTCGAGCGCGCGCTGCACCGCCGCGAACAGGGAGTCGCAGTGCTGGTCGAGCAGCGCCAGGTAGAGCTCGAGTTTGCCGGGGAAGTGCTGATACAGCACGGGTTTGCTGACCCCGGCGCATTCGGCGATGTCGTCCATGGCCGCCGCGTGGTAGCCCTGCTTGACGAAGACCTCCTGCGCGGCGCCGAGGAGTTGCGTCCTGCGCGCGAGTCGGGGCAGCCGGGTACCGCGGGGACGGGGATCCGCATCCTGGATGGCTGTCACGGGGCTCCTCAAGGTGTCGCTCGACGTGTCGCCGGCACCGGACGGGTCGGTGGCCCGGCGGGTCGTTCCACCACGCCAATACTTTCGGGTACGCAGTCTACTTTCGGGTAACCCACTGCGTAAGTTTCGTGGCGCAACGAAACAGGATCCCGTGCGTTCCGGAACGCCGCAAGGGGGCGCGTGACGTGCGCGGGGACGGTTCCGCGAGCCCTCAGCGGTGGTCCTCTTCCTCCGGATGGGCGACCACACGTCGTTGCTCGGTGGCATCCGCCGGGTCGACCTCGTCCGGCACGGGGGCCCAGAGCTCGCCGGTCTCCAGATCCTCGTCGGCCACCGGAGTGCGCTGCTCGACCGCGTCGGCCACCGGGATTTCGGGGTTGTCGCTCGCCTCGCCCACCAACGCGGCATCGATTTCGGCGACTTCATCGGATACGTCGGATACGGGGGTGTTGTCGTTCTCGGCCATACGGCTTCCCTGCCCTCGCGGATCGCCGGTATGCGGCCCACCCGGCGCGTCCGTGCACGTCCATGATCCGCCTCGCCCCCGTTGCCGCACTTCAGGGATCGATGTCGAAACGTGATGTGTGAAGCGTTTACAGTGGCGTCATGAACCAGGGCATAAGAGCCGAGACCGACCCGGCCGGCACGGGTCGCCAGGGGATCCGCCCTTCCGTCCCAGTGATCATCTCGTAATATTGCCCCCCGTGACGACCTTGAGCTCTGCCCGCGATGCCGACGCGACGCCTTGGCCTGCGCGTACGGTCGAAGTCGCCACCGACGCGGAAATCGTCGTGCGCAGAGACGCGAACCGCGACGCCGAACGGCCTCCCGCCGTGATGATCCACGGCCTCGGTGGCTCCTCCCTGAACTGGACTCAACTCGCCGAGGAACTGCGCGCGGACGTTGCCGCGGAACTCGTGGATCTGCCCGGTTTCGGCCGTTCCCGGCCGCCGCGCAACGGCGACTACTCGATCTCCGCGCACTGTCGGGCGGTCGAGGGCGTGATCCTGTCGCTGCGGCGCGGACCGGTACACCTGTTCGGCAATTCGATGGGCGGCGCGGTCGCGACCCGACTGGCGGCGCGGCGGCCGGATCTGGTCGCGAGCCTGACGCTGATCTCGCCGGCGCTGCCCGACCTGCGGGTGCGGGCCTCGGTGTTGCCGACGGTCCTGCTCGGAGTGCCGGGGGCGGGACGGGCGTTGCTGCGGATGAGCCGCAACATGACGCCGGAACAGCGCACCCGGATGTCGATCGCGATGATGTACGGCGACCCGACGGTGGTCGGCGGCCAGGCTTTCACCGAGGCCGCCGCCGAATACCGCCGCCGACTCGAACTCCCGTACATGATGGACGCGTTCACGCATTCGACCCGGGCGCTGATCGGTTCCTACCTGGAGCGCGGCGAGCACGCGTTGTGGCGGCAGGCCGCCGAGGTGAAGGCACCCACGTTGCTCGTGTACGGTCGCCGCGACAAACTGGTCGATCCGCGGATGGCCAAGCGGGCGACCGAGACGTTCCCGGACGCGCGACTGGTCGTCGTGCCACAGTCGGGACACGTGGCAATGCTCGAACACCCCCGCGTGGTGGCTCGGGGTTTCCGCGAACTGCTCGACCGTGCTTCGGTGCCGTCGACCGTGGAGGGGTGAACACGCACTTATGGGACGTCACTCGGGATCGCATCCGAACGTGCAGTACGGCATCGACGGTCAGCCCGACGAGGGCTCGACCGGTGCCTACGCGGCGGTCCCGCATCAGGCGACGTACGGCCAAGCCGGATCGGACGGCGCCTACGGCGGCTGGTCCGGCGCGGGAGCCGGCACCGCCGACACGTCCTTCGCCGGCACCGGGTATCCGCAACCGGACACCGGGCAGCACGGCTACCCCGCTCAGTCGCAGCAGGCCGGCTACGGCGATTACTCGCCCGAGCAGCACACCGCCGGTTACGACGGTCCGGCCCAGGGCTGGGAACACCCCACACCCCCGACGAGCGCCGACACGTGGTCGGTGCCCGGGACGATGGCCGCCGCGCCCGCGCACTGGGACGACCCGCTGGAGCCCTACGGCTCGCCGGACGTCTCGGCCGCGCAGCAGACCGGCGGCTACCCGACGAACGGCTACCCGACGGACACGTACGGGACGGGTACGTACGCCGCGGACGCCTACGCGACGGACACCTACCCGGGGCACCTCTACCCGCCGGACGCCTACGCGACCGACACCTTCACCGGCCCCGGCACCCATCCGGGCGGCGGCTATCCGAGCGAAACGTACGCGCAGGACGTCTACGCGAGTGGGACGTACGCGATCGTCGAGGCACCGGCCGCGCCGACGTACGACACCACGACGTTCGAGCCGCAGAGTTTCGTCGGCTACGGCTACGACGCGTCCGGCAGCTATCCGGTGGTGGCGTCGTTCCAGGATCCGTTGGCCGACGCGCTCTACGACCTGCCGACCGAACACGGGTCGACGGACGCTCCCGGCGCGGGGCAGTACGCGATGGAGCCCGAGCCGTGGGCCGCGCCGGAGCCCGAGCTCGAACCGACCTCGTTCACTACCGAGTCGCCCGACGTCGTCGACGTCGAACCCGAGGTCGGGTTCGACCCCGAGCCGGAACCCGCGGCCGGCGAGTCGGAGTACTCGTATCGGCCCGGGCCCAAGACCGAGCCGGCCGTGATCGGCGGCGGATCGAGCGGTCGCGCGTCCACGCGCCGGGCCAACCGGCCCGCGCCGCGCAAGGGGCGGCGCACTCTCGTCGCCGCGTCCGGCGCGGTCGTCACCGGCGCGGTGCTCGCGGGCGCGGTCGTGTTGAACATGCCGGACGACGGCGGCCCCTCGGCCCAGGCGATCGGCGACGGTCAGACCGAGGCCGGCGATACGCCGAATCGCACCGAGTCACCGTTCCCGTCGCGAAACAACGACCGCGGCGCCCCGCTCACTCCCGTCACCCCCGGAGGCGCCTCGTCGCTGCCGCTTCCGACGCCGTCCTCGCCGACGACCACCGATCAGCTCACCGTGCGCTTCCCGATCGAACCGAAGCTGGCGTTGAGCGGCAAGTTCGAGACCGTGCCCGGCAAGCAGGCCGCGCCGGGCAGCGGCAAGAAGTACCTGTACGCGGTCGAGATCGAGGACGGCCTGCAGATGGACGGCGAACTGTTCGCCACGACCGTGCAGAAGACGCTCAACGACCCGCGTAGTTGGGCACACGACAAACTCACCTTCGAGCGCACCGACGCCGGCAACGCCGACTTCGTGGTGCGGCTGTCGAGCCCCGAGACCGTGCACCGGATCTGCACCCCGATCACCGGCGACACCAGCGAGAGCAACGTCTCGTGTGACGCGGCCGGCACCAAGTGGGTGATGATCAACGCTTGGCGCTGGGGCCAGGGTTCGACCGCCTACGGCGACGACATGCTCGGCTATCGACAGATGCTGATCAACCACGAGGTGGGGCACCGCATCGGTCACAACCACCAACTGGACTGCGGCCCGGGCGGGATCGCACCGGTGATGATGCAGCAGACCAAGTCGCGCGAGGTGGAGATCGGCCCGAACAAGGGCACGATCTGCGAGGCCAATCCGTGGCCCTACCCGGCGGTCAAGCCCAACGCGTAACCCCCCGTCGGCGCTCTCGCGGGGCTCGTCCGACCTGCGGACGAGCATGTCTCACGCTGCGGACCCGGTATCCGGGAATCGGGACGGGCGTGGCACTGTTGCGACAGGAGAGCACCCGAGACAGACAGTCCGACCATCGGAGAGTTTCCGTGTCGCAGCTACCACCCCTGGTCGAGCCGGCCGCCGAGCTGACCGTCGACGAGGTCCGTCGCTACTCGCGCCACCTGATCATCCCCGACGTCGGGATGGACGGGCAGAAGCGCCTGAAGAACGCCAAGGTCCTGTGCGTCGGCGCGGGCGGCTTGGGCTCGCCCGCGTTGATGTATCTCGCCGCGGCCGGTGTCGGCACGCTCGGGATCGTCGAATTCGACACCGTCGACGAGTCCAACCTCCAGCGCCAGATCATCCACGGCCAGAGTGACATCGGCCGGTCCAAGGCGGAGTCCGCGCGCGACTCGGTCAAGGAGATCAACCCGTACACGAACGTGATCCTGCACGAAGAGCGGCTCGAAGCCGACAACGTGATGGACATCTTCGCGCAGTACGACCTGATCGTGGACGGCACCGACAACTTCGCGACCCGCTACCTGGTCAACGACGCCTGCGTGCTGCTGAACAAGCCGTACGTGTGGGGTTCGATCTACCGCTTCGACGGCCAGGCGAGCGTGTTCTGGTCCGAGCACGGACCGTGCTACCGCTGCCTCTACCCGGAGCCCCCGCCCCCCGGCATGGTCCCCTCGTGCGCCGAGGGCGGCGTGCTCGGCGTGCTGTGCGCGTCGATCGGGTCGATCCAGGTCAACGAGGCGATCAAGCTGCTCATGGGCATCGGCGAGCCGCTGGTCGGCCGGCTGATGATCTATGACGCCCTGGAGATGACCTATCGCCAGGTCAAGGTCCGCAAGGACCCCGAGTGCGCGGTCTGCGGCAAGAACCCGAGCGTCACCGAGCTGATCGACTACGAAGCGTTTTGTGGTGTCGTGTCCGAGGAGGCCCAGGAGGCCGCACTCGGTTCGACCATCACGCCGCGTCAGCTCAAGGAGTGGATGGACGCCGGCGAGAACATCGACCTGATCGACGTTCGCGAGCCGGGCGAGTACGAGATCGTGAAGATCCCGAGCTCGCGGTTGATCCCGAAGAACGAGTTCCTGATGGGCCGTGCGCTGGAGGACCTCCCGCAGGACAAGCGCATCGTGCTCAACTGCAAGAGCGGTGTCCGGTCGGCCGAGGTGCTCGCGGTGCTCAAGGCGGCGGGGTTCGCGGACGCGGTCCACCTTGGGGGCGGCGTGATCGGTTGGGTCAACCAGATCGAGCCGTCGAAGCCCGTGTACTAGTCCTCGGGGTCGGACGGGCCGTGCTCGGGTCTCGGCCTTCCGGGATCGGTTGTTGTTTTCGAACGCGGCGGTGCCCGGCCTTCGGCCGAGGTGTCCTCAAACGCCGGACGGGCTGGGTTTTGGGCTCGTTCGGCGTTTCGGCGTTGCTGTGGGGGTCGGGGCCCGGGCTTCGGCCGGGGTGTCCTCAAGCGCCGGACGGGCTGGGTTTTGGGCTCGTTCGGCGTTTCGGCGTTGCTGTGGGGGTCGGGGCCCGGGCTTCGGCCGAGGTGTCCTCAAACGCCGGACGGGCTGAATTCGTGGCTCGTTCGGCGTTTGGGCGTTGTTGTCGGGGGCGGGGCCCTGGTCTGTGGCTGGGGGTGTTCTCAAACGCCGGACGGGCTGGGTTTTGGGCTTGTTCGGCGTTTTGGTCGTCGGGGCCGAGGAGCTAGATGGCTTGTTTGCGTTGTAGGTGGGTGAACGCTATCCAGCCTGGTAGGACCGGGAGCCAGAAGGTCAGGAAGCGGTAGAGCAGGACTGCTGCCGTCGCGGTTTCGAAGGGGAGTCTCGCGGTGCTGGTGAGGCCCGCGATCAGGGCCGCCTCGACCGCGCCGATGCCGCCCGGGGTGGGTGCCGCGGAGCCGATCGCGTTGCCGGCGAGGAATACCACCGCGATGGCCGCGAAGCCGGCCGAGCCGCCGAAGGCCCGCACGCTCGCGTCCAGGCACAGGATGAAGGACAGCGTCAGCAGCACCGTGCCGCCCAGACCGGCCGCGAGCTTGGTGGGCGTCTGGAGGACGTCGAGCAGACGCGGCACGATGCCCGAGAACAGCTGGCGCAACTGCTTGACGATCCAGCGCCGCAGCGGCGGCACCGCCATCACCAACAGGCAGACCAGGGCCAGGATCAGCAGGCCCGCGATCACCGCGCCCGACGGCGCGAAGGACGGCGTCTCCGCGGTGCCGGCGATGTAGCCGAAGAACGCGAGCAGGCCGATGTGGAAGACCAGGCCGCCCAGTTGCGAGACGCCGACGCTGGCCGCCGCGAGAGTGGGTGGGATGCCGGCCTTTTGCAGGTAGCGGGTGTTCAGCGCGACGCCGCTGACCGCCGGCGGGGCGACCAACTTCACGAACGAGCCCGCGAGTTGCACCGTCGTGGTGCGCAGCAGCGACAGCCGTTCCGGGACGAATCCCAGCAGCATCAGCGCGGCGCACACATAGCTGAGCGAGGCCGCGAGCAGCCCGATCGCCGCCCAGCCCCAGTTGGCGCTCTCGAAGATCTTGCCCAGGTCGACGTGGCTGAGCTGGGACAGCAGGAAGTAGCCCGCGAACGTGCTCGCCACGACCGTGACCAGGGTGCGGGCCCGGACCCGCTCCAGGCGGACCGGTTCCACCTCGGCCTGGGGCCGCAACTCCAGGATCTGTTCGCGGATGCGCGAGAGCAGGTTCTTGTCCTTGCGGAGCATCGCCCGGGTGGCTCGGCTCATCGCGACCTTTTGCAGCAGCGGCAGGCACGCGGCGACGGTGTCCGCGCCGAGCACCTCCGCCGCGGTGTGCACGGCGCGTTCCTCGCCCACCCGCAGGGCCAGCGACGTCAGCAGTTGCGCGGTGTCGATGCGCAGCGAGAGCTCGCTCGACGCGATCTCGCCGGCGCGCAGGTCCATCAGCCACGGCTCGCCCGCGCCGTCGACCAGGATGCTCTCGGCGACCAGTCGACGGTGGGTGAGGCGGTGTGCCTGGAGCAGGCCCAACTGTTCCCACACCCGGGCCAGGAGTTGATCGGTGAGTTCGTCGTCGTCGAGCGTGTCCAGCGTGCGCCCGGGCACGTTCGCGTACGCGAGCAGCGCGGCGTCGGGGCCGACTTCGGTGGTGGCGACCAGGCGCGGGGCGCGCACTCCCGCGTCGGCGCACGCGTACGCCATGAGGGATTCCTGTTCGAGCGCCCGGCGGGTGGACAGCACGGTGCGCCGCTGGGTGACCCCGCGCAGCATGAGCCGGCGGTAGAACCGGTACAGCGCCCCGGACGCCTGTTGGTCGCGGTCGAGCACGGTCACGTCGAGCAGGCGCTCGTCGGCGAGCCGGACCGCGTAGCGGCGGGTCTCCTCGGGGCCGTCGTCGGTGCGCACGCACGACAGCGCGATCAGGCCGAACCGGCGCAGCGCGGCGACCACCGACTCGGCGGGCGGGCGGGTGTTGGGCAGGCCGACCGCGTACAGCGTCGCGTAGGCGATCGTGCGGCCGAACAGGACGCTGGTGAGCAGTGCGATGGGGGTCGTGTAGCCGCCGACCAGGACGGTCGCCGCGTTGAGCAACAACAGTGTCCACACCATGAGTTGCCAGCGTGGGCGGCGGACCAGGCCGACGGCGGTCACGTAGGCGACGATCGGCGCCAGGTAGCCGTGTACGGGGTCGGTGAGCCCGACTTCGGGCGGCGGCAGCGACCGGGTCAGCGCGTGTTCGAGCGCGTCGGGGCCGGGCCCGGTGACCCACCAGTCGAGCGCCAGCGAGGCCAGATAGGTCGCCGCGGCGGCGATCACCCCGTCGGCGACCCGCAGGCCGTCCCGGCTGACCAGGCGCTCGATGCCGTACGCCACCGGCACCACGAGCACGGCGACGGCGAACACGCCGCCGGAGAGGTTGAGCAGCAGGTGCGGGGTGCTGTTCTGGGCACCGCGGACGATGTCCGACTCCAGGCCCGACGTGGTTTGGCGCGCGATGCTCGCGAGCACGAAGACCACGGCGAGCGCGATCCCGCCGAACAGGACGCGCAGC
The DNA here is from genome assembly GCF_009865215.1 of Streptomyces sp. SID3343. Classification (GTDB taxonomy): domain Bacteria; phylum Actinomycetota; class Actinomycetes; order Streptomycetales; family Streptomycetaceae; genus Embleya. Next base: position 3,074 of record NZ_WWJX01001470.1, on the reverse strand, counting down.
AGATCGGACGAACGGTGCACGCGCAGGGGTTGTGAGGGCTCCACGACGAGGGCGCGCCCGTACCCGTTTCCGGGGGCACCCCCTGTGCTCACCACTGCCTCGTCGTCTCTCGTCTCACCCGTCACCGCCGCGTCGATGGTGCCACGACCCGGGCTCGGGTCTGCGCCCGGCCGCGCCGAAGTGCGGCCGAAAGGGGTCCGCCGGTTGTCCGACGACGTGTCCGACGACTCTGTCACCATGTGCGAATGAGTGACCCTAACCCCTTCGCCGAGCGGGTGCTCGACCTGGTCGACCGCATCCCACCTGGCCGAGTGATGGCCTACGGCGACGTCGCCGAGGAGCTCCAGGAAGGCGGCCCGCGACAGGTGGGCCGGGTGATGGCGTTGTACGGCGGCGGGGTGCCGTGGTGGCGGGTCGTGCGCGCCGACGGCTCGTTGCCGCCCAGTCACGCCCTCCGGGCGCCGGCGCACTACCGGGCCGAGGGCACGCCGCTGCGCTCCGGCGGGGAGCGGGTGGACATGGGCCGGGCGCGCTGGGCGCCCGACGACCCGCGGTAGCACGGCCGTCGCCGGTTTTCGCTTCGGGCGGACGGTGGCGGGTGTGACAGGTCACATCGGTGGGCGGCGGGTGGGCCCGGTGTGCTCCCGGGGTGGGGGAGCCGGGTGTGATCTGATGGGCATCGGCCGCGCCCTGCCGACCGGGGCGCGGCCTCCTCGTCGCGGTCGCGGCACCCGAAGCGACCGCGCATCCTCGACGGCGACGCGAAGGCACTCCCGGCAACGATGACCATCCCCACCCCGGCATACCGCTTGCGGCGCACCCCCGTGGTGCCGCCCGCGCCGGTGATCCCGGACGACTACCAGCGTGCCGTCGTGTCGCATCCCGGCGGTCCGCTCCTGGTCCTGGCCGGGCCTGGCACGGGCAAGACCACCGTGCTCGTGGAGGCGGTGGCCGAGCGGGTCGCGCGCGGGATGCGGCCCGAGGAGATCCTCGTGCTGACGTTCAGCCGCAAGGCGGCGGGCGAACTGCGCGACCGGTTGACGGCGCGCCTGCGGGCGAGCGGGTCCACGTCGGCGGCGGTGCCGACCGCGACCACGTTCCACTCCTTTTGCTACGGCCTGGTGCGTGAGCACCAGCCGGCCGAGCTGTTCAGCTATCCGCTGCGCCTGATGACCGGTCCCGAGCAGGACGTGTTCGTGCGCGAGTTGCTCGCCGGCGGGGTCGAGGAGGGCAGCGTGGTGTGGCCCACCGAGCTGCGGGCGGCGGTGGGCACGCGCGGGTTCGCCGACGAGGTGCGCGCGGTGATCGCGCGCAGCCGCGAACTCGGGCTCGACCCGGACGCGCTCGCCCGGTTCGCCCAGGACACCGGTCGGCGCGACTGGCGCGCGGCGGCCGACTTCCTCGCCGAATACCTGCACGTGATCGACGCCCAGGGCGTGGTGGACTACGCCGAGCTCGTGCACCGCGCGGTGCTGCTCGCCGAGCAGCCCGATATCGCCCACATCCTGCGCGGGCGCTACAAGGCGGTGTTCGTCGACGAGTACCAGGACACCGACCCCGCGCAGGTGCGCCTGCTCGCGGCGCTCGCGGGCGACGGCCGCGACCTGATCGCGGTGGGCGACCCCGACCAGTCGATCTACGCGTTCCGCGGCGCCGACGTCAACGGCATCCTCGACTTTCCGCACCGCTTCCCCCGGGCCGACGGCACGCCCGCCGACATCGTGGTCCTGCGCACGTCCCGCCGGGCGCCCGCGGGGCTGCTCGCCGCGTCGCGCGTGGTGGCCCAAAGGATGGCGCTGAGCCGGCTGCCGGGCGATCGGGTGCGCGCGCACCGCGAGTTGATCCCGTCGGTGACCGGGGACGAGGACCCGAGCCGAGTCGAGGTGTACACGTATCCGACGCCGGGCGCCGAGCTGGACAACATCGCCGACATCCTGCGCCGCGCGCACTTGGAGGACGAGGTGCCGTGGGGACAGATGGCGGTGCTGGTGCGCTCCGGCGCGCGCTCGATCCCCGGGCTTCGGCGGGCTTTGTCGGCGGCCGGGGTGCCGCTGGAGATCGCCGGCGACGAGCTGCCGATCGCGGCCGAGCAGGCGGTGTCGCCGCTGTTGACCGCGTTGCACGTGGCGGCGGATCCCGGCGTGCTGGACGCGGAGACCGCGCGCACGCTGTTGCAGTCCCCGCTGGGCGGGCTCGACGCGGGTGATCTTCGGCTGCTCGGGCGGGCGTTGCGGGCCGAGGAGCGGCTCGCCTGTGCCGCGAAGGTGACCAGTACGCGGCCGTCGGCCGAGCTGATCCGCGACGCGCTCGCCGAGCCGGGGCAGCTCGTGGCGATAGAGCAGCGCGTCGGCGGCGGGGCGCTGCGCCTAGGGCTGCTGATCGCCAAGGCCCGGGATGTGCTCGCGGCCGACGGCAGCACCGAGGACGCGCTGTGGACGCTGTGGCAGGGGACGCCGTGGCCGGCGCGCCTGGAGCGGGCGGTTCTGCGCGGTGGTACGCCGGGCCGCAACGCCGACCGTGACCTGGACGCGGTGGTGGCCCTGTTCGAGGTCGCGGCCCGCGCGGAGGAACGGGCCGGGCATCGGGGCGCGCTCAACTTCCTGGCCGAGCTCAAGGCCCAGCAGATCCCCGGCGATCGGCTCGACGACAGCGCGCTGCGCGGCGAGTCGGTGCGCCTGTTGACCGCCCACCGGGCCAAGGGCCTGCAGTGGCGCCTGGTGGTGGTCACCGGGGTCCAGGAGGGCCTGTGGCCCGACCTGCGGCGGCGCGGCTCGCTCCTGGAGGCGGACCGGATCGGCTCCGACGGCCTGGCCGAGCCGCTGTCCCCGGGCGCGCTGCTCGCCGAGGAGCGGCGATTGTTCTACGTCGCGGTCACCCGGGCGCGGGAGCGGCTGGTGGTCACCGCGGTGGACTCGACCCATGACGACGGCGACCAGCCGTCCCGGTTCCTGGAGGAGCTGGGCGTGCCGCCGGTGGAGGTCAAGGAGCGGCCGCGCCGGCCGTTGTCGACGTCGGCGCTGGTGGCCGAGTTGCGCTCGGCGGCGGTGGATCCGCTCGCGCCGCCCGTGCTGCGT
>NZ_WWJX01001469.1 GCF_009865215.1 Streptomyces sp. SID3343 | reverse complement strand
CGCGAACACGTCCGGGTGGCCCGGCAGCGCGAGATCGGCCGCGACCGCGAGTCGCCCGCGCACGAGTTCGGTGCCCAGGGTGCCCATGAGCGGGCTCGCGGTGACGCCGGCCGTCCACACGAGCGTGCGGCACGGCAGTCGCTCGCCGGTGGTCAGCGTCACCGACTCCTCGGTGATCTCCTGCACGCTGACCCCCAAGCGCACCTCCACCCCGCGCTTGGCGAGCATCTGGAGCGTGGCCTTGCCGAGATTCTCGCCGAGTTCGGGCATCAGGCGTGGAGCGACGTCGACGATCATCCAGCGCACCTGCGCGGGATCCAGGCGCGGGAAGTGCTTGAGCGCGCCGGTGGTGACCATCTCCAGACACGCGGCGGTCTCCACCCCCGCGTAGCCGCCGCCGACCACGATGAACCGGCAGCGCGACGCGCGCTCGGCCGGGTCGGTGCTGGAGTTGGCGACCTCCAGTTGCGCGATCACGTGGTCTCGGAGGTAGACCGCCTCGGCCAGGGTCTTCATGCCGTGCCCGAACGTGGTCAGGCCGGGGATGTCGAACGTACGAGTGATGCTGCCGGGCGCCAGGACGAGCTTGTCGTAGTGCTCGTTGGTGACGTCGCCGGAGATCTTGCGGACCACGCACACCTTGGCCGCGAGGTCCACCCCGATCGCGCCGCCGGGCAGTACGTGGGTGCGCTTGAGCATCCGGTGCAGCGGTACGGCCGTGGTCCGTGACGACAGGACGCCGGCCGCGACCTGCGGCAGCAGCGGTCGATAGACCATGTAGTCCATCGGGGAGACGAGCACGATCTCGGCCTCGCGTGGACCGAGGGACCGCTCCAGCTTGCGCACCGTTTCGAACCCGGCGAATCCTGCTCCGACGACGACCACCCGCTGCACCATGGAGGCCCCTTCCGGGAGGGCCGTGGGAGGAAAGCCCGCGACCATGTGGCACATTTCGTCCCAACATAGGGTGATCGTTTACCGCTCACGACCGGAGCGGGCCATCCGAGGGCGCGATCGGAGCGGCTCGTCGGGTGCCGGGCCGTGGTGTTTCGTCGGCTCAGCCCCGGGCCGGTGCACGGCGGGAGCGGCCCAGGGCGAACCCGGCCGCGACGCACAGCACCGGGGCGGTGAGCAGGCCCGCGACGAGGTTGAGGCCACCGTAGCCGGCCAGGCCCAGGACGGAGCCGGAGACCGCGCCGCCCGCCGCGCCGGCGAGGTTCATCAACAGGTCGGAGGCGCCCTGCACGCCGGGTCGCTCGGGCGCCGGCACCGATTCGGCGAGCAGGGACGAGCCCGCGACCAGGCAGCAGGACCAACCGAAGCCAAGCAGGACCAGGCCCACCATCGTGCGCCACGTCGAGGTGCCGGACGTGCCCGCGGTGAACACCGCGAGAAGCAGGACGAACTGGCCGGCGAGAATGACCGGGATCCGCCCGAACCGGTCGGCGGCCCAGCCCACCACGGGCGACAACGAGTACATGCCGGCGATGTGCAGACTGATCGTGAGGCCGACCAGGGTCAGCGCGGTGCCGTGGTCCTTCATGTGTACCGGCGTCATCGCCATCACCGACACCATCACCACGTGCCCGAACGCGACGGTCGCCAGACCCAGCATCGCGCGGGGCGCACGCCGGACCACGGCCAGAGCGTTGCGCAGGCCGGGCTTCGCCCGGGCGGCGTCGCCGAGGTCGGCGCGGGCGATCAGCAGCGGGTCGGGCCGCAGCGCGATCCACAGGACGATGCCGGCGCCGGCGAAGGACGCGATCGAGAACAGGAAGGGGCCGGCCAACTCGGGCAGGCCCAGCGCGCGGCCCACCACCGCGCCCGGCTCGTTGAGGTTGGGGCCCAGGACCGCGCCGACGGTGGTCGACCACACCACGATGGACAGCGCCTTGGCCCGGCCCGCGTCGTCGGCGAGGTCGGTGGCGGCGTAGCGGGACTGGAGGTTGGCGGCCGTACCGGCGCCGAACACGAGCATCGCCACGATCAGCAGCGGGAACCACTCCAGCACGGCCGCCAGGATCACACCCCCGGCCGCGAGCGCCGCGAGGCCCCACCCGACGGTGAGCGCGACGCGACGGCCCCAACGGTTCGCGGCCCGCGACATCGGTATCGCGAACATGGCCGCGCCGAGCGTGATCGCGGTGGTGGCCAGGCCGGACCAGCTCTTGGATCCCGACAAGTCCTCGGCGAGCAGGCCGCCCACGGTCAGCGCCGAGCCCATCCCGACGCCGCCGACGACCTGGGCGGCGATCAGGACGCGCACGGTACGACGCTGCAACGCGGTGCGATCCACCGGCGCGGGTTGCCCGGGTGCGGGCGGTGCCGACTCGGGGCCGACGGATTCGGGGTCGACCGATTCGGGTGAGGCCGGGTCCAAGGCCGTCATGCGGGATCCACCACCAGGTCCGTGAGAGGTACTCCCGGGGGAAGTACCGCGAAGTACCGCCGGGAAAGGCTCCGGCAGACCCACAGAATGGCGGATCCACCCGGTCCGCCCCACGTGGGTCGGTATCGAACCATGTTCCTCGGTGCATCCGCCGTCGCGCTTCGAGTCGGCGCCCTCGGGCCGGACGCGGGTCACGGGAGATCGGACACGACACCGGCGGCCGGCTCGGATCTCTCCTGCGCGTTGCCGTCGGCCGATACCGCGACGTGCGGCTGACCGTGCCCACGCCGGTGATCGCGATCCGGTGATCGCCCCGAAAACCCTCACGGGCGCGGACGCGTGTCCGGCGGCGGGGCGGTGTCCGTCGTCGAAAACCCGGATGCGGACACCCCCGGGGCTGCCGTTATCCTGGCTCCCATGGCTACGCCCCGCATTTCCTAGTTCGAGGACCCGACTCCACACCACCCGTGTGTCCTCGAACTGTTCCGGAGCGTCATCCCATGATCACCGTGCGCGGTGTCGACGTGCGCGTCGGCGCGCGTCTGCTGCTGTCCGACATCTCCTTCCACATCGCCCCCGGCGACCGCATCGGCCTGATCGGTCGCAACGGCGCCGGCAAGACCACCCTGCTCAAGATCCTGGCCGACCACGCCGCGCCGGCCGCCGGGAACATCACCCGCACCGGGTCGATCGGCTATCTCGCGCAGGACCCGCGCGCCGCCGACCCCGCGAGCACCGTCACCGACCGGATCCTGTCCGCACGCGGCCTCGACCGAGCGGTGGGCGCCCTACGCGCCGCCGAGACCGCGATGACCGACGCCGCGAGCCACCGGGCGCAACAACGCGCGATGGCCGCCTACAGCAGGGCGGAGGCCGAGTTCCAGGTGTGCGGCGGCTACGCGGCCGAGGCCGACGCGGCCCGGGTCGCCGCCGGGCTCGGCCTGCCGGAGCGGGTCATGGCCGGCCCGATCGGCGCACTGTCCGGCGGGCAGCGGCGCCGAGTCGAACTGGCCCGCATCCTCTTCGCCCGGCACGACACCCTCTTGCTCGACGAGCCGACCAACCACCTAGACGCCGACTCGATCACGTGGCTGCGAACGTTCCTGACCGCCCACCCCGGCGGCCTGGTGCTGATCAGCCACGACACCGACCTGCTCGCCGACACCGCCAACCGGGTCTTCCACCTCGATCCGCATCGCGCCGCGATCGACGTCCACAACACCGGTTGGCGCGCCTACCTCGCGCAACGCGACGCCGACGAGCGCCGCCGAACCCGGGAACGGGCCAACGCCGAACGCAAGGCGGCCGCGCTGCGCCTCCAGGCGGACAAGATGCGTTCGCACGTGTCGACCGCCGTCGCGGCCAAGAACATGACCCGCCGCGCCGACCGGATGCTCGCCGACCTCGAACCGTCGCGGCGCACCGACAAGATCGCCCGGATCCGACTGCCCGAACCCGCGCCGTGCGGACGCACGCCGTTGGGCGCGATCGCGCTGACCAAGGCCTACGGGGACCTGCCGGTACTGACCGGCGTGGACCTCGCCGTCGACCGCGGCAGCCGACTGGTGGTGCTCGGCCTCAACGGCGCGGGCAAGACCACCCTGCTGCGCATCCTCGCCGGCCGCGAACTCCCGGACGGCGGGCGTGTGGTGGCCGGACACGGGCTGCGGCTGGGCTACTTCGCCCAGGAACACGAGACGCTCGACGACGCGCGCACGGTACGGGAGAACCTCGCCGCCGCCGCGCCGGGCCTGACCGACGGCGAAGTCCGGCACGTACTGGGCGCGTTCCTGTTCACCGGTGACGACGCCGACAATCCGGCCGGGGTGCTGTCCGGCGGCGAGAAGACCAGGCTCGCGCTGGCCGGGTTGGTCCACTCCGGCGCCAACGTGCTGCTTCTGGACGAGCCGACCAACAACCTCGACCCCGCCTCGCGTGGGGAGGTACTGGCGGCGGTGGGCACGTATCCCGGCGCGATCGTGATGGTCACGCACGACGAGGGCGCGATCGACGCGCTGCGCCCGGATCGGGTCCTGCTGTTGCCCGACGGCGTCGAGGACATGTGGAGTCCGGACCACCGGGAACTGGTCGCGCTCGCGTGACGGTTGCCCCCACCCACCGCGGCCGCGGTGGGTGGGTGGGAGCCGGGCTACGCGGGCTTGCGGGCCTCGATGAGAAAGCGCGTCGAATACGCGACGAACGGGCCCTGCGCCTCGATCCGCTCGTGCAACTCCCGCAACCGGTCGCGGTATCGCTCGACGGTGAAGCCGGGCACCATCCAGATCACCTTCCGCAGGAAGTAGACCACCGCGCCGATGTCGAAGAACTCGTTGCGCAACGACTCGAAGCGCAGGTCGACGACATCGAGCCCCGCGGCCTCCGCCGCGCGGCGGGTGTCGTCGGGGTTGCGCCCGCGCCGAACCTCCTCCGGCTGCGGACCGAGGAAGTATTCGACCACCTCGAACATGCTGGAGTGGCCCACGTGTTGCGACAGATAGGAACCGCCCGGCGCGAGTACGCGCGCGATCTCCGCCCACCACACCGTCACCGGGTGTCGGCTGGTCACCAGGTCGAACGCCGCCTCGGCGAACGGCAACGGCGGCTCGTCGGCGTCGGCGACCACCACCGCGCCGAGCGGATGCAGCAACCGGGTCGCCTTCGCCACATTCGGCGGCCAGGACTCGGTGGCGACCATCGTCGTCGGCAACGTCGGTACGCCGGCGAGGACCTCCCCGCCGCCCGTCTGGATGTCCAACGCGGCCGACGCGCGGGCCAACCGCTCACCCATCAGGCGCTGGTAGCCCCACGAGGGGCGCTGCTCGGTGGCCCGGCCGTCGAGCCAGGAGAAGTCCCAACCGTCCACCGACACCGCGTCGGCCTCGGCGACAAGATCGTCAAAAGTTCGTGACATATCGTCATGATTACCGCAAGTAGCCCGAAAAGCCAATGAATAGGTCGCACGCGGGTCGTGAAGAGACGCTGCGGCCGGTCGCCCCGGGAGCCGCGCCGGTCGGGGTCGTCGGGAAGGATGGGGACATGACCTCGACCGTGCTCCACTCGCTGACCGTGCCGTGGATCCGCCCGCCCCACCGGATGGACCTGCTGCTGTCCGACGAACTGCCGGACGGCTACACCGTCAGCACGGCCGTCGTGGTGGCCCTGGACAGCGCCGATCGGACCCTGCTGACCCGCGTGGATCTACCGGGCCGCGGCTGGGAGTTGCCCGGTGGCCACCTCGACCCGGGCGAGTCCGCGCCCGTCGCGGCGGCGCGCGAACTCGCCGAGGAGACCGGGTTGGACGTGCGACCGGATCGGCTCACCCTGTACGGCGGACAACGGATCACCCTGCTCGGCCCGCCACCGGCCGAATACCGCTACGCCGCACGGGGGTTCATGGCGTTCTACACGGTGCGGCTCGACCACGAGGGCGCTCCGACGCGGCCGCACCCGGACTCCGAGTGCGCGCAGGCCGAGTGGCTCGGCCGCGACGACGTCGCGCTGCGTGCTGCCGGCGCGGCGTGGTTGCCGCTGCACGCGGCCCTGTTCGACTGAGGTGCCCGCGGCCGGGCGCTACCCGCGCTCACGGGGGGCGAGGATCTCCACCTGCGGCAGGTCACGGTGGCGGTGGTGGGCCGCGGCGATCGCCGCCAGGTTCGGGCGGTCCAGCGCGTGGTACGCCGCGGCGAGCAGGTCGGCCGCGTACGCCTCCCGGGCCGGGTCGCCGTGCGAGGCCCAGTACAGGTCGCGGCCCAGGACCAGCGCCTCCGCCGGATCACCCGCCACGCACCGACTCAGCGCCTGCGCCACCGACTCGGCCAGCGCCTCGGTGTCGTCGAACGACGCGTACATGTACTGCGCGAACCGGTACTCGTCGGCGCCGTGGTGCGGCGGCCGGCCCAACGCGGTCTCGCCCGTCACGAGCGCGCCGCCCTCGTCCAGGGTGGTGATCCGGTCGGGGTCCACCGGCGGCTGCCGCGACGCGTACGCGCCGATGTAGGCGACGCCGGTCTCGGGCCGATCGGCGGTCTCGAACGCCGTCAACGCCCCGCGCAGCAGGGCCAGGTCGGTCCGTCGTTCGTTCCCGTCGAGGACTTCGTCGGGGCCGCGGTCGTCGAGGTCGCGCCACACGCGTTCGACGACGAGCCGGACCGCTTCCAGCGGTGTCCCCGCGCTCCGGTCGATCCCGCCGCCGTCGTTGGTGTAGTAGCTGCCGACGCCCGCGCACGTGCGCCCGTCGTCGAACCACAGGCCGTAGTGCAGGCCGTCGGAGCCGCCGTGCAGGAAGGTCAGGAACTCCGGCGGGTCACGGTAGTAGCGACCGTGGACACGGACGTCGACACCCGCGACGGGCTGCCCGTCGGGGTCGTCGAACAGGTCGAACACGCCCATCGTGCTCAACTCCGCGTCGCGCAGCGCGCGCCGCTCCCGCGGGCCCAGCGCGTCGAGGAACGCACGGAACCGGAAGATCGACTCGGGCAACTCGACACCCCAGTCGCGCCGAAAACGCTCCTCGATCCGAGCCCGCGACGGCGACCGCGCGTCCACGCCTTCAGCCTCACCCATCACATGTCCCCGTCCCAAGGCCGCGCCCGATCACCCAGCGGGCGTCGACGTTACCGAACCCCGCCGACGCGTCCGGCGCCGGCGGGGTCGGGGTGCCGCGCTCGCTCCCGGGGACGAGCTACCGCGCGGCGCGTTCCGCGGTCGGGCGGCGACGCCGGGCGGGATCGGTCAGCGACGGGGGCTGCCACACGCCGTCCGCGCGGTAGAGGTCGGTACCCGGCGGGACGATCTCGTCGATGCGGTCCAAGGTCGCGTCGTCCAGGGTGAGTTCGGCGCCCTTGTGCAGGGCCGTCAACTGGTCCATGGTCCGCGGCCCGATGATCACCGACGTGACGTCGGGATGGGCGGCGGTGAAGGCCACGGCCAGCTCCGGGAGCGAGCAGCCGAGATCGGCGGCGATCTCGACGAGTTGTTCGACCACGTCGAGCTTGGCGGCATTGACCGGGAGCCTGGGGTCGAAACGGCCCGGCGTTCGCGCCGCACGACCGGTGGTCAGGTCGATGGGCCGGCCCTTGCGGTACTTCCCGGTGAGGAAGCCGGAGGCGAGCGGGCTCCAAGTCAACACACCCATCCCGTAGCGCCGGCAGACCGGGAGGACGGACGTCTCGATGCCGCGGGCGAGGATCGAGTACGGCGGCTGCTCGGTGCGGAAACGGTGCAGGCCACGGCGCTCGGACACGTGCTGCGCCTCGACGATCTGATCCGCCGGGAAACCGGAGCAGCCGAACGCGCGGATCTTGCCCTGGCGGACGAGGTCGCCCAGCACGGAGAGCGTCTCCTCGACGTCGGTGGTGTGGTCCGGGCGGTGGACCTGGTAGAGGTCGATCCAGTCAGTCCCGAGACGGGCCAGGCTCTCGTCGACCGCCTTGAGGATCCAACGCCGCGAATTGCCGCCCCGATTGCGGCCCTCGCCCATCGGGAAGTGCACCTTGGTGGCCAGTACGACGTCGTCGCGCCGACCCGCCAGAGCCTTGCCGACGATCTCCTCGCTCTCGCCTCCCGAGTACATGTCCGCGGTGTCGACGAAGTTGATCCCCTGATCGAGCGCCGCGCGCACGATCCGGACGCAGTCGTCGTGGTCCGGATTGCCGACGGCACCGAACATCATCGTCCCGAGGGCGTACGCGCTGACCTCGATGCCGGTGCCGCCGAGACTGCGATAGCGCATGACTGAACTCCCCATGGTGTGGCGCCGGTCCGGTGGTGTGATCACCCGAGCCGGCCGATGCGGGCTCGCCGGGCGACGGCGCGATACCCTCCCGCGGCCGTGCCGAATCCGCCGGTGATCGAGGCGGCCGAGGGCCGCTCCCGCACCGCACTCTAGGAGTTGGAGTGGACTCCAAGTCAAGTGCTCGACCGGCAGGCCGCTTTCGGCCCGGTCGTACCGGAGCGGGCCATACGGCTAGCGCAGTACGTAGTCGCCGGTGTCCGGGGACTTCGTCCAGGTCCAGTAGTCGATCAGGCGCCACGGGCTGAGGATGTGGATGTCGCCCTCGGCGTTCTTGTACCAGGAGTGTCGGATCGACGGGTGCGCCCACACCAGGCCCGCCAACTCCTTTTGGGTGCGCTCGTAGTACGCGTCGTGCACGTCGCGCCTGGGCTCCATCGAGGCGTGGCCGCCGCTCACCAGGGTGTCCACGCAGCCGAGGATGTAGCGGATCTGGCACTCGGAGTGGAAGATCAGGCTGCCGCCGTGCGCGAGGTTGGTGCCCGGCCCGTACATGCAGAACAGGTTCGGGAACTCGGGGATCGTGATGCCCAGATAGGCGGCCGGCCGATCGCCCCACCGCTCGGACAACTCGACGCCGTCTCGGCCGCGCACCCGCATGGGCCACAGGAAACGGTTGGCCTCGAAGCCGGTCGCGTACACGATCAGGTCCACTTCGTGGCGCTCGCCGGACTCGGTCACCACCGCGTCCGGCTCGATCCGGGCGATGCCGTCGCGGACCAATTCGACGTCGTCGCGTCGCAGCGTGCGCAGCCAACTGCCGTTGTCCTGCAGGGTGCGCTTGCCCGTCGCGGGATAGTCCGGGATCACCTTCGCCCGCAGTTCCTCGTCGTCGCCGACCTGACTCGTGATCCACTGCTCGAAGATCTGCCGGGTGCGCTCGTTGTGCGCACTGATCGAACGCTCCTGGTTCGGCCAGTCGGGGTCGACCCTGGCCCCCTCCAGGATGCCGTCACACGTCGGCCACATCACCAGGAAGCGGTACCAGCGACCGTAGAACGGCAGGTGCCGCAGGGCCCATTGCACACCTTGCCCTACTTTGGCATGGTATTGAGGATTGGGGAACATCCACTGGGCCGAACGCTGGAAGACCGTCAGGTGCGCGACGTCGTCGGCGATGGCCGGCGCGATCTGGAAGCCGCTCGCGCCCGCCCCGACGAGCGCCACGCGCAGGCCGCGATGGTCGACGGAGTGGTCCCACGCGGCGGAGTGGAACGAGGGCCCGGCGAACGACTCGCGGCCGGGAATGTCGGGCAGTTTGGGCCGGTTGAGTTGCCCCACCGCCGAGATGACCGCGCGTGCGAGCAGGGTCTCCTCGGTGCCTTCCGCAGTCCGGACCCGGACCCGCCAGGTGGCGGACGGTTCGTGCCAGTCCGCGCCGACGACCTCGGTGTTCCACCGCACACGCGGCGCGATGTCGTGGCGGGCCATGACGGCCTCGAAGTAGCGCTTGAGTTCGGGCTGACGGGAGAAGAACTCGCTCCAGTGGTCGGCCGGTTCGAACGAATAGCAGTAGAAGTGGTTGCCCACGTCGACCCGGCAGCCGGGATAGGTGTTCTCGTACCACGTGCCGCCGACGCCCGCGTTCTTCTCGACGATGGTGAACGGGATACCCGCCTCCTTCAGCCGGATACCCGCGAGCAACCCGGACTGCCCGCACCCGACGACGACCACGGGAAACCGCGCCCGAGCCTCGCGGGCCGCCGGATCCGCGGGCGGCTCGACCCGGCGCGCGTCGACGCCGTCCAACCCCAATTCCTCCAGCACCATCGGGACGTACTCCTGCGGCACCTCCCGGCACGCCACCCAACTCATCATCTCGTGGATCAACTCCGGCCCCGGGGGCGGCGGAAGCACGCAACCGCCGTCGCGGTACGCCCGGATCACGTCGAGCGCGACGGCCCGGGCCGCGTCCTTGTCCTCCTCGGGCATGAACCCCTGCACCTCGTTCGCCACCAAGGCACGCGGGCGCAACGGGCCGCGGATGTAGGACGGGTCCCCGGTGATGTGCACCAGCGTGAGCATCAGGGTGGGGATGCTGACATCCGCCAACGCTCGCGCGATCGCCGCGTCGTCGTCCGTGATCGGCAGGCCGGCATGGGGATTCGGCGAAGTCATCTCGAAACGCTCCTGCGGGGTATCGGGTTGCGCGGCACGCCGTTGCGGGGTTCACACCTACCTGGAATCGGCGCACATGTACATCACGATCGGTGTCGATCGGACGCCGGCGCCCAGCCGTTGCCGGCAGTCGCTTCGCCGCCGCCCTTGCCGGAGCCCTGCCGTCGCCGCGCCGTCG
>NZ_WWJX01001468.1 GCF_009865215.1 Streptomyces sp. SID3343 | reverse complement strand
ACGGCGCTCGGGCCGCGGCCCGCGAGACGTGCGCGGCGCTGGGGCCGGCCGAGGGCTTGACGCCGCCCTACGACCCGACCGACCCGGACCCGAGCGGGCGCAGGCTCGGTGAGCTGCGCGCGTGGCTGCTCGCCACCATGCCGCTGATCGCCGCGCGGGCGAACCTGCGCGAGCAATGGCACGAGGCCGTGAGCGGCGAGACCGACCAACTGCACCCGGAACTGATCCGTTACGCGGACGTGATCGCCGCGACCTGCATCGGCGTGGCCTCCCGGCCGGAACTCACCGAACTCGACTTCGATCTCGCCATCGTCGACGAGGCCGGACAGATCGGCGTCGCCGACGTGCTGGTCCCGCTGGTCCGGGCGAAGCGCGCGGTCCTGGTCGGCGACCAGCGCCAACTCCCGCCGTTCCTGGATTCAGACGTCGAAAGATGGGCCGCCGACGCCGACGAGGAGACCCGGGGCCTGCTCGCGAAAAGCGCCCTCGAACTGCTCCTGGACGGCCTGCCCGGCAGCCACGTCGTGCAACTCACCCTGCAGCGCCGGATGCCGGCCGAGGTCTGCGGCTTCATCTCCGAACGGTTCTACGGTGGCAACCTGCACACCGCCGCCGTGCGGCACGAGCACCGGGACCCGCTCTTCACCGCCCCCATGGCGTTCGTGGACACCGCCAGGCTGCCGAAGGCCCGCCGCTACGAGCAGTCCGGCGGCACCGCGGAGGACGGGAACATCCCCGGCACCAGCAACGAGACCGAAGCCGAACTCCTCGTCGAACTGGCCTGTTTCTACCACCGAAGAGGCGCGGAATGGGCGGTCATCGTGCCCTATCGTGCCCAAGTGGACGTGATCACCCGCGCCTTGGCGGGCCGGATCGGCGATCTCGACGTCGCCCGGCACAACGTCGGCACCGTCGACTCGTTCCAGGGCGGCGAACGCGACGTGATCCTGTACGGCTTCACCCGAAGCAACCCGAAAGGCAAGGTCGGCTTCCTGCGCGAACTGCGCCGAATCAACGTCGCGTTCACCCGGGTCAAGCGGCAACTCGTCCTGGTCGGCGACGCCGACACCATCGGAAACGCCGACGACCCCGAGTTCCGCAAGCTCGCGGAGGCGCTGCGGATCCACCTGATGACCCGGGGTGAGATCCTGCAATACCTCGACGTGCGGGAACGGTTGGCCGACTTCGACACGGACTGGAGGCGGGCGTGAACACCCGATCCCGAGCGCAGGCCACCCGCAAGTGGCTGATCCCATACCCGGAGACGCGCGCGGTCGAGCATGCGGCGTTCGTCGAAGGCATCACGCCCACCGGTGTCTTCCCGGTGCTGCTCCCGGTGTGGTCCGTCGAGATCCGGGCCACCGTCACCGAGGGCAAGCCCTACGACCTGATCGACCACTACCTCGAACGCGCCATCCACGAAGGCCACTTGGACACGGTCGACGGTCTGGCTCGATTCCTGGGCCTGGACGCGGTGTTGGTGGATCGTGCGCTGCGCTCGCTGGTCGCGATCGACCACATCGTGCGCAACGGGGACACGGTGCGACTCACCGAACTCGGTCGTCGATCGGTGTGCGCGGGCACCCGCTACGTGGTGACGCGCGAGGATCGGCGCAGGCTCTACTTCGACGCGTTCCGGTCGCGGCCACTGACGCGGCGCTACTACGCCGGCGATCAGGTGACCTTGCTGTCCGGCGCCGACGCCGACCACCTTGGCCGGAACGGGCAGCGCTTCACCCTGCTCGTGAGCACGCACGGGTTCGCGCGGGACGCCCTCGCCCGGTTGAGCGCGAGCCCCGAACGCGACCGCTACAACCTGCCGGCCCGGATCGACGAGCCGCAAAGCCTCGGCGAGGAAATGGTCTTCCTGCCGGTCTACATAGTGCGCGGGTGGGAGGGCGGCCGGGGCGGTCGGCTACGCCATCTCGTGTACGGCCAGGCGGGCGACGACGCCGACCCGGATCTGAGCGCGATGGCGCAGGACACAGTCGAGATCGTGTCCGCATTGGCGTCGGAACAGAACGATCCCGAGCGCACCCGGGTATGGCTGCGCGAGAAGCACCCCACCGCTACGGGCCCGGAGGCAGTCGACCGCGGGGGCCGGCGAGCCACCTTCCCCCCCGAGTCCTTCGGCCCGGACGCGTCCCTCAGCCTCACCAAGGTCGGCTCGTTCCAGCGACATTCGGGGTGCCTGTTCCAACTGTGGTGCGCGGACGAGGAAACACGGCGCCGAGCCTTGGTCGAGCGGATGGACGAATACCTCGGCGCGCGCAGTCGTCCCACCCGCGACGACGTGGACGATCGCCTCGCGCGGATCGCCGAACAATTGGAGCTCCAGGGCACCGATCGCGCGGAACTCCGTCGTCTGGCGCACCGCTACGATCGCCGCGACCTGGCCGCACGACTGGACGAACTCGGGACCTACCGAGCCCACTGAAGGACGTCGTCCTTTCGTTCCTTGGTCCTTTGGTCCCTTGGTCCTTTGGTCCCTTGGTCCTTTGGTCCCTTGGTCCCTTGGTCCTTTCGTCCCTTCGTCCCGAATCCCCGAACGCGTCCCGAATCGCCGAGCGGACGTCGTGTGCTGGGCTCTCGGGACGGTCCCGACGTACGAGCGGAGCGAAGCCGGTTCACCCGTTTGGGTGCGATAGTGGCTGCGCCAACCGGGCAGGCATGCAGACGCGACCCCACCCGGCGGGTGGCGTGTCGGCCGCGGCCGCCACCGACCAGTGTCGGCGGCCACCGCGAGCGGTGTCGACCAAGGGCATGCGGAAATGCCCGACCGACGCCCGGAACGGATACACGCGGCGCAGGGCCGCCCCACGACACCGCGATCGACATCGACGGCCTCGATCGAAGCACCCACCCGCTCCCGCACCGGAGGCACCCCCATGAGCAATCACCCGCCGAGCGTCCACCCGGCGAACAACCACCCGACGAACAACCACTCCGTGAACAATCACCCGGCGGGCAGTCACTCGGCGAACAACCACCCGCCGAGCGTTCGCCCCTTGAACGTCCGCTGCGTCGACGTCGCGCCCCTGACCACGGACCCTCCGGCCGCCGACCCCCTCGGCATCGACGTTCGTCACGACGAGGGATACCTCCTGCTGACCTTGAGCGGCGAACTCGACTGCGCCGGCTCGCCCCGACTGCGCGCGTTCCTGGAGCTGTTGCCGTTCGCCGAACACTCCCGGGTCGTGATCGACCTGACCACGCTGGCGTTTTGTGACTCGAGCGGCATCACGACGCTGCTCACCGCCCGCCGAATGGCGATCTCCGCCGGCGCCTCCATCGCCCTGGTCGCACCCACCCCCCAGGTCGGCAAGGTCTTCGAAATCACCGGCGTCGCAAGGGTGTTCCACATCCACGTCACCCTCACCGACGCCCTGAACAGGTGACCCCAGCGGCCCGGAACCGGAGCCGCAGCGCGGCGAAGCACCCGGTTGCCCCACGGAATCCGGGTGCCGCCGGACGTGGTCGACCGACATGCTCTGTCCCCGCCGTCCGCACGCTGCTGCTCAGGTAGGCCAGGCCTGGGCGACCGACCAACCCCATGCGGTGGCCCCCTGAAGAACACCGCAGGCCAAGGTGATCGGAAATGGCCAATCTTTCCCTTCGTGTTTCAACTGCGCACTGCGGAGCGCAAGATCTCCACGGAACTTCGGAGGGGGGCCGATGGTGCGAAAAGACTTGGTTGGCAGCGGAGAACGGCGGCGAGCCGGACCGGACAGTGACCGGCCGAGGGGTTTCGGGATATCGCAGCGATCTTGTCGGCCCCGGGGGAGCGGCCCTCAGCCACAAGACTGAACGGATGCTGTGACACAGCGCGTTCGCCATACCGGAGGTGCGAGACGGGGCGCGCAGCCCCTCCGGCCTTCCGAGGCGGAAAGCGCCGGGCAAGGCGACCTGTGCCGCGCGACGGTACTTCGCGCCCGTTGGCGGTATTTCGAGCTTCGAGGGGATGTGTCGGACGGCATGGACATATTGGACCGATCTCTTGAGGAAGTGGATCCCGAAGTCGCGGATGCGCTGGCTGACGAGCTTCACCGGCAACAGAGCAGACTGGTGATGATCGCGTCGGAGAATTTCGTTCCCCGTGCGGTTCTGGAGGCACAGGGCTCGGTGCTGGTGAACAAGCTCGCCGAGGGTTATCCGGGCAAGCGGTACTGCGCGGGCTGCGAGAACGTCGACATCATCGAGCGGCTGGCGATCGAGCGGGCAAAGGCCCTCTTCGAAGCCGAGCACGCGAATGTGCAGCCGCATTCGGGCGCGCAGGCCAACGCTGCCGCCTACATGGCCCTCCTAGACCCCGGGGACACGATTCTGGGGCTGGATCTGGCGCACGGGGGCCATCTCACCCACGGCATGCAGCGGAACTTCTCCGGTCACTTCTACACGACCGTGTCCTACCAAGTGCGGCCCGAGGACTGCGTGATCGACGTGGAGGAGCTGGCTCGGCTCGCCGAGAAGCACCGTCCGAAACTGATCGTCGCCGGATGGTCGGCGTACCCCCGGCAGATCGACTTCGAAGTGTTTCGACGCATAGCCGACGAGGTCGGCGCCTACCTGCTCATCGACATGGCGCACTTCGCGGGCCTGGTCGCCGCCGGCCTGCATCCCAATCCGGTGCCCTGGGCCGACGTCGTCACCTCCACCACCCACAAGACGTTGACCGGTCCGCGCGGCGGGCTGATCCTGTGTCGGGGTGAACTGGCCGACCGGATCGACACGGCCGTCTTCCCCGGGCAGCAGGCCGCGCCTCTCGCGCACACCATCGCGGCGAAAGCAGTGGCCTTCAAAGTCGCGGCAGGAGCGGACTTTCGCGACTGGCAGCGACGCACGGTCGACGGGGCCCGCGTCATCGCCGACCGCCTGGGGGCGCCGGACGTGTCCGCGGCCGGGGTGTCCGTCCTCACCGGGGGAACCGACGTCCACCTGGTCATGCTCGACCTGCGCAACTCCCCGCTGGACGGCAGGCAGGCGGAACAACGCCTGTACGAGATCGGCATCACGGTGAACCGCAACGTCGTGCCGTTCGACCGTCGTCCGGCGCTGGTCGGCTCCGGGCTGCGTATCGGCGCATCGGCCCTGGCCACCCGGGGCTTCGCCAACGAAGGCTTCCGCGAGGTCGCGGACATCATCGCCGCCGCGCTACAGCCCGAACTCGACGAGGCCGCAGCACGAATCCTGCGCGGGCGCGTGGACGCGGTGGCCACCAAACACCCCGTGTACTCCTCGCTGTAGATGACAACCACATCGCGCCGCGGCCTCGCACCGCAGACGGTTCCGCTCTCCTTCGCCCAGGAACGGACCTGGTCGGTCGGCCGGCGCCCCACCGAAGCGGCGACACAGCACGTCGTAGCGGTGCGGAAGCTGCCCGGCCCGCCGGACGAGGCCGCGCTGCGGCGCGGTCTCACGCGAGTCGTCCACCGCCACGACGTGCTGCGTACGGTCTTCCAGGAGGTAGCCGGGCGGGCGGTGCAGCGCGTGCTGCCCCGGGTGGCGTGCGAACTGCTCGTCGACGACGTGGCCGCAACGGGGCTCACCGCCGGCCAGGTGGACGCCGAGATCCGTGCCCGGGCGCAGCACGCGGCGCGCGAACCGTTCGATCCCGCGCACGCGCCACTCGCGCGCATGGTTCTGCTGCGGGTGAGCGGTCCGCGACCCGACGGCGGGACGGCACGAGAAGGTGGGCATGTGCTCGTCCTGGTCGCCCATCGGCTCGTGGCCGACGAACGCACGGTACGCCTGCTGCTGGCGGAACTGCTCGCGCAACAGGCGCTCCGAGACCGTCCGCCCGCGGGCGACGACCCACTGCCGGTGAGCTTCGTGGACTTCGCCGCGTGGCAACGCCGAGGCATCGACGCAAGACGCCGTACGTCCCGAGACCTCGCCTACTGGCGTCGGCAGCTCGCGGGAGCCCCCACCGGGCTCCTCGTGCCTCCCGACCTGCCGCTGGATCCCCACCCTCGCACCGACCGCGGGCCACGCAACGCCACCCGCTGCCTGCACCTTCCGCAGACTCTCGTCTCCCGCCTGGACCACCTCGCCGACCGGCAAGGAGTTCGGTTGTCGACGGTGCTGCTGGCGGCGTTCACCGTGCTGATCTCCCGCTACAGCGGGTACCACGACATCGTCGTCGGCGCGACGATCCACGACCCACCCCGACCGCGCCTGGATCGAGTGGTCGCAGGATTCGCCGACACGGTGCCGCTGCGCATCGACCTGCACGACGGCCCCACGTTCGCCCGGACCCTGGCACGCGTACACGAGGCCCTCGCAGGCGCGCGGGAGCACCGCAACGCACCGTTGCACGCACTTGCCCCGCGAGCGGGCGAATCCCGCGGTCAACAGTCCCTCGCCGCAGCCGCCTTCGGCCTGGACGACGCCGCGGCGCCCGACCGCGACCGACCGGGCGAACCCGCGACCGTCCTTCCCGTTGCCTCCCCGCATCCGCACACGCCCCTGTACCTGTACGGCGCGCGCGACCGCTCCGGCCTGACCCTGCACCTCCACCACCACGCCGACCTCTTCAGCCCGGCATTCGTCACCGCCCTGCTCGCGAGCCTGCGCGCACTGCTGGACCGTGCCACCGAAAACCCCGTCGACACGGTCCACGACATATCGCTGCTCCCACCCGGACAGCCCGGCACACACCCGGCCGCCCGACCGCCTCGCCGCCCCTCGCCCCTGCGGATCAGCGACCTGATGGAGGACTCGGCGCTCACCCACCGCGACGCGCCGATGCTCGTGCAAGGCACCCGCATTCGGTCCTACTCCGACCTGTCGCAACGAGCCCACACGTTGGCCGACGCCCTGCGCGATGCCGGACACCGCCCGGGTGACGTGGTCGCCGTCGCCACCCGCCACAAAGGCTTCGACCTGTACGCCGCCCTGTGGGCGGTATGGCTGGCGCAGGGCACCCTGCTTCTGCTCGACACGGCGCTGCCGCCCGCGCGTCGCACGCTGATGCTGACCCAAGCAGGCGTACGCACCGTCCTGGCCCTCGACCCCGAGTCGGCGGCCGCCGCTCTCCCGACCCCCGTACACACCGTTGTGAAGACCATCGGCGACGCGGGCACGAAAGTACTGCGCGGCGGCACCCGTGCGTCCCAGGGCGCACACCACCGAGCGGGAGCACGGACCCACGGCGAAGCCGAAATCCCGGCCTACGTCTTCTTCACCTCGGGTACCACCGGCGCCCCCAAAGCCATCGTCGGACGCCACGGGGGCCTGGCACACTTCGTCCGCTGGCAGAGCAGACAGTTCGGCATCGGCCCACCCGACCGGTGCGCGCCCTTGCTGAGCCTGAACGCCGACGCCTCGCTCCGAGACGCCTTCACCCCCTTGATCGCCGGGGCCTGCCTGTACTTGCCCACCGACGCCGAAGCACTCGGCACAGACGCCTCATTGCCCCTGGAGTGGATGCGCGAGAGCGCCATAACGATGGCCCACACGGTCCCCTCACTGGCCGCGGCATCCCTCGCCTCCTGCGCTTGCCGCGATCCGCTGGAAGAGCTGCGGCTGCTCTTCCTCGCCGGCGAGCCGCTCACCGGACGGCTGGTCTCCCGCCTGCGCTCCGCCGCCCCACGAGCCGAGGTGGTCAATCTGTACGGGGCCAGCGAATGCACCATGGTGCAGACCTGGTTCCGTGCCCCGGCGGTCTCGCGCGTCGGCAGGGTCCCGGCCGGCTGGAGCATCCCCGGCGCCCAACTGCTCGTCGTCACCAAACACACGGGCACACCCTGCGCACCCGGCGAGGTCGGCGAGGTCCTCATCCGCTCACCCCACGCCGCCTTCGGATACCTGGCAGGCACCGGTCCGGACAGCTTCCAGCCGAACCCGCTGCGCTCCGACCCCACGGATCGCGTCTTCCACACGGGCGACCAGGGGCGACTGCGCCCCGACGGTTCCCTGGAGATCCTCGGTCGCGCCACGCACCGCACGCGGCACCCCATCGGCAGAGGGCCCGACGAGATCAACGAGATGCTGGCCGGCCACCCGGCCGTCGCAGACTCCGCCGTGGTGGAAACCGACGGTCCCGCCTACACCGCCTACGTCGCCTGCCACCCGGGCCGCTCCGCGACCTCGGCCCAACTCCGCGACCACCTGCGCCGCACCTGCCCGCCCGAGGCCGTGCCCACCGACTTCACCTTTTTGCCGCACATCCCCACCACCACCATCGGGAAGCTCGATCGTCGGCGACTGCCCCCAACCGGCCACCCCGCTACACACGGACCCACCGAACCGCACCGAACACCACGCCCGCGCCCGGGCAACCGGCCGTCCTGAGGAGAACTGCCCGTGCCTGCCTTGCGGCTGCAACCCGACGCCCTCGCCTCCTTGTTCACCCCGCCGGCGCACGCGCGGGAAAGGATCGGGCTGGAGGTGGAAACCGGTGTCGTCGACCCGCGGACCGGACACGCCGCCCCCTATGAGGGCCCCACCGGCGTCAAGAGCATTCTCCACACCGTCCTGGCCGAATGGGGAGGACAACCTCGGTACGACACCGACCACCTGACCGCGGTGCACCTACCGGAAGGCGGCCTGATCTCGGTCGAACACGGTGGCCAACTGGAGTACTCGGGCGCACCGGCCGCCGACCTGGCCGGCGCGGTCGACGACGCGCGCGCCGCAATGCAGCGCCTGGCGGACGTCGCCGAGCGCTTCGGCCTGGCCCTGCTGCCCGGCGCGTACCTGCCCTTCGACCGCCCCGACGCCATCCGGCCCGTACCCATGAGCCGCGGCCCGCTCATGCGGGAGCACTTCGCCGCCCTCGGCCCCGCGGGCAGCCGCGGCGACAGCATCCTGGCACTGTCCACCAGCACGCAGACGCACCTGGACTACCTCTCGCCCGACGACTTCACCTTCAAGCTGCGGATGCAGATGGCCGCCTCCACCGTGGTCAACGCGCTGTTCGTCAACTCACCGCTCCACGACGGCGCGTTCGACGGTGTGCTGTCGCAGCGATCCCAGGCATGGCTGTACACGGACCCGAGGCGGTGCGGCCCGATACCACCCGCGCTGCGACCCGACGTGACGGTCGACAACGTCATCGACTGGGCCCTGACCCTGCCGATGATCTACTACGTCGACGGCGACGGCCGCCACCGACCGGCCCCCGACCGCCCCTTCGCCGCCATCATGCAGCAGGGCTTCGACGACGCGACGACGCCGACCCTCGAACACTGGGCCTACCACCTGGGACAGATCCTGACCCACGTGCGCGTCCGCCGGACATTGGAACTGCGCAGCGCGGACGGGCCGCCCTACCCCCACATCTCCGCGCTACCCGCCCTGTGGGTCGGGCTCAGCTACCACCCGGCCTCTTGCGCAGCGGCATGGGAACTCCTCAGCCGCTACACCCTCCAGGACCACCGGACGGCTACCGCCCGACTGCCTCGCACCGGGCTTGACACCCTGCTCGGCGGCGACCGTCTGCACGAACTGGCCCTGGAGCTGGTCCGATTGGCCAGGAGCGGCCTGGAAGCCCGGGTGGCGGCAGGCGTGGAGAACCCGAAAACGCCGCACTACCTCGACCCCCTCGACGACATCCTCCACACCGGCAACACCTTCGCCCACCAAAGCCTCCAACGCTGGGAAGGCGACTTCGCGCGCGACCCCGGGCGCTACGTCGCCGCCTTCCGCGTGTGAGAGGACGCGCCCGGTCCGGTGGGCAGGCCGCCGACCCCGACGCCGCTTCGACCGCGTTCACGGCCGGCCGAAGGTGCGGCACGTGCCCACGGGCGCGGGCTCGGGGATCGGCGCGCAAGGTCACACCGGCCCTCGTGCGGGTGACCCGCACGAGGGCCGGGATCCCGGGACCAGTCGCACGAGGGCCGGGATCCCGGGACCAGTCGCACGAGGGCCGGGGTCCCGGAGTGGGTGCGGTCAGATCGGGGTCGTCGCGGGGGTCACCCGCTTCGTGGCGCCGTCGACCGAGAAGGACTTCAGGTGGGTCACGGCGCTGTCCGGCTTGGTGCGGTCCGCGACCCTGTACCAGTCCATCTGCACCCGTGCCTTGGTCACGTCGAGCACACCCACGCCGTTGGACTCCGCCTCGCCCCACTGCAAGTGCGGGTTCATCTGCAGGATCGCGCCGATGATCTGCGCCCCGGCGCCGCCGGGGAAGAGGCTGCCGAAGGGCGTCGACGTCACCGAGGACACGACGAACTGCGCGGCCACCGGCGCCCCTCCGCCGGGCGCCGGTACCTCCCCCGCCCACGAGGAGTGCAGATCTCCGGTCAGGAAGACGGTGTTGCGCTTGTCGTGGTCGCGCAGGTGGGTGAAGAGTTCGCTCTGGTCGGCCCGGTAACCGTCCCACTGGTCGGCGTTGACGGTGACCGGCCCGCCCGGCTGGGTGCTCGGCAGACGCCACGGGGCGGCCATCACCGAGCTGCCGATCAGGTTCCAGGTCGCGGTGCCGCGCGCGAGCCCGCTCTTGAGCCAACTCATCTGCGCGCGCCCGGTGATCGTGCGGTTCGGATCGTCCAGCCCGGCCGTGTCGGTCGGGTCGACCTGCTGTGACCGGAAGCCGCGCAGATCGAGCATCGTGAGGTCGAGCAGCTTGCCGAAACCCAGGCGGCGCTGGGTGGAGCCGTGCACGGTCGGGCGTACCGGCAACCACTCGAAGTACGCCTGCTTCGCGGCTGCCGAGCGCGCGGCCCACGTACCCTCGGTCGCCGGGTCGTGATCGCGCGCGCCGCCGGACCACGCGTCGCCCGCGAGTTCGTGGTCGTCCCAGGTCGCGATGATCGGCGCCGCCGCGTGCATCGCCTGGAGGTCCGGATCGGTGCGGTACTGGCCGTGGCGGGCGCGGTAGTCCGCCGCCGTTCGGCACTCGCCCGCGGGTTCCATCGGTCGCACCTCGGTGCTGCCCGGGTGGCCCGCACCGGACGCGAATTCGTAGATGTAGTCCCCGAGATGGATGATCGCGTCGAGATCGCCGCGCTGCGCGAGGTGGCGGTACCCGGCGAAATAGCCGTTGCCGTAGCTGACGCACGACGCGATGCCGAAGCGCAGGTTCGCGATGTCCTGGCGGCCCGACGGGGCAGTGCGGGTACGGCCGACCGCAGAGCGCTCGTGCAGCGTACGGAAGCGGTAGTGGTAGGTGGTCGCGGGCCGTAGACCGCGCACGTCCACGTGCACGGTGTGGTCGTTCTCGGGGCCGGTCCGCGCGAGGCCGGCGCGCACCGGGCGGTGGAAGCCGGGATCGGTGGCCACCTCCCAGAACACCAGGCTCGACGGGCCGCGCCGTGATCCGGGGTGGCAGCCGGGTCCGGGAGTCACGCGCGTCCATATGACGACACCGTCGGGCAGTGGGTCGCCCGACGCGACACCGTGCAGGAAGGTCCCTTCGGTGGCCCCGCGGGCGCCTGCCTCGTCGGCGTGCGCGGCGGGAGCCGACGCCATTCCGACGGCGGCGGCCCCCGAGGCGGCGGCCGTGATCTTGACGAAGTCACGGCGATGCAACGGAATTCTGGTCATGGCACGCGAAGCTAACAGCGCGGCGCAACAACAGGAACAACTTCGGCCACGCATCTCGATCCGGTCCGACAAACCCCCCGCAGCGTCCCCGATTCCCCGATTCGTCGAACCAAGACGGCGAACAGGCGTCCGCACCAACACGCCCACCACGCCGACGCCACCGCCCCGGGCCACTCCCTCTGCATCCCCGTTCCACGATCATGTCGATGACACAGTCGGTCGGGGCGACCACCACGCCGGGGTCGAGCCGGCCGTCGATCGGCCGGGCGCCGGGCGCCAGTTCCCTGCTGAAGAACTTGTTGAAGGTGGACCAGTTTCGTTCCCGATGATCGGCCATCTTCTTCGGCCCGAGCTCCCCGATCCACTGCCGGACGAGGTCCACCGACTTCGGGTCGTCCATCTGCAGACCCGCGTGAAGTCGGCCGGCGTGTCGCCCCCGCGCCGCCGGAGACGAAATCCATGCCCGGCGTATTCTTCCCATAGCTGATCCAACTGAACTTCTCGATATAGTCCAGCCCCTCGTGGACGCCCTGGGTCTCCCCCCATTCGTACCACTCCTCGAAGAAGTCGCACAGGTCCTCGATGCCCGCGCCCTTCCGGTCCTTCCAGACCTCGTCCGGCACAGCCTCCGGGCGCGGCTTCACACCCGCGATCGCCTTTTCGAAAGCGGCCATGAAGCCACTCTTCGGGTCGTTGTAACGCGTCATGACGTTGGCGATGAACTCTTTGATGTCCTTCGAGTACGCGTCACCGTCTCTGGGGGGTTTCGGCGAATCGGCATACGCGCCGCCTTTGGCGAGTAGCTCGTCACGGGTGCCGTGTCCGGCGACGCCACCGCCCTGGTCGAGCACGTGCATGCGATCGGCATGGCGGGTGGCCGACAAGCGGTGGCGTTCACGATCGTTGTGCGTCTCTGCTGGTAGACGGCCGGCCACACTGGAGACGGCTTCGGCTTCGTTGTCGACGGCGGAGGTGGCCCTGTCGAGGATGACCCGCAGGCGGGTCGCGCCGAATGCCGGTGCTCGATGCCGCGTCGGAATGGGTGTGGCATCGGGCGATGGTCGGGTGGCCCGGCGTTCGATGTCGCGGACGCGTTCGGTGCAACCCGAGGGCACCGTCGGCGGGTTCGGCGGCCGGGGCGTCGCGAGTGCTTGGCCCGGCACACTCACGTGGTGTGGGCGCCGGACTTGCCCTCACCGGTACAGGCGCCCGCAATCCTGCGTATGAATCGCGCGGTGAGGTAGACGAATTGCCGGGCCGTTACCGTGAAGCAACGTCCGCAACAGGTCGCTCGGACCGTCGTACACGCCCACGATCCACGAGGGATCGACGTCCAGCGCCGTAACGTCCGCGACCAACGCCCGCAGGTCGGCTGACCCGTCCTACCGGCCTGCTCGTTTCGGCCGCCGGATGCCGATCACGGCGCCGACCCACAACCCCGTCGCCGCCGTTGCCGGCGTGGCCCTGTTCGACATCGGGTTCGGCGTCACCCGGAACGCCACTCAACCCCTGACGTCCGCCCGCCTTCCCCCGCCCGGCTACGGCACCGCCGGCCCCTTGCGGAACTTCGCCTACGACGCCGGCAAGGGGTCGGGTCGGGGCAATCGGGTTCCGGGCAGGCGTCGCCGGCTGTATGGACTACCCCACCGGCCTTCGTCCTCACCGCCACGCTGATGCTCACCGCCTTCTTCCCGGCATGGCGCGATCGCTCGACCCGTGGCCTCGGCCCACAACGGCAGCCCGGTGCCGACGCCGTGCCGGGTAGTCGGTCGGCGCGGTCGCGCGGGCCGTAATAAGACATCAAGCCTTCAAGTCAGTAACGAGATTCCGTCAGGACTCTGGAAACTTCTCGATCAATCGCATCCTGATAGTCTTTTATTTTCTCCAACGCCTCCGAATTTTCCTCTATAGCCCGCTTCTGGTACGCACTCTCAATGGCGAGGAGTGTGCCGGTCAGATTCGTCTCCTTCCGGCAGCCCACGTCCGCCAGGGCCGTTGAAAGTTCTTCGTTCGAGGCCCTTTCTCCGCCGAAAGTTTTATTCGGTTCCCATATATCGCGATAGCGATAGCCGGAGCGGGCCATGCATTCACTCCAGCGACTGTTCACTTGTTGCGCCCGAGAATCCTTCAGCGCATCAGAATTGGCTTCAAGGGAGAGTTTTTGAACAAAATCTCGATACTCCACCGGAGCCTTCCCTTTCGACAAGATCATTTCTGCTTCTTGTGAGCAACCGCCAACGGGAACCTTTTTTCCATCCGGCGTCTCCTTGATCTCACCGGCCCACACTTTGTTTTCCAGATCTGTCGGTGTTCGAGTCTGCGGAGGCGGGGAAGCTGTTCCTTGCGAATTCGAGTCGACAGGAGGCTTGTAGCCAAACCTTGCAACCTCGGATTCCACAAAGACTCCGTACCTGCGAGCATTGCGCTGGTCAATCTTTTGCTGGGGTCCGAGCGCGGGAGCCGGCCAGTCACGCGAGCCAAATCTTTTCATGCACTGTTCGCCAACGATATACACTGCACGAAATGAATCAGAGTTCTGTTGGTCGGTTGGCCAATAAGCATCCAATGGTAGGACGATATCTTTCGCCGTCAGCACCGAATGAATCTCTAAAACAGGTGGCTCGCCTTTGGTTCCGTTTCCCTCGGAAGTGCACGAGACCGAAAAAGCCACGATCGCCGCAACCGTCAAGGCGTCGCGCCTGCGCAAAAATGCCGAGAACATCGCTACCTTTCCAAGACAATGAGCACGGCCCCCGGCGCCCTCATTGGTGGATTCAAGGGGTGAAAACGTTGTGATTTGCGTGCCCAGCGGGAATCCACCGACGATTCGGAAGCGCGAATCCCACATTCCAGGGAATCACCGGTTCCGAGCCGTTCCGCCTTTTCGGGTCGTTGACCCGACGAAAGGGTGATGTGTCACTCTCGTCATCCAGGGCGTCCAAGCCCAAGTGGGTCAGGAATTTCGCAGGGCGATGGCATGCGGGGCGAAGCAGGCCAGGCCGGAGTGGTTTGCTTGCTGTCACTGCCGGCGAGGAAACGAGCGCTGGAGGCCATTGATCGGACACCGCCCATGATTGCCCATGCATTGGCGTTTCAGTGAAGAGGGCGCCCAGGTTGTAGTGGCGGTTGCAAACTCGATAGCGGCCGAGTATCTCGTCCAGGAAGCCGGCCAAGGCGGGCGGCCCGGGCGGGTGGGGAGGATGGAATGCGAACGCGACTCCCTGTTCATGATCGGCGCCATCGACAGCCTGGATCACCGGGAGCCGCGTTCATCATCCCCGTTCCAAGGATTGGGCACGGCACGTCTGCGCGAATCTCTCTTGAGTCGAGAATACCTTCGCTGTGCTGATCAGGTTTCCAGCTCAGATATCATTTCGACTGTCGAGGCTGCGTTGACTCGAAGCCGAGGGGCTAG
Organism: Streptomyces sp. SID3343; assembly: GCF_009865215.1. GTDB lineage: Bacteria > Actinomycetota > Actinomycetes > Streptomycetales > Streptomycetaceae > Embleya. The sequence continues at coordinate 2,030 of NZ_WWJX01001468.1, read as the reverse complement.
CGGTATCCAATCGAGACGGTCGAGTTTTTGAAACCACCCAGGTCATTTTGGATGCCACCCCACCACCCACTGTTACTCCCCTCCAAAATGCCGAAGAAGTGGTTCGACTGGCAGTAGGACCAAGTCCGGTGCGATTCAATGTTCAAACGGTAGCTGTTGGTAACTTGGATCCCCCCGACCGGAGCGCCGGTATTGCAGGCCGGGCCTGAATACCAGACGTCGTACGGTGCACCGACCAAGTTCACATTCTTGAACTCAGAGCTATGGTGAAACGAGGCCGCGAGCGACACCTTTCCCGGCGTCCTCTGATTCGACGTCGGCGTATCTGCTGAGGCGGTGAAGGACATTCCTGTCAAGGTCGCCAGCGTTAATGCAACAGCGATAAGTACCCGGCGCGGGTTCATGGGGTCTCCCAATCACGGTCAGACAACGAGCACGGCATGTTTGGTGCACGTGGTACGTGTGATACACGTGGTACGGAAGTTCGGGTGGACACTACCAACCACGTCGAGAGGTAGACAGGGGCGACGCGCTCTCAACTGAAAAGTTGAGTGGTTCGTCGAGGATTGTCCCAATGGATGACGCCGAAGAGTGCACTCCGCCAGGAATTCACTCCAGAACAAACCGTGCTGCAGCGTGTGGGAGGCATCAACCAGCCCATCCTTGGCAGCACTTCCCATACTGGTCCCTCCCGGCGCGGCACTTCGTTTCCCCGCTCGGACGCGGCGGATTGCTGACACCGGTGGATGGCTGGGCCCCGGCGTCGACTCGCAGCGCGCCGCTCGGTGCTCGCGCTGATGGCGGGCCGCAGCTTCGGTGGCTTGGCGACGAAGGATCCGCCGCCATGGTCGGCGACCTGATCGCCCACCTCGGCGGCCTGCTCAGCGAAGAGGTCCACGACGACGTGACCCGCCGCGCCGAGGCGCAGCCGCCCCGAACTGCGGCCGGGTGTTCTGTCGGCTGGGTGTTTGGTCGTTCGGGGGGCCGTGGGGTTTGCGTTGTCGGCCCTGGATTCTCTTCTGGTCGACGTACCGGCTCGTCGGTCGACGACGGGAATCGGGGGCGCTGTTGGGGGACTTCGTCCCGGCTGAGGCGCCGGGACGTAGCAGACGTACGGTCGGGGGTATCGCCGCTGAGGGCCCGAAGCAGCGCGAAATCAACGTATGTGTAGGTGAAATGCAGACCCGTTGGGCGATGCCATCGAGGGCGCGTGGCGGAGACCGAGCATGTGCGCGCCCGTGAGGCAACCCCCGGGTGAAACGGCAAGGTGAAGGGTTCGTGCAGTCGGCAGACAGGGCGCCCAGTGAGTGGGCGGAACCGGCCCGGGTGTCTCGATCGGGTCGGTACGCCGGCGGCATGCCGCTCCCACGCGCCGATCCGTTGATTCCACCACTCGTTCGTCGGCTCCGGATCTGCGTGCCCAGCAGAAGTGGTACACGCGTCAACGGCTGATCGCGGCCGCGGCCGGTCTGTTCGCATCGAAGGGCTACGAGGCGACCACCGTCGACGACATCGTCGCCGAGGCGGGGGTTGCCCGAGCCACGTTCTACCTGCACTTCGCCGGCAAGAACGACATCGTCGTGGAGCTCGCCGACCGCATCTGGGCGGACACGGCGGCGATGTTCGCCGCGTTCGGTGAACTGCCGGACTGGTCGCACGCGAGCATCCGGGCCTGGTTGCACACCTACGTCACGCGCGGCGAGGAGAACCGGCAGGCGCTGAACTTCTTCGCCGAGCAGTTGCCGCACGCGTTGCGCGGGCAGCACCAGGAGCACGTGAAGGAGTTCGTCGCGCTGCTCACCCGGCCGCCGGAGCGGTGGGCCGTCGGTGGTGATCGCCCAGTCGTCGCGGGAGGCGTCCCAGCCCGGGAGGGAGCGGTTCCCGCCTAGGAAGTGTCTTCAAAGTGGGCGTCTGAGCCAGAGCAGGATGGACACGATGGTGATCGCGGCGGTGAACGAGGAGGTGGTCTTGTCGTAGCGTGTGGCGATTCCGCGGAACTGTTTGAGGCGGTTGAAGCAGCGTTCGACGAC
>NZ_WWJX01001467.1 GCF_009865215.1 Streptomyces sp. SID3343 | reverse complement strand
GCCGGGTTCCGCAGAGCGCCGGGGCCCAGCGGCCCAACGGCGGACCGGTCGGTGCCGGATGCGTCGAGCCGGTCCGAGGCGGGGGGCTCACTGAGGCGGTTGAGGTCCCATAGGCGCTTCCGGTACGCGACCATGTCCACGTATGCGTGGTGCGGCTGCCACTGGCCGTTGCTCCGCATGAAGGCGGTGAGGGTGTACCAGGTGCGCATTTGTACCCCGATGTACTTTACGTCTTGCCAGATGAGGTAGACGGAAGGGTAGAGGCCGTTGTGTTCGATGACGGCCCAGTTCTTGGCGTGGTTGAGGCTGTCGGCCCAGGCCGAGTAGTCGTCGTGGGAGGTGATGGGACTGCCTCCGAGTGCCATCAGGACGGTATCCCGGGTGGCGGACGTGCATGCGGCGGGGACGTCCGACCCGGGGCCGGAGATGGAGATCCACGATCCGGCGACCGCGGTGGTCGACGGCGAGCCCTGACGATCGAGTGAGGACACCCCCAGCACACCGGGGTAGACCGCCGGGTAGACCGGTGAACGCCCGGAGAACTCGGGCGTGTTGCCGCCGGCGGCGACCAGCAGCTTCCCTTTGGTCTGCGCGTAGGCGACGGCGTCCGCCATTTGGGGTGCCGACGTGCTGACGCCGATCGAGAGATTGATGATCCTGGCCGAGGAGTCCGCGGCCCGTCGGATCCCGTCGATGACTTTGTCCAGATTCTGGATTCCGTCGTACAGAGCCGAGTTGTACGGAAGGATTTTGGCGTCCGGAGCGATACCGTACGCGCCCTGGCCGTTGCCGGAGCGGCCCAGCCCGGCGATGAGGCCGGCCATCATCGTTCCGTGGCCGTCCTTGTCCGTCGAGGCGTTGAGCCCGGGCAGGACCTGACCGGCCAGGTCGGGGTGCGTGGCGTCGACACCGGTGTCGATCACGGCCACCGTGATGCCGTTGCCCCGCGACACCTTCCACGCCTCGTCGATCTTCCACGCGTCCGGATACCACTGAGCGGCTCGGACCGAGTCCGCCCGTGCCGGCGACGCGGCCCCTACCACGCCGAGGGCAGTTGTGATCAGGGCCGGCGCGAGGGCGGCGGGACGGATGGTCTGTCGACGACCACGCAAGGTGGTGCCCCTTCTCCGAGGGGTGACGTCTGATCGGTCGTCAAAGCGCGGAGGTGACCGCGCGAGTGCCAACCGTAGCGGCCGTGGCCGACGGCCGCCGGCATCCGGGAGTGGAAATCCGGTTGCGTGATTGGGAGTTCGCGTGGGTGGGCGGTTGGTGTCCACGCGGTCTGCTGAGGTGGGCGCTCGCTTGGTCCGTCCCCTATCCGGTCCGGATCGACGGCTGCGCGACCTACACCGCCCGTCTGTGGCGCGCTCGGACACGTCGGCAGATGCCCAACCCGTGGCCCCTGCGGGACTCCACGCTCGCGACGACGACTTCGGGAAAGGCCGGGTCGGCAACAACTCTCCCGGGGCCCGCTGGGCCAGTGGGCTGATCCGCTCCGAACGACTCGCGCGGGCCGCAGGTCGCGGCGTTCGCCCTGGCCGCTGCCGCGGCCGCCTGCACACGCCGGCGGTGGTCGGAAGAGCCGAACAGGCTCGACGGCGGCGCGTCGTTCCCCCGCGCCGTGTCGAGGACGTGATCACCGACATGGAGCGCATCCTGACCGTCCTGACGCTGGACATTCCCGCAGTCCGCACGGTGGCCGTCACGCTGCTCCTCGACACCGAGCACGACGACGACTTCCTTCCGCGCGCAACGAGACCTGTTCGCGGCGTGGCGGGCCGCCGGCATCGGTCGGTGACAACTTGGGAAATGGTGAATGACATCGGGGAGCCCCGACAGCAATCTCGGTTCTCGACCGGTCCGGACATCCGCGCTGCAACCGTTGGTTGGTGGTGGAGTGCCCGGGCGTAATCCGGGGGCAGAATGGGGCGGGAGTAGGGCACACTTCGCCCGGTGAGCGTGATGTGCCCCGTGTTGAGGATGGACGCTCCTGCCGACGACTTCGCCTTCTGGCCCGTCGCCGAGACGGAGCCCTTCGGCTACCTTCCGCTCGGCGCTGGACTCTCGGCGGCGCAGGTCGGGACGGCGATGATGCGCATCGTCGGCTGCAACACCGTCGGCCCCGACCCGGAGGAGGGCTTTCCGTCCTCACCGGCCGACCCGCTCGGAACCTTCCTGCACGGCACGCCGACCTCCGAGTACCTCATCGTGGGCGGGGCCTGCGCGTCGTGGACCGTTCCACGAACGTCACGTTGCTGCCCGGCTGTTGCTGCGGGCTGGAGGACTGGCATGAGTGGTGGGAGGTCGCCGACGGCGGTGAGGACCGGCCCCGGCTCGGCCACGATCCACGACCCACCACAGAGCGTTTCGGCGACACCGTCCGACTCACCCTCGACTCCGGGGCACGCGACAGCCCGACGATCGAGCTGTCCGCCGCGGAACTGGGGCACCTGCTCCTGGGCGTCGAGCAGGACCTCGCCGACTTCACCGCGCTCACGGCCCGCTGGGCGTCCCGACACCTTCCCGACCACACCGTCCCCATCGCGGCCGCACTCTCCCGCCTGCTCGATCTGCCGTCGCCGGCCTGCCGTAACAGGCAGACGATCGGCCGGCTCCGTCAACGCACAAGCTTGCCAAGGTCCTGCGCCCGCACGCGGACGCCGACGTGATCCTCCTCGACGAGGCCGCCCGTCACCTCGCCGGCCACCGTTCCACCCGCAGGGGCGCCATGAAGTGACCGGTAGGCGCCCCAGCGCGGTACCGGCCGCCCTGGGCATGCGGGCACTGGCCGAGTACCCGGGGGATCCGAGTCCAGCGAATCAGGTAAGCAACGAACGGCACAGTGCTCGCCGATGCCTTCGCCCTCGACTGCACTGTTGGCTCCGAGTGGCCGTCGCACGCCGTTGCCGGACGCCTTGGTGCAGGCCGTAACGCGACCCCACGTCCTTGCGCGAGTCCCCGCCACCACCTGGCGCGGGCACTCGCCGAACGGCCCGGAACCGGGGCCGAGCGCCGGAGGTTGTCGGGGCAACCGATGCGTGTGTCGCCGAGTGGCATCGCCCAGGCCCAGGCCCAGGGGTCAGGCGGCGGGGATGGCCACCAGGCAGTCGCCCGGGATCCCGGCCAGATGCGGCGCGTAGTAGTCCTCGATGCCGGCGGCCCACGTCGCCACGGTGATGCGGTCGTCGGCGTCGGGGTCGAAGGCGTCGAAGAGCGCGTGGATGTTCGCCTCCTCGAAGCCGATCGCCCTCATCAGCGAGACGAAGAGCGGGCGCTCGATCAGACCGTCCCCGTCGGGGTCGCCGAGTACGGAGAGCGCCTCGGCGAACTCGGTGACGGTGGGACCGAAGCGCTCCGGGTCGAGCACGAATGGGCGGAACTCGGCAACGGTGATCACGCCGTCGTCATCGGCGTCGAGTTCGGTGGCCAAGGTCGTCCAGTAGCGGCGGAACGCGTCCCGAATGGCAGCCTTGGCATCGTCGTCCGATGCGACCGCCGCCTCCAGGACACGATCCGTCATGAGATCGAAGTCGTCGGATTCGACGACTCCGTCGGCATTGGCGTCGAAGAGGGAGAAGACCAGTTCGACCCGTTGGGCGGCCTCGGTTCGCATCTGCGTCACCTGTCTTTCACGGCCCATCGGTCCCGGGCCTCCATGTGTGCTCCTGCGTAACGGCGATGGGGGGAGAACGTAACGGGCGGACGCACGCCGCCACCGGAAAGAGTGAGTGCGCCGGCCGTCGGCCCGGGCGCTCGACGAGCCCAACGGGTCGAGGGATTCGACGCGTTCGATGATCTCCGTGCGGTGGTCTCGGTGCTCGCGACCGACGTGGCCCTGACGATGGACGTGATCCGGTCGCTCGGCGGCGTCCGGGTGCAGCGAGCGCGGATCCGGGTCTGGGGCGACAACCCCGAGATGGGGACCGGCGTCTTCGCGGATTCGATCGGATCGGATCGGATGGATCCGTTTCGATCGCGGTCGGGCGCGGCAGGGCATGGTGTGGTGGGACAGATTCTCGTTCCCGTGCGGGTGGGGGCGTGACCGAGATCAGGGGGCCGGTATGGACGCGCGGGATCGATCGTGGGACGACGAGCGGGCGGACACGCCCGAGATCAATGTGCGCGTGGCGCATTCGGCGCGGATGTACGACTACTACCTGGGTGGGAAGACGAACTTCGACGCGGACAGGGAGGCGGCGGCGAACGCCTTGCGGGCGTTCCCCTCGTTGTTCACCACCGCCCGGGAGAATCGGGGTTTTCTCCTGCGTGTCGTAGCCGAGTTGGCGCGGCGTGGGGTGCGGCAGTTCCTCGACATCGGGACCGGCATTCCCGTCGAGGGGCGCAACACGCACGACGCGGCGCAGGCGGTGGCGCCGGAGTCGCGGGTGGTCTACGTGGACAACGATCCGATCGTGTTGGCGCATGCCCGGGCCTTGTTGACCGGTGATCCGCGGGGTGCGACCGCCTACATACAGGCGGATCTGCGTGCTCCGGAGAGCATCTGGGCGGATCCGGCGTTGCGGGCGACGGTGGACTTCACGGAGCCGATCGCGGTGTTGTTGATAGCGATCATGCATTTCGTGCCCGACGAGCAGGATCCGCACGGGGTCTTGGCGCGGCTGACCGGGCCGTTGCCTGCGGGGAGTTTCCTGGCGTTGTCGCACGTGACGCACGATTTCGATCCGGTGGGTTGGGCGAAGCTGGTGTCCGCCTATCAAGAGGCGGGGATCCCTGCCCAGCCCCGGACGGGCGGGGAGATCGAGGGCCTGTTCCCCTGGCCTGTTCTCGCGCCGGGTGTCATCTCCGTCGCGCAATGGAATGCGCCGGTGGGCGGGAGTGTGCCCGGGGCCGCCGAGGTCTCGTGTTACGGCGGGATGGCCCGCAAACCGTGAGACCCCGACGGCGCGCGGGCGAACGCCTCGCGCACCGTGTCCCGGGCCACCTCCCTGCTCGCGGTCTGCAGGTACACGTAGTCGTACCAAGGCGCGGCGTACAGCGCGTGGAACGCCTGGAAGCTCAGGCGCGACGATTCGGACGTGCTCATGGCCCGACCTCCGCACGCCCTCGATCCCCCCGATGCGGTCGATCATTCGCTCCGCCGGCGAACTGTGCGCGCGTGCCTCGTGGGTCGGGTCGGCCCGCTGTGGTGTCGCCTGGACGTACACCTGCTGGGTACCGACGCTCGGGTGCGTCTGGAAGGTGTGCCGACGTCGTCGTGGCGCGAGATCGAAACCGTGCGGCGCATGGCACACCGCGCGGAGGGGACGGTCGCACCCTTCACCCATCCGACACTCACTCCCGGGGAGATCGCCTTCCGCAAGGCATACCCACGCGCCCTCGAACGCGCCCGGGAGACCGCCTTCCTGGGCAGCGCGCTGCTGCGCCGCCTGATGATCTTCCGCAACGCGTCGGGGTGGCACGATCTGGCCGGCCACCACCAGCATCGGACCACGTTCGCGTTTCGCATGACCTTCGGTCGAGGCAAAACCGGATCTCGTCATCGGGATCTCGTCCGCGCGCTGACCGACCCCCTGTTCGGTATCGCGCTGGTACATCACGGGCTCCACGGGCTCCGCCCGGACGGCGACGACTGTCGATTCGTCCTGGACGCCGTCGCGCCCGTCGAGGCGCGGGTCGACCTGCAGTTCATGACCGTCGAGGACTGCGCGGTCCGCCGCGCCGTGGACGCCCTGCGCTCGACCGGGTGCCCTCAGGCCGACATCGACCGTTACGCCACCGTCGCGGCGGACACACGCTGTCACCACCCGGCCGGACACCACTCGGACATCACGGAGTTCCTGCGGGACGTCGCCGGGGGCCGCCGCGAGGAACGCGATGCCGCGATGTCCGCGATGTGAGGGTCCGGGTCGAGCGCGAAGTTGGAAGGCTGGGCGGGGGAAGCCCGAACAGCCCAACCCGAGCAGGACGGCTCTGCCGTACCGGCACGTGCCGGTTGATTCTATGAGCGGCGGGTCAAAACCTCGGCCAAGTGGTCGATCAAGGCGGTGAGACGGGTGAGTTCCGGTCCGGTGCGCGCCCGGCGGAATCCGTGGCGGCGCCCGGAGAACGCGGCTTGGACGGCGCGGAGTTGCGCCCACTGCCGCGCGCGTTCGCGGTCCAGGCCGGCCGCCTCCACGAAGATGTCGAGGGCCCGGTGGGCGGCCCTGCTCAGGTCGCCCACGTCCCGAAAAGTCGGTACCCGTGACTTGAGGAACGTGCCGGCGTCGTAGGCCGGGTCCCCCACCAAGCCTTTCGGGTCGACGGCAAGCCAAGGTTCACGCTCCGCCCGCAGAACGTTGCCGGCGTGGAGGTCGCCGTGGACCATCAACTCCGGTTGATCGAAACCCAGTTCGCGGGCGGTGGCCAGGGCGGCGGCCACCACGTGCGGAGCGAGCGTGTGTGCCGACTCCCGGGCGTCGGCGCGCAGCCGGCTCTCCCACGCCGCGGCCCGCTCGCGCAGGCGGGGCAGGCCGGGTGGAGCGGGAACCGCGAGTCGGCGGTTGAGCCCTCCGGCGACCGCGGCGACCTCGTCACCGTCGTCGACCTGCGCCAGGGTCGTCGATCGCGCGCGTTCCAGCAGCATCGCGAAATGATCGTCATCGCGCTCGTACAGCACGACGGCGCCGTACCCGCGCCACGCCGCGAGGGCGTCCGGCTCGTGGACGTTGCCGGGGTGGGGGAACGACACCTTGAGTACCGCCGGGTCTCCGGTCCGGCGGCGCACCGGGACGACCAGACCGACGCCACCGTGCAGTGCCTCGCCGTCGGGGACACACGCCCAGCGCGCGAGCAGGTCTTCGACCAGGGCCGGGAGTTCGGCGAGCCACGTCCGTGCTCGGTCGCCCTCGCGCCCGAGGGTGGTCCGGGCGAATGTCTCCGGTGTACCGCTCACCCGGGCATCGTACGCGCACGTCCGCGGCCGAGACCGCAGTCGCGCCGGGTCCGGGTGGATCCTCGCCGTGTGAGGAGCCCCGCGTTTTCCGGACAGGTTAATTGCTGTCTTTGTTATGCCACGAGTTTCAATTCCCGCTTGGGATGCAGGACTTCGTGGGGTGTGCGATAGCCGAGTCCCGAGTGGAGGCGTCGGCGGTTGTAGAATCCTTCGATGTATCGGACGACTTCGCCGCGTGCTTTCGCGTGTGTGGTGAAGACGTATCGGTGGAGCCATTCGTTCTTCAGGGCTCCGAAGAACGACTCGGCCATGGCGTTGTCCCAGCAGACGCCGGTGCGGCCGACGGATTGCCTCATTCGGTGCCCTGCGAGCACCGTCGCGAACTCTTCGGAGGTGTAGTTGCTGCCTCGATCGGAGTGGAAGACGGCATCCGGTTCGATGCGTATCCGTTTCGCGGCCATGTCCAGGGCCGACGATATCAGGGAGGTCTTGAAGTGGTCGGCCATGGCCCAACCGACAACTGCTTTGCTGTGGCAGTCGATGACCGTGGCCAGGTAGAGAAATCCTTCCCACGTGGGGATGTAG
>NZ_WWJX01000151.1 GCF_009865215.1 Streptomyces sp. SID3343 | reverse complement strand
CACGGCGGGCGATCTCGGCGCGGGCGAGGTGGGCGCTGCGCAGCCACAGCGGCCGCGTATGCAGGAGTTCCTCGACGTAGGCCGTCGTCCATCTGTTGCTGCGCGGGCGCAGTTCCAGGATCAAATCCACCGGCACCCCGAACAGTTCGGCGACGGCGTCGTCGGACATGTGGTCGATGACCGCTTCGGCTGCCCGGCACACGGCTTCGGCGCGGCGTTGCTGCGCGTGCCATTCGCGGTCGAGCCAGCGGGTGACGGCCGCGGTGGCGTGTTCGAGTTCGCGGTCGGCGTGCAGTTCGAGCAGCCAGTGCGGTGGTGTGTCGGCGAGCACGCGCAGGCGTTCCGCGGCGATGTGCCGGCCGATGGAGGGGACGTGGTGGGCGATCTCCTCGGCGGTGACGCCGAGCACTGCCCACACCCGGTGCGGGCGGGCGAGGGCGCGCAGCGCGGTCAGGGCGCGTGGGGTGACGGCGGTGAGCAGGTCGGCGATCTCGGCCGGCTTGTACCGGCACTGTTGGGCGATCTCGGTGATGTCGCGCACCCGAGGGTCGTCCATGAAGCGGCGCAGCCGCGCGGGGACGGTGCCGTGCAGGTAGGCGAGCGCGCACGTGAAGGCGACGGTGTCGGCGGGGTCGGTGTCCGCGTCGGGGGCCAGGCCGGCCAGGTACAGGCGCGCGTTGTGGGCGAGTTCGCGGTTGTGCGCGCGGGTCGCGGCGGCCTTGGTGGCGGCGAGCGAGCGGGCGACGGTACGGGCGGCCTCGCGCAGTTCGCGGTCGGCGACGATGTGCGGGTGCAGGGTGTCGACGTCGGCGGTGCGGTAGTAGCGCACTTCGAGGTCGCGGCCGTGGCGGCTCTGGTGGAGGCGGTCCACGACGGGCAGCGCGGCGGACGCGGCGACGCGGCGGAAGCGTTCGCGGCTGATGCCCAGGCGGTGCGCGGCCTCGCCGGCGGTGAGGGGCTCCTCACGGCTCAGCGCGGTGAGGAAGGGGACGGGGTCGGCGGCGGCGCGGGCTACCGCGTCGGCGTCGAAGGTGCCGTCCTGGTGTTGCGCGAGCAGTCCTGTACGGGCGGCGAGCCGGACTTGGCGGGGGACGAGCCCCAGCGCTTTGCCGACACGTGCCGCACCGATGCCTCCTCGGGTCACGACCGGCCCCTTCCGTACGGGTGACACCGAACGGGGTGACCTTAGAACGCCTGCGGCGCGTGAGGGAGGGCAAAGTGCGAAATCCCCCCGATCGTGCGGAGAAGCGATATGGAGAGTTACGGCAAATGGGGGACGGTGGGCGGGTTCGGGAGTGTTCGGCGGCCGGGTTCGCGATCTCCTTTCGGCTGCTTCCGGAGTGCTTCCGGAGCGTTGTCGGCATGTCCGCATGTCCGCATGTCGGTGTGCCGGTGTGCCGGTGGGGCGTTCGGGTGCGGCTGTCGGGTCAGAGGGCGAGTTCGAAGCATGCGAGCTCGATGGGTCCGTGGTCGTCGCGGTACGGCGGGATGGGGCGATAGCCCAGGGATGCGTAGAGCGCGATCGCGCCGGTGCGCTGCGGCAGGCAGTCGAGGACGACGCGGCCGGCCCCGGCGGTCTTGGCGTGGGCGTGCAGCCGGTCCATGAGGGTGCGGGCGACGCCGTGGCCGCGGGCCTCGGGCGCGACGTACAGACGCTTGACCTCGGCGGTGCCCGGGTCGAGGAAGCGGACGCCGACGCCACCGACCGGGCCGTCGCCGAGGTCGGCGGTGAAGTAGGCCCCGGGGTGGGCGTAGTAGCTCTCCGGGTCGTCGTGGTCGACGCGGAAATACGTCGGTAGTCGGTCCGGGCTTTCCCAGGTTGGCCGGTCCAGCTCGGCCGCGGTGGCGTTGTAGTAGGCGAACAGCAGGGCCGAGGTGTGGGTGAGGTCGCCGGCGGTGACGGTGAGGTTCGGGGTGATCGTCATGGAAGCGACTGTAGGGGTGGGCGGGTGGGGCATCGGCGGGGTGGGTGGCGGGTGCGCTCGGTGCAGGCTCGACGGCGCCGCGGCTCGACGGCTCTGCGGCTTGGGGGCTCGGCAGTGAGGGCTTCGGGTCGGCGCGTTGTCGGCCCCGGGCGGATCTGCGTGGCTTCGGCGGGGGAGGGGTCGCCGACAGGTTCGGTTCGCGACGGGATGATCTCGGGCAGGGGTGCCCACCGGGGTGTTCCGTCTGCCTGCGGAGGACGTGTGGTGACGAAGTACGTGGCGTTGTTGCGGGGGATCAATGTGGGTGGGCATCGCCGGATTCCGATGGCCGATCTGAGGCGGTGGCTGGAGGGGATCGGCTTCGAGGACGTCGCCACGCTGTTGCAGAGCGGGAACGCCGTCTTCGCCGGGCCCGAGCGGCCGACCGTCGAGATCGAGGCCGCGATCGAGGCGGCGATCCTGGCGGAGGCCGGGTTCGCGGTGACCGTGATGGTGCGGACCGCCGACGAGTTGCGGGCGGTGTTCGCGGGCAATCCGCTGGAGGTGCGCGACGCGTCGAAGTCGGCGGTGGCGTTCCTGGTCACGGATCCGGATCCGGCGGAGTTGGCGGCGCTCGACCCGGCGGTCTATGCCCCTGACGAGCTGGTCGCGGCCGGGCGCGAGCTGTACATGTACTTCCCCAACGGGCTCGGCAAGACGAGGCTGACGCCGATCCTGGGGCGGCGGTTGACGGTCGAGTCGACCGTGCGCAACTGGAACACGGTGACGAAACTGGTCGCGATGACGAGCTGAGCCGACGCGGTCGACCCGCTTGTTCGGGACACCTGCGCCGGGAGTGCACAATTCCCTGTGCACAATCATCTGTGCATAGGTTATTGTGCACTCATGGTGACGCCCCCCGATCGTGAGATCCGCGAACTCGCAGCGCTCAAGGCGCTGGCGCACCCGCGCCGGCAACTGGTCATGCGAGAACTCCAGGCGCGTGGGCCCGCGACCTCGGCGTCGCTGGCGCGCGCGCTCGACCTCAACACCGGGGCGACCAGCTACCACCTGCGGGAGTTGGCGCGACACGGATTCGTCGAGGACTTCGTCGACCCGAGCGCGCACGGGCGGGAGCGGTGGTGGCGCGCGGTGCGGCGCGACCTGCGTTTCCCGCCGCGCAGTGAGCAGAGCGACCGGATGCGGGCGGTCGTCGACGAGGTCAACCGGCTCGCGTTCGCGGCCGACCTCGAGGCGTTCGACCGTGCCCAGACGCAGTACGCGCAGGACGAGAACTGGGTGGACGCCCTGCCTCACTCGCGCGGCAGTATCCACGTCACGCCGGCGGAGCTGGCCGAGTTCTTCGAGGAGTACATCGGGCTGCTCAACCGCTACAAGCGCACCGGGCCGCTGCCTCCCGACGCGCGGACCGTGCTTACCCGGTTCGTCGCCTTTCCCGCGCCGGACGCCGTGCCCGGCGACGGGGACGGGGACGGGGACGGGGACGCAAACGGTGAGAGCAACGGGGACGGCGACGGTGTCGGCGGTGAAGGCGCGTTGTTCGACGACGGCGGGTGAGCGGGTCCGCGCCGGACCGCGCGCGTACGCGGTCCGCGCTCGACCGCATGGGCAATTGGCATACCCACAGAGGCTTTTGAGAACCGAGGACGGCACCCACCATGACCGCACCCGATATATCCGACGCCGGATCGCGGGCCGAAACCGGGTCGTCGGTCGACGCCGGCTCGTCCACCGCCGCCGTGTCGCTCGTCGACGTAGGCAAGATCTACGGCAAGGGCACGGCCGCCGTCACCGCGTTGCGCGACGTGAGCGTGCGCATCCGACGAGGCACGTTCACCGCCGTGATGGGCCCGTCCGGGTCGGGCAAGAGCACCTTCCTGCAGTGCGCCGCCGGACTCGACCGGCCCACCAGCGGGGCCGTCCGGCTGGGCGGCACCGACCTGTCCTCGATGGACGAGACCCGGCTGACCGAACTGCGGCGTGAGCGCGTCGGGTTCGTGTTCCAGGCGTTCAACCTGATGCCCTCGCTGAACGTGTGGGAGAACATCACCCTGCCGCTGCGCCTGGCCGGCAGACGGGCCGACCGGCGCTGGGTCGAGGAGGTGGTGGACCGGGTCGGCCTGGCAGGGCGTACCAAGCACCGCCCCGCCGAACTCTCGGGCGGTCAGCAGCAGCGCGTCGCGATCGCCCGGGCCCTGGTGGCCCGGCCCGAGGTGGTGTTCGGGGACGAACCCACCGGCGCGCTCGACTCGGTGACGGCCAAGGAGGTGCTCACGCTGCTGCGCGACACCGTGGACTCGATGGGCCAGACGGTCGTGATGGTCACGCACGACCCGATCGCCGCGTCCTACGCCGACCAGGTGTTGTTCCTGGCCGACGGCCGCATCGTCGACACGATGGCCGGCGCCGGTGCCGACCGGATCGCCGACCGGATGACCCACCTGGGTGCGTGGGCCTGATGTTGTTCCTCGCCCTGCGAACCCTGCGCGCCCGCAAGGGCGGCTTCGCCGGCGCGTTCGTCGCGCTGCTGTGCGCCGCGGCGCTGGTCACCGCGTGCGGCGCGCTCCTGGAGACCGGACTGCGCGGGAAGATCCGCGTCGAGCGCTACGCCGACGCCGACGTCGTGGTCACCGCCGACCAGAACACACACTGGACCAAGGTGAAGAAGGGCAAGACCAAGGTCAAGTCCAAGGCACTGACCGAGCGGGCCTGGCTGGACGCGACCGCCGTCGACCGGCTGCGCGGCCTGCCGGGCGTCGCCGCAGTCGTTCCCGAACTCACTTTTCCCGCACACGTGTTGACCTCCACCGGGCGCGCCCTGGAGACCGCCGACACGGCGTGGGGACACGCGTGGGAGTCGGCCCGGTTGACCCCGTTCGCGCTGCGCGAGGGGCGGGCGCCGGTCGCGGGCGACGAGATCGTGCTGGACGCCGACCTCGCGCGCCGGGCCGGCGTCGGGGTGGGCGCCACGGTCACCGTGCAGTCGACCCAGGCGCCGACCACCTACCGGGTGGTGGGCGTCGCGGCGCCGGCCGGACGGGACGGACTGGCCCGCCAGGCCTCGGTGTTCTTCGCCGACGCCGAGGCCGGG
>NZ_WWJX01001466.1 GCF_009865215.1 Streptomyces sp. SID3343 | reverse complement strand
ACTGCAGACCGTTCCCCCGCCGCGGGGTGCTCGTCCGGGTGATCCCCGGTCGCGCCGCGCGCGTGTCACCTCGTCGGCGAGCGGATCGGTCCCGTCCGCCGGTACGGCCGACGCCGGCACCGCGCTGCTGCTCCCGCTGTTCGTGCTCGCCGCGATGCTCGGCGGGATCTGCTTCGTCGGCCGCTTCCCGCCCGAGGCGCTGCTCGCGGCCGGCGACGAACCCCCTTCGCGCACTCCCCGCCCGCGGATGGCCGCACCGGAACGGCCCAGACCGGCGCCGAACACCGGCCACGACGCGCCGTTCCCCGTCGCCGCGTCCGCGCCGGCCGAGACGGGGCTAGACGCTGCGCACGGTCGCCGCGTCGGCGAGCTCGCGCAGCACTTCGCGCGCGTCCTCGGCGACCGGCGCGACGGCAAGGCCGGCGAGGGCACGCGTGGCGAGGTCGGCGATCATCGCCTCCACCTCGGCGAGCGCGCCGGTGTCCTCGATCACGGCCCGCAACTCCTTGACCCCGGCGTCACTCAGCTCGGGATCCCCGATCAGCGTTTCCAGCGACTCGGCCTGCCCGGCGTCGGCCCGCTCGCCGGCGAGCGCCAGGAGCACGGTCCGCTTGCCCTCCCGCAGGTCGTCGCCCGCGGGCTTCCCGGTGAGCCCGGGATCACCGAAGACCCCGAGCACGTCGTCACGCAGTTGGAAGGCCTCACCGAGCGGCAGACCATAGGCGGAGTAGGCCCGCAGGGTGTTTTCGTCGGCACCGGCGAGCGCGGCGCCGACGTGCAGCGGGCGCTCTATCGTGTACTTCGCGGACTTGAACCGCATGACGCGCCGTGACCGCTCGACCGAGCCGCCGCCCATCGCCTGTTCGAGTACGTCGAGATACTGGCCCGCCATCACCTCGGTACGCATGACGTCGAACAGCGGCTTCGCCGCCCGCAGCGCCTTTTCGTCCACGCCGCTCGCGCCGAACATCTCGTCGCACCACGACAGACACAGGTCGCCGAGCAGGATCGCCGCCGCCGACCCGAAGGACTCTCCCGAGCCCACCCAGCCGGTTGCCCGATGCAGCTCCTCGAAACGGCGGTGCACCGCGGGCTTGCCCCGGCGCGTATCACTGCTGTCCATCAGGTCGTCGTGGATCAGCGCGCTGGCCTGGAGCAGTTCGAGCGAGGCCGCAGCCCGCACGACCGCCTCGTCGTCGGCCGACGGTCCCGCGACCGCGCGCCATCCCCAGTAGCAGAATCCGGGCCGCAGCCGCTTGCCCCCGTCCAACACGAAGTCGCTCAGCGCCGCGGTGACCGGGACCATGCCCTCGCCCGCGGCGGCCAGCACGCCGGCCTGGCGGTCCATGAACTCGCCCAGCGCGGCGTTGACGCGCTGCCGCAGGCCGTCCCGGTCCAAGGGGTGTACGGGGAAGGAATCGGCAGCCATGGAGTCTTCCGTCGAGGCGATCAAGAATCGGTGAGGGATACGGGGCAGCCTAACTTGCGCCCGTCTTCCCCATGCGGAGCAGGCTCCCCGTCACGAACACCGCCCAGGTCGCCAGGCACCTCACCCGAAGCCGGCACCCTCCCCACGGCCCACGAACTCCTCCCGGCCACACTCCTCACCGCCACACATCACCCCGGAACCATCACCCAAGCGCCGGCCCGCCACCATCCAACTCCCACCACGCCGCCCGACCGCCGCAGAAAGCCACCCCCTCCACCTCCCACACACCGACGCGCGCTTCCCGGCTTCCGCCGCGCCGCGCCGGCCCGCACACACCGACGTGCGTTCTTCGGCCGCCGCCGCCCCGCTTGCGCCGCGCCCGCCTGCCGTCCTCGCTTGCGCCGGGCCCATCAGCCGCCCGACGCATTCCGCGATTGCGCCGCGTCGCGCCGGCCCGTAAACGCCGACGTGCGTTCTTCGGCCGCCGCCGCCCCGCTTGCGCCGCGCCCATCAGCCGCCCGACGCATTCCGCGATTGCGCCGCGCCGTGTCGGTCCGTACACGCCGACGTGCGCTTTCCGGCTTCCGCCGCGTCGCGCCGGTCCGGACACGCCGACGTGCGTTCTTCGGCCGCTGCGGCCCCGCTTGCGCCGCGCCCATCAGCCGCCCGACGCATCCCGCGATTGCGCCGCGCCGTGTCGACCCGTACACGCCGACGTGCGCTTTCCGGCTTCCGCCGCGTCGCGCCGGCCCGTACACGCCGACGTGCGTTCTTCGGCCGCCGCCGCCCCGCCGATGCCCCGTCCGCCAGCCGCCCACGCATCTATCGCTTGCGCCCCCGTCCACCAGCCGCCCCACGCATCCCGCGATTGCACCGCGCCGCGTCCGCCCCCACACACCGACGTGCGCTCTTCGCCTCCCTTGCACTACGCCCACCCGTGCGCTCTCCGGCCGCTACCACCCCGCCGCCCCGCCCGCTTACCGCCCACGATTGCGCCGCGCCCCCCATCCGCCCACACATCCCCTCGCTTGCGCCGCCCCCACCAGCCGCCCCACGCATCGCGCGAATGCGCCGCGGTCATCCCGTCACGCCTCCGGCCTCCACGTCCCTTCGCCCCTCGCTCGCGGCGGCTTTCGCTCCTTCCCGTGGTCCCGCCGCCACCCCGCGCCCACGCGTCTCCCGGGAGGGCCTCCCGCGCGCCCCGACGCAACCCGCGCACCCGACGCAACCCACGCGCCGCGGTACATCCACCCGTCTCGCGGAATGGAAAGCCGTGTTCGGGTGAACACGCGACCGCTAATCTGCAGACATGTCTCCAGGCGCCGCATCCACCCAGACCGGTCGAACCCCTGTCATTCGCGATCTGATCGCGAACGGCAACAGGTCCTTCTCGTTCGAGTTCATGCCGCCGAGGACCGAGAAGGGCGTCCGCACGCTGTGGGACGCGATCCGCCGGGTCGAGGCGCTCGCCCCCACCTTCGTGTCGGTCACCTACGGCGCGGGGGGCTCCAGCCGCACGCACACCGTCGACACGACCGAGCGGATCGCGACCGAGACCACGCTCACCCCCGTCGGCCACCTCACCGCGGTCGGCCACTCCCGCG
This sequence comes from Streptomyces sp. SID3343, assembly GCF_009865215.1. Taxonomy (GTDB): domain Bacteria; phylum Actinomycetota; class Actinomycetes; order Streptomycetales; family Streptomycetaceae; genus Embleya. The sequence continues at coordinate 10,589 of NZ_WWJX01001466.1, read as the reverse complement.
CCGAGCTGCGCAACATCATCGGGCAGTATGCGAACGCGGGCGTGCGCAACGTGCTGGCCCTGCGCGGCGACCCGCCCGGCGACCCCAACGGCGCATGGGTCGCTCACCCCGACGGCTTCACGTACGCGATCGAGCTGGTCGAACTGCTGCGCGCCTCGGGCGACTTCTGCGTGGGCATTGCCGCGTTCCCGGAGATGCACCCGCGCTCGACGAATTGGGACGAGGACATCCGGCACTTCGTGGCCAAGTGCCGTGCCGGCGCCGACTACGCGATCACCCAGATGTTCTTCGACGTCGACGACTACCTGCGCCTGCGCGACCGGGTCGCCGCGGCCGGTTGCGACATTCCGATCATCCCCGAGGTGATGCCGGTCACCAGCGCCGGCAACCTGGTGCGGATGGACGAGCTGAGCGGGTGCGCGGTGCCCACCGAACTCGCCGAGGGCGTCGCGGCGGTCAAGGACGACCCGGCGGCGGTCCGGGCGATCGGCGTCGAGTTCGCGACCCGGATGTCCGAGCGGCTGCTCGCCGAGGGCGCGCCCGGCCTGCACTTCATCACGCTGAACAAATCCACCGCGACCACCGAGATCTACCAGAACCTCGGATTGGGCCAGCAGAGCTGACCTCCCGGCCACCCCCGTCGGCCGGTTCACCCTTTAAGGTCGAGCCAGCAACCGGCGATGGAGGGGACGAACCGTGCAGGTCGGCCTGGTGGTGCTCTACATCCTTTTCGTGCCCATCGGGTTGTGGCTGCTGACCGAGGTGCTGTGGCAGCACGGTGCCCCGTTCCGCTACCGCCTCCTCGCGTTCATCGGCTTCCTCGGCGTACCGGCAGGCATCGCCCTGCACAACCCGATCGTGATCGGCGTCGGCATCCTCTGCTTCGCCATCGGCCAGTTCCTGACCACCCGCTACGTCCGCGCGGCCTACCACCACGGCTGGACGATCACCGGCAAACGCCCAAAGGGCCGCCGAGCCAAAACCCGCTGACAAGCAACCCCCACCCCGGCCACGCCGGCCGAACCACCCCGAAAGCGTGCCCCTCGAAGGGGCACACTCCGGGTTTTCTCCCACTGGAGACCGAAAGGTCAGGCGCCGCTCTTCAGCGCCGAGACCAGCCTCGACCAAGACACGGAAGCAACGACCAAACGACCGATGCCGGGATCCTTGCTGTCACGAACAGCAGTACTCGCCGTCCAAGGTGCCACTTCTACGCACTCGGAATTGGCGCTGCTGTAACTGGATTTCCGCCACTGGACAGAACTAGTCCGAGGCACTTCGCTTACCTCCTGACTTGAGAACGAAGGGTCAGACGCCGCTTTTCAGCGCCGCGACCAGTCCCGACCAGGACGCGGAAGCCACGACCAAACGACCGACGCCGGGATCTTTGCTGTCACGAACCGGCACAGCGCCCGAGAACGTGTCAGCGACTTCCACGCAATCGTTGGTGGAACCGCTGTAGCTGCTCTTGCGCCATCCGGACAAAGCAGTTTCATGCGAGCGCACTATTCACCCCTATCAAATTGCGAAATCGCAGCACGGATCGCCGCTATCGACGCCTTCGGATTCAATGCAGCGGACCTCAACTTGTCATAGACAAGTGTGTAAAATTCCGTCTCGCCCAGCGTTTCCACATAAAGGGAGCTGGTGAGGTTCTCCAGGAAGACGACATCGCCGTCTGCGGGCAGTGGAAACTTGAAGATCACGAACGGGCCCGACATGCCCGCGTGAGCGCCCACAGCCATGGGAAGGATCTGGAGCTCGATGTTGGGCGACTCGCCCACTTCGAGCAAGCGCTCGAGCTGGTCCCTCATGATCTCGCGACTGCCGACCGGGGTACGGATTGCCGCCTCGAAAATGATGGCTTCAAATCGGGTGACCGGGCTTGTCTTCGCGAGAACGTCCTGTCGTGCGGCGCGGACTTCGAGTAGAACCTCAAGCGTGGCCGGATCGATCGCAGCAGGGTTCGAGGCGTGAACCGCACGCGAATAGCTTTCGGTTTGAAGCAACCCGGGGATCAGGATCGTCTGAAAGGTCCTGATGTGGGTTGCTGCCGCTTCGAGGTCGATGAGATCTGCATAGGCAGAGGGAATCGCCGGGCCGTACTTTTGCCACCAACCCCGCTTGGCGCCCGACTTGGCAAGGGCTTCAAGGAATGCCTGCACGTCGGCATCGCTCACTCCGTACAGGGCCAGGAGTTCACGAACATCGCGTGCGCGAACGCCGGAGCGACCGTTCTCGATACGACTGATCTTGGTCTTGTGGCACTCCAAGCGGAGGGCGGCATCGTCCAGCGTTGCCCCGGCAGCCTCGCGGTGCCGTCGTAGTTCGAGGCCCAAGCGCCGTCTACGGACCGTCGGGTTCTGCTCGATCGGCACGGCCCACCTCCTGTTGTGCCATCAGTCTGTCGCGCCGCGGGGCGACAACGGTACCGAAGAACAGTGAGTGCAACGTGGTGAAGTACAGCTGTTGCATTTTCTCCACTCCAGGTGCACGCTACGGATAGCGACGTGATCAGCACACAGTGCTGTAACCGGTGAGGCTGTGGCCTGCTGCCCGGCCGCTTCGTCGCGTCTGTTTCCAGCAACCTGGAGGCGAAAGAACGTGCTTCGACAGCAAGACGAGCGGGTCAACGCAAGTGGCGCGGCATGGCTCAGTTCGGCCACCCGCGACCCTCGTGCCACCCGATATGTGTGGTCGATCGACCCGGGTGCGCGTCAGCCCGTCGACACCGGCCGAATCTTCGACGCGGTGGTGATACGCGCGAATCTCGGCGCGGTCGTGCTCCAGGCCCTCATCGCGGCCCAAGTGCCGCTGGGCGCGGTCGTGTCTGCGTCGTACGCCGACAAGTGGGCCTACCTGGTAGGCCCCGGCAGTGGCGACGCGTGGCGCTCGACCGTAGGCCCGCCACCCGCCCCGACCCGGATCGGCTGGTACCACTACATCGGCCCGCACGGCTGCCTGACCGTCCCGGGTCCATTGCCGCACCCGGACACCTCGATGCGGTGGGTCGCGCGCCCGGGACTCGACACGAACCTGACATGCCTCACTTCCCTCGCTCGTGCCTACCTGCAAGCCGTTCCGACAGCGGCGGGGCCCAACTGAGCCCCGACTGCCTGCAGTCAAGGGTGGGTTCGGCTTCGTATGAGAGAGGGCCGGACGCGTGGCGGTCCAGGCTCGACGCTCCGTCGCCCCATCCAACGGCACGACTGAGGAAATCCGTCGTCGTTCGCGAATCGGAGGGGCAGGCACGGGCCGAAGCGGCGGCCCGCCGACAGTGACTCTTCGCACCTCGATCGTCGCAGTGTGATGCCTCCGTAGTACAGTCACCAACCAATCACGGACGGGGGCGTGTGGTGATTGACGATGCGGCGGACCTGCCGGCAGAGGTCGCAAAGCTCGCGGCGGGGGAAGGTGATCCACCCGCGCTGTCGGCCGCGTTGCGCGGCGCGCGGCTGTACTGCGTGCGGCCGGAGTATGTCGGTTTCGAGGCCCTGGGTGTGCCGGGCGACGGCATGATCCCGGTGTTCACGTCGCCGGAGGAACTCGTCCGGTGGACCCGCCGCGAGACACCGTGGTTCGCCATGACGGGCGCGGAACTCGTGGCGCAGTTCCCCGACGGTTACGACCTCGCGCTGAACCTGGCCGGCGAGCATCCCGTCCGCCTGCACGCGCGGCTCTGGCGCGGCGAATCCATTGCGGAAACCGACCACGGGGGAATCGATGGGTGACAAGGACGGCGACGGGTTCGTCGCCGACGCGACTTACCTGCGGGACAGCGCCCGGGAACTGTCGGAGGCGATGTTCCCGATGCGGCAAGTCGCTCAGCAGCGAGACGAGTTGATGAGCCGATTACAGCAACTCGGCACGCAGTGGCCGTCTTTCGCACAGCAGTCCCAGAACATCCTGGACGAGACGACCAAGATCATGGCGGCCGCGGTCGCGAAAGGCGAGAGTTTGGCGATCGGCCTGTTGACGGCGGCGGAGGGGTACGACGAGGCGGACCGAGCCGCGCAGGAGGCCGTCACGCCTCCAGGAGGGCCGCCGGCCCCGCCCGCGTCGACGCCCGATCCGAAGGAGACGTCGGGGCCGCCTGCCCCGACGTCCGATCCCGAGGAGACGTTGCCGACACCGACGCCGGGCAAGTCGCCCGAGCCGAGCCGGTAGGGGGAGCGAGTCATGGGCATCGAGCCGGTGGCGTTCGACGAGTTCGGCTTTCCCAGCAGTGACGACGCCAGGGTGTGGGTCCACGGCGACTGGGAGGTTCTACGCGATACGGCGGACGCGTTCGACCGGATCAAGGTCGAAGTCGGCCAGGCGCAGGACCGGTTGAAGCCGCTGGAGAAGAAGGAGATGTGGCAGGGCAGCGCCGCGGAGGGGTTCGTCAAGGACGTCACCACCGTGCGCGGGGTACTGGAACTGCTCGCGGACGAACTCCCGCCGTGCGCCGGGCACATGCGCCAGTTCGGCGAGACGCTCCGCTTCGCGCAAGGCGAGTGTGCCAACGACCTCATCCCGAAGGTGCGCCGGGCGGAGGCGGCTTCGCGGGCGCATGACGCGGCCGAGGCGCAGTACAAGACGGCCAAGGACCAGTGGGAGACGGCCAAGAAGGCGGGAGCCGACGAGTCCTGCCTGCCACCCAAGCCCACCGACCCCGGAAAGAACCCCGGTAAGGGCGACCTCGAAGACGCACACGAGCAGTACCAGCGGGTGTGGAAGCGAGTCAGCGACGACGAGGCGCGGCGGATGCTCAAGCTCCGCGAGCACCTGGACCGCTTACAGAACGTCCCGGACCTGCGGGGTGAGATCAAGACCTTCGTGAAGGAGTTCGTCAAGGGCGCGATCACGGGCACCTGGGATCTCGCCTCCGCGGCGTTGCAGGTGAGCCCAACACGCCTGCTGACCGACCCGGCCGCGTACTTCACGGACATGAAGAACACCGCGACGTCCTTCTACGACCTGGCCACGCACCCGGCCCAGTTCAAAGACCTGGCTGTGCAGTCCTGGGAGGATTTCCGGGCCAACCCGGGCAAGTTCCTCGGCGAGCAGGTTCCCAACCTCGCGCTCAGCGGCGGGACCGCGGCCGGCCGGAAGATCCTGACACCGGCGGAGAAGCTCGAAAAGGACATCGCGAAGAAGGACAACCCGGGCTGCCGGGGCGCGGACGGGTGCACGCGCGAGGGCGAGCCGATCGATGTGGTCACCGGCGAGATGGTCCTGACCCAGACCGACGTGACGCTCCCCGGCACCCTGCCGCTCGTGTTGGCGCGTCAACACCGCACGGCGTTCGACGGCGGCCGATGGTTCGGGGAGCACTGGGCGTCCACGCTGGACCAGCACCTCGAACTCGGCCCGGAATGGCTCAGGTTCACTGCGGCGGACGGCATGCGACTGCGCTACCGCGCGCCCCGCCCGGGGGAGCCGACCCTCCCCGTCGGCGGATACCGCTGGCCGCTGGAATGGGACGGCACCCCGACCGGCGCCTTCACCGTGACCGACCCGCAGCGCGGCTGGACGTGGTCCTTCGCCCCGTTACCCGGCGTCGCCTCACGCCGAATACCGGTCCGCAGCCTTCACGACCGCAACGGCAACCGGATCGACTACGCCTACGACGCCAACGGCGTCCCGTGCGAGGTCGTCCACTCGGGCGGCTATCGAATAGCCGTCGATACGGAAGCCGGCCTGATCACCGGCCTGCGCCTGCTTAACGCCGACCCGGAGACGCACGCCCGGACGGAAGACCAGTCGAAGTCGATCCGCCTACTGCGCTTCGGCTACGACGAAGCGGGCGACCTGACCTCCGTCACCAACTCCTCGGGCAAACCCCTGCGCTTCACCTACGACACCCGACGTCGCATCACGTCGTGGACCGACCGCAACAACACCTGGTACCAGTACGAATACGACGAGGCGGGCCGCTGTGTACGCGGCTCGGGCGTCGACGGCTTCATGGACAACACGTTCGCCTACGACCCGACCGCCCGCGTCACGCGGATGACCGACGCGTTGGGCGCGACACGCGAGTTCGAGTACAACGACTGGCACCAGGTCATCCGGGAAACCGACCCTCTCGGCAACACCACCCACACCGAATGGGACGAGTACAACCGCCGCATCGCCGTCACCGATCCACTCGGCCACACCACTCGGCATACGTACGACCCGCAAGGCAACCCGACCGCGGTGGTGCGTCCAAACGGTACCTTCGCCATCGCAGACCACGACCCGACGTTGTGCAAGCCCACGACGATCACCGGGCTGGACGGTAAGCGTTGGACGTACTCATACGATGACCGTGGCAACCTCCTCACGATCATGGATCCGCTCGACGCCGTCACCACTTACACATACGACGACGCTGGTCACCCGATTTCATCGACGGATGCGGTCGGTCACACGACCCGGATGACTGTCGATGCCGCCGGGTTGCCCCTCACGCTCACCGATCCACTCGGCGAGACAACGTCGGCGCGACGGGACGCCTTCGGTCGAATATCAGCTTCGAGCGACCCGCTCGGCAATACCACTTGTACAGCCTGGACCGTCGAGGGCAAGCCGGCATGGCGCGAGCGAGCCGATGGCGCTCAGGAAACGTGGACATGGGATGCCGAAGGCAACCTGAAATACCACCAGAGCACTGCGGGCAACGTCACCCGCTTCGAGTCCGGTCAACTCGACCAGCCATCCGCGCGAACCGGTCCCGACGGAGCACGGCTGGAGTTTCGGTACGACGCCGAGGCCAGACTTGTCCAAGTCACCAATCCGCAGGGTCTCGCGTGGAGTTACGACTACGATGCGGCCGGCCGCCTGATCTCGGAAACCGACTTCAACGGGCGTACACTGATATACCGTCACAATGCGGTCGGGCACCTGATATCACGGACCAACGGTGCAGGGGAGGAAATCACTTTCGAGCGTGATCCGCTCGGTGATATCACCAAGCAGGTCCACACGGCCACCGGCCGAACGGCGACCTTCACCCACGACGCCGCAGGCCGCCTCGTACGCGCGGTCAATCCTGACGTCGATCTGCTGCTCCAGCGCGACGCGATCGGCCGCGTCATCGGCGAAACCAGCAATGGCAAGGCCGTTGCCAGTTCCTACGATCCGGGCGGGCGCCGTACTCGTCGTACGACACCTTCGGGGCAAGTCAGCGAATGGACCTTTGAGCCTTCGGGGCGGCCGAGTGCGCTGCATAATGCCGGTCACACTCTGGAGTTCTATTACGACCGTTCCGGACGCGAGGTGGCGCGGCGCTTCGGCGAAAAGGTGACACTACTCCAGGAATGGGACGAAGCCCATCGCCTGACCACACAGACGACGCGTGTAGGCGAAGAGCTCGACAAGATCACTGCGGCATTCAGCCCGGAATTGGCCCCGGCGGAGACATATCGCCGCACGTACAGTTATCGCGCGGATAATTATCTCACTGCCATCGATGACACGGCCTCGGGCGGGCGCGCCTTCGACTTGGACGAGGTCGGTCGCGTTACGGGTGTGCATGCCCGGGGTTGGACTGAGCGCTACGCATATGATCACGCGGGCAACCTCACCGCCGACAGCTGGCCAGGCCGAAGCACACGCACCCAGGGTGATCGCGAGGTTGGCGGCACGTTGCTGCACCGCGCGGGGCGGACGAAGTTCGAGTACGACTCTCAAGGCCGCATGATCCGCAGGTTCCATCGCACGCTGTCCGGTAAAACCAAGTCGTGGACTTTTCGGTGGGACGCGGATGATCTCCTCGTCGAGGTGACGATCCCGGATGGCACCGTATGGAAATACACTTACGATCCGCTCGGCCGGCGCACTGCCAAACACCGTGTAGTCGATGCTCTAAATCGTGCGGACGAGGTTTTGTTCACTTGGGATGGAACCCACCTTGCGGAGCAGGAAACTGCAGGGGTCGCGACGTCCTGGAACTATGCCCCGGGAACTCACAGACCTCTGACCCAGATCGCCGTGCAAGCCGATGTGGACACACAGTTCTTCGCTATTGTCACCGATCTGATCGGTGTCCCTCTTTGGTTACTTGCCGAAGATGGGACCGCTTGCGGCCAATCTTTCGAAACCGTCTGGGGAATGACGGTCCAATCCACCGATGGCCTGCGTTGCCCGCTGCGTTTCCCAGGCCAATATCGCGATTCCGAGACCGGCCTCGCCTACAATTTAAACCGCTACTACAGCGAGGATACAGGCAGATATCTCAGTCCCGATCCGCTCGGACTCATACCTGCACCCAATCATCATCACTATGTACATAACCCTACGGTATGGTCTGACCCGCTTGGATTGGCGCCGGACTCGTACGGTTCAAACGAAGAACCCCCCTCCGTCGACCCGCCGGGCCCAACCGGGGTAGCCAATCCGGACGCACCACAACCGCTCGGGCGCGGAAGTACCGGGCGTACGGAACCGAATTCCCTGGCGGAGCAGATCGCGATGCGCCAGGCGATGTCGAACCCGGCTGCGGGTCGCCCACTGCCTTTCCCGATGACGGATCCGCGTTGGGAAGGCAAAGACGGCTGGGTTAAAATGGCCCAGAATGTCAACGGAATCGAAATTCACTACACCTACAACACCATCACACGACAAGTCGACGACTACAAATTTAAGTGACGAGACCATGAAACTGCGGTGCGTTTACCCGAACGATCGTGTCGGCCCTAGAGCGTTGAGTGGAAATTTTTACACTCAGGAGAACGAGGATCTGATCCGCGTGGGCCATGTCTACCGGATCTTCGGTATGGCGTCTTACGGTGGCGATCTACTTGTCCTTGTGCGCGACAGCACTCAAAAACCGAACTGGTATCCGGTGCAGTTGTTCGACGTGGTCGACGATTCGATTCCCGCCGACTGGAGGTTCGGCCTGCGAGATGGCGGCGAGCGCGGGCTGCAGGCGGTCTGGGGATATTCGACGTTGGTTCAGGATGTCAACCACTACGGGGGCCTCATCGAGCGAGAGCCGGAGGCACTGGAAACCTTCTACCAGGAAGCCGGTCCCTACCACGAACCGGATCCGTACTGAGGGGAACCCGGCTACGCAAAGGACTTCAGTGTCGAGGTACATCTGATGTGAGAGGCGGATCCGGTTGATGGCGCCAGTAAGGGCGAGTGGATCGGATCCACCTTCAACCCAAACGCCTGCCGACGGGATACAGGATGGTTCCACCGATCCGAGGACGAAGCGTGGATTATCCGAGGCTTTTCGAGCGTGTCAGCGCCCATCCGAGAGGGTTTGGGGTCGATGAAACCTACCAGTCGGTCGCAGCTTTCGTGAACGGTTGCGACGGGGGCAACTCGTGGCAGTTGCTAAACGGCTTCAGGGAATGGCTGGTCATGGAACTCGGGTACGGGTCCAACCTCCCTTGGCAAGGGCTGGTCCTGAAGCTCGCGCTTCCGGACAGGGAGCGAACCTCGATCTACGAGGCGCTCGAACCCCAGGTCGACGAAGTCGTCAGGGCCAAGCTCTTCGAGTTGCTGGAGGAGTTCTGGCGGTTCCGTGAATCCTGCGGCCTGGAGCGGATCTACTTCGATTACCGTGAATTCCTTGGGAAAGACTTGCGCGCATGAACATCGTGGACTATCCGAAGCTCTTCGACGCTGCCCGAGAAGACCCTGAAGGGCTTGGGATCGAAGTTTCCTATCAAGCCGCCACCGCGTTTTTGGTCGGCTGTAATGCAGGTAACTCGGGGCATTTGCTCGATGGGTTCAGGGAATGGCTGTCGATGAAGCTCGGCTACGTTTCCGAAGGTGCCTGGCCGGAGCTGGTCCTACGAATCGCGTTCACGTTCCCGGAGGATGGTCGGGTCTCGATCTCGGAAAGGCTCGACCCCGACCCCGACGCCGATGCCGCAGCGAGAGCGAAGCTTTTCGAGTTGATCGGTGATTTCTGGGAGATCCGAGGACCGCGTGGGCTGCCCGATATCTTCTACGACTACCAAAGTTTCCTTGCACGGCAACCCGGGCAGCAGGTGCCGTAGTTCATGACGTCTGTCGAAGCGCGCGAGGCCCCGAAAGCCCGGCGGGTGCATTTTTCGGTGGTGAGTTCGTCGGTTTCTCTCGATGAGATCCTGGCGGGCTTGCCGGTTTCGCCGGACGAAACTTGTCGAAAAGGGGAGGTTTCGTCGAGGTCGATTCTGCGCAGGGCTGCGCGGGAGAGCGTCTGGATGCTGGCGGAGGAGGGGGATGCCGCTGCGGATGTCAGTGCGCTTCTGGAGTCGATGCGGGCGAGATTGAGCGCGATTCGTGAGCAGCTTCTCGTGCTGAGTGGGTCGGGATGTTCGATGATCTTGAGCGTCGTTCAGTGGATGTCGCCGGATGATCCGACCGGGCCTGGGTTTGTGGTCGGGCCCGACCTGATGCGGTTGCTTGCGGAATTGGGGGCGCCGGTGGACGCGGATCTTTACGTCGGGGGCGAGTAGAGGGGACGCGGTGTGGGTGCGCCGGTGATTGGCGGCCGGGGCGGGTCGGTCAGGCTCGGCCGATGAGGTCGGCGACCAGGGCGGCCGACATGCCTACGCGGGTCAGGCCGCCGCCCGGGTGGGCGCTTGCGCCGACGGCGAAGAGGCCGGGGATCGCCGAGCGGTTGG
>NZ_WWJX01001465.1 GCF_009865215.1 Streptomyces sp. SID3343 | reverse complement strand
CGGCGCGTGGACCCCACCGGTCCGGGCCTGACTCGGCGTCGTCGAGGACGCGGTTTCGGCTACCTCGACCGGGCCGGCACCGCCGTGAGCGATCCCGCCGTCCTGGAACGGATCCGCGCTCTGGTTCTGCCCCCGGCCTGGACCGACGTGTGGATCTGTGCCCGTCCGGACGGCCACATCCAGGCGGTGGGCACCGACGCCGCGGGCCGGCGGCAGTACGTCTACCACGACCTGTGGCGCGCCCGTCGCAACGTGGCCAAGCACGATCGCGCCGCCGACCTCGCTCGACACCTGCCCCGGGCCCGCACCGAGGTGGAGCACGACCTGACCCGACCGGGCCTCGGCCGCGAGCGCGTCCTCGCCGCGTGCTTCCACCTCGTGGACCTGGGCTTCTTCCGCTCCGGCAGCGAGCAGTACGTACGCACCAACGGCAGTTGCGGACTGACCACACTGCGCCGCGAGCACATCCGAGTACAGGGCGGACAACTGCGGTTCGCGTTTCCCGCCAAGAGCGGGCAGACGCACAGCCGGGTCCTGGTGGACGATCTGGTCAAGCCGGTCGTGGTGGCCCTGCGCCGAACCGCGACCGCCGACGGTCCGCTGTTTCGCTACCGGCGACCCGACAATCGGCTGTCCCCCATCCACGCCGACGACCTCAACGCGTACATCCAGGAGCGCGCCCGCGGCGACTTCACCACCAAGGACTTTCGGACCTGGCATGCCACCGTGCTCGCCGCCGTGGGCCTGGCGGTCTCCGGTGCGGTCGCCGACTCGCCCACGGCACGGCGCCGCGCCCGGGCCAGGGTGGTGCGCGAAGTGGCCGACTACCTCGGCAACACCCCCGCCGTGGCGCGCGCGTCCTACATCGACGCCCGCGTATTCGACTGCTACGACCGAGGTGTCACCGTCGCCGGTTCCCTCGCCCGGTTGGGAGACGGGCTGTCCTTCGGCGATCTGGCCACCCGCGGGCCGATGGAGCGCGCGGTGTTGCGCATGTTGGACGGCGTGCGTTGAGAGCCGGGCTCCGCGTTGTCGGCCGGGTGCCCGAGCCGATCGCGGATCCGGTTCGCGGTACGCCCACCCGCGCCCTCCGCGTCGGCGCGGGTCGCGCTCGCGGCTCTCGGCCGCGAGCCGTGCGACTCGTATCGGCGGACGTTCGCGAAGCGGTCGCCCGGCTCCGGCCCGTGGGCGTGACGGGTGCGCCCGCGCACTTGGACCGTACGGTTTCCTCGACCTGCCACCGGGCATGGAAATCGTGAAGCACCGTGCGCGACGGTCGCCGAGCGTCCGCCGCCGGACCGGCCGGAGGTACCTCTGATGTTCAAGGCGATAGCCGATGTGTTCCGAGCCGTCGGCGGTGCCGTCGCCACGGTGGTCACCCTCCCCTTCCGAGCGATTGCCCGCCTCTTCGGCGGGGCGTCGGACAGCGCGCACGGCCGCCACTGAACCGGCGGCATCCCGGCTCGGCCGTGGTCGGCTGTCGCCCAGGGTGCGGACACCCGGTGATCGTCTCGTCCCGGGTCCCCTTGAGCGGGCTGTCGTGCCGAGGGGCCGCTGCGCGGGTGTCGGACGCACGGCACAGAATGGGTCGGCATGACGAGCCGAGTGAACGTCCGCAGTGGCGACCTGACCGACCTGGCCGAGGTGTTGGCCATGCTCGACGGTGCGGTGGCGTGGCTCACCGCCCGCGGTCAGGTGGGCCAGTGGGGCAGCGAACCCTGGTCCGCTCGACCGGAGGCGGTCGAACGCGTCGAGAAGCGGCTGCGGGAGCAGACGACACGGATCGCGGAGGTCGACGGCTCGGCCGCCGGTTGTTGCGTGGTCTCGGACACGCCCGCCGACTACGTCGATGCCGCCGCGGAGCCGGAGTTGTACGTCGCTCTGCTGGTCGTCGATCGCCGATTCTCCGGACTCGGGGTGGGCGCGACGCTGATCGCGGACGCGTGCGAGGAGGCCCGACGACGCGGCGTGCGCCTGGTCCGGGTCGACTGCTACGCGGGCAACGGCGGCGGGCTCGTCGAACAGTACGTCGCCTTGGGCTTCACCCCCCTGACGACGTTCACGGTCGAGCGCGACGGCCGGCAACCGTGGCCGGGCCGGGTACTGGGCATGCGCCTGGACTGAGCCGCGGTCACGTCGCGGCGCCCGCGTCCAACTCGTGGGCGAGGGACTCCAGTTCGGTGCCGCCGGCCATCTGCCGGGTGAGTTCGGCCGGGGTGATCTCGGACTTGGCGAAGCATCCCTGGCTGCGACCTCGGTTGAGCAGCAGGAATCGGTCTCCCACCGGGTAGGCGTGGTGGGGGTTGTGCGTGATGAACACGACGCCCAGGCCGCGGTCGCGGGCCCGGGCGATGTAGCGGAGCACGACGCCGGCCTGTTTGACGCCGAGGGCGGCGGTGGGCTCGTCGAGGATCAGCACCTTCGCGCCGAAGTGCACGGCCCGGGCGATCGCCACGCACTGGCGCTCGCCGCCGGAGAGCGTACCCACCGGCTGTTCGACGTCGCGCAGGTCGATGCCCATGTCCAGGAGTGCGCGCCGCGCGACGGCGCGCGCCTGCGTGACGTCGAGCCGAGCGAACGGACCGCGCCCCTTGACCGGTTCCGAACCCAGGACGAAGTTGCGCCACACGCTCATCAACGGCACCACGGCCAGGTCCTGATGGACCGTGGCGATGCCTCGATCGAGCGCCTGCCGGGGCGAGGCGAAGCGAACCGGGGCGCCCTCCACGAGGTACGCCCCGCTGTCGTTCGCGTGTACGCCCGCGAGGATCTTGATGAAGGTCGACTTGCCCGCGCCGTTGTCCCCCAGGACACACGTCACTTCGCCCGCGTCCACCGACACGGACACGTCGTCGAGCGCGATCACGCTGCCGAACCGCTTTCCGACGCCGCGCAGTTCGAGCAGGTGCGCGGCATCACGCGGGCGCGCGTCGGCACGCGCGGCGCCCGCGTCCCGGGCTGCGGCGCTCGTGTGGCCGGCCGGTTCCTCGGGAGTTGGACCGATGCTCGGTTGTGTCATCGACGAGACCTCTCCGCGCGGCGCCGGAAGGAGTTGTTGACCAGGACGGCCGCGAGCAGCAGCACGCCCAGGAAGAGTTGGAACCAGTCGCTGTTCCACTGCGCGTAGACGATGCCCTGGCGAGCCATCCCGAAGATCAGCGCGCCCACCGCGGCGCCGATCGCCGAGCCGTAACCGCCGGTGAGCAGGCAACCGCCGATCACCGCCGCGATGATGTACTGGAATTCCAGGCCGATGCCCTGATTGGCCTGGACCGACGTGTAGCGCAGGATGTTGATCGAGCCGACCAGCCAGGCCGCGCCCGCGGTCGTCGTGAACAGCACGATCTTGGTGCGGTCGACCGGGACGCCGACGTTGCGGGCGCTGACCGGAGCGCCGCCGACGGCGTAGATCCGGTTGCCGAAGCGGGTGCGCGCGAGTACCCAGGTGGCCGAGGCCGCCGACAGCAGCCACCACAGCACCGAGACCTGGATCTCGGTGCCGGCGATCGCCATGGTCGAGGCGAAGAACCGCCCGGCCGACTCGTAGCCGTCGGTGGAGCGCATCCCGCCGACCTGGACGCTGTTCGTCACGTGCCGGGTGACGCCGAGGTTGAGGCCCTGCAGGGCCAGGAACGTGCCCAGCGTGATGATGAAGCTCGGCAGACCGGTGCGCACCACGAGCCAGCCGTTGAGCGCGCCGACCGCGAGCGCGAACGCGAGGGACACCGCGAGCGCGGGCCACACCGACCAACCGGCCCGGGTCGCCAACATGGCCGTGATCAGCGCGGTCGAGGCGGTCATCACACCCGCCGACAGGTCGAATTCGCCGCCGATCATCAGCAGTGCCACGGCTACGGCCATGATGCCCAGGCCGGCCGCGTCGTCCAGCCAGGTCGCCGCGCCGGCCGCGGTGAAGAACCCGTCGGCGACGATCGAGAAGAAGCACAGGACGAGCACGGCGCCGATCAGCGAGCCCAGTTCGGGCCGCATGAGCAGCCGGTGCGCGAGGGTGGGCGAGGCGACCCGTTCGTCCTTGCCGGACGCGGTGGGCACGGGCACGCCGGGGCCGGCATCGACGGGCCCGCTCGCCCCGGTCGCCCCGCTCGTCTCGGATGGGGAGGACGAAGAGGACGGCGTCGCAGGGTTCGTCGTCATCTGGTCCCTCGCTGCGCGTACTCGGCCACCGTGCCGACGTTGTTCTTGTCGACGAAGCCGGGACCGGTGAGTACGGGCCTGCCGCCGCCGACCGTGTTGGCGTTGTCCCGATAGAGCTTGATCATCATCACCGGCAGGTAGCCCTGGAGGTATTGCTGCTGGTCCACCGCGAAGACGATCCTGCCGTGTTTGATTCCGGCGACCACGTCCGGGTTGAGATCGAATGTGGCGATCTGCGCCTTGGAGTTCGCGTCTCCCACGGCACCCACCGCGACCGCCGCCACCTGAGGGTTGAGCGCGAGCACGGCGTCGATCGAGGAGTCGGACCGGAGCGCGCCGCGAATGCGGGCCTGCGTGTCGGTGGGGTTGCCGATGTCCACCTGGAGGGTCTGGGTCGCGCCGCCGAAGCCCGCCTTGGCGCCGTCGCATCGCTGGTTCAGGCCGATGTTGCCGGCCTCGTGGATGACGCACAGCATCTTGGTCCGGCCGCCCTGCTTGAGCTTGGCACCGGCCGCCTCGCCGGCGATCGACTCGTCCTGGCCGACGTGTGCGACAGCGCCGAATTCGGCGGATCTGCTCTGCCCGGAGTTGATGGTGATCACGGGGATGCCCTTGGCACCGGCCGCCTTGATCGAGGCGGCCAGCGCATCGGGATTGGCCATCGAGACCACGATGCCGCCCACTCCCTGGGTCACCGCGTTGTCGATCAACCGAGCCTGGCCGGCCGGGTCGCCGTTGCCCTGGTAGCGCACGTCCACGCCCAGCTTTTTGCCCGCGTCCCGGGCACCGTTTTGCACGACGCTCCAGAACGCGTCCCCGGCCGAGCCGTGGGTGATCACGGCTATGGCGTTGCTGCCCTTGCCCGCGACCGTCGGTGCGCCCTTGGGGGTCTTCTCGTCGTCCGGGTCGGTACCGGACGGGCTGCTGCACGCGGCGAGCACAAGCACGGACACACCCAAGGCGGCGGTGAGCCCGAAGGGACGACGTGGCATCGATTACTCCTCGATCGGTCCGGGACGATCACGAATCGGCGTCGGCAGGCGAGCGGGCTACGGCGGTACGGACAGGCGGTTCGCTCTGGATGTCCTACCCCACCGAGCCACCGACAACGGGCCGACGTCCCCCGCGCGATTCCCCGTGTCGGCCCCGCGCGGTGCGCCGGTCCGGATCAACGGACCCCTGCGGCGGGACGCGGTGTCGGCGTGGAGCCGATCCGTATCCCGATGTCCGAGCCCGCCACCCCCCACGCGAAGTAGGGCAACGCCGCCGAGATCGCCGCCCTGCGGGCAACCCTCTCGGCCTTGGCCGGCCCGGCCCGCTCGCGCAGTGCCAGAGTGCCCATTCGCCCGCCCGGGCCCGGAAACAGGTACCAGCCGACCACGGCTCCGGCCCGCGGATAGACCATGAGTTCGCCCCCGACGAAGGCGACGTCCTCGATGTCCGTCCACGCCATCCGGACGACCTTCCCACGCGTCGGGGTACGCGTGATTCCGGTCGCGTCGATCCCGATCGACGGGACCACCCACGGAATGACGACCACACACAGCACCGACACGACGGCCGGCGGCACCGCCAGAAGGAGAGCGCCCTTCCACCTGGACGCGTCCTCGCCGGCCGCGCGCGACACTGCGCCCGCGACCGCGAGAGTGGCCAACCCGAACAGGTTGTACGCGAGTATCCGCACGAACCGCGCCAGGCGACGGGCCGGCAGTCGCAGGCCGGCCGGATCCACGCCGGCGGCCGGGCCGGTCGTGCGGTCGTAGTCGGCTCGCGTGACGGTCGACGCCGGCCCGGCCGAAGGGTCGGGCTCGTACAGCACGGGGTGTTCGGCGCCGGGGAGGGCGATCACCGCCCCCGTGCGAGAGTCACCCGCGCACCACAGTCGGGTCACCCCCGACTCGCGCACCCGCCGTCGGACCTCGGCGGGCCATGGCGCCAACGCGTCGACCAGCGTCGTGCCGTCGGACCGGAGCAATCGCAGGCCCTCCCACCGGGAGCCGCGAGGATTCGAGACCGGCTCGACGACGAAACGCACCTGGACCCACGGATGTGTGCGGAGCAGGGTGTACATCCGTTTGCGACGACCCCGGTGGTCGGCCAGCCCCCGCATGACAACTACCGCGAAACCCGTCACGAACAGGACCCCGACGGCCACCGCGACGCTCGCCCCGGGACTGTCCGGATGGCCGTATCCGTACCCGAACAGGCTCCCCGAGATCACGATGCCGTACATGACGCCACGCGCGCGCCTGCGGCGTTGCCCCCACCACATGCGGCGCAGGCCGGCACTGGTCCCCGGCGTGTCGATGGCCGGGCCCGGCGCAGGTGTCCGATCGTGTGATCCGGTCATGGCAACCCCCGAGCCTCGACGCCGAATTCGGGAATCCTAGTCGCCACGCGGCGCGACCGGGCCGGCACGGACCGTGCGGTGGGCGCGTTCGACGACGTACCCGTC
Source organism: Streptomyces sp. SID3343 (assembly GCF_009865215.1). GTDB lineage: Bacteria > Actinomycetota > Actinomycetes > Streptomycetales > Streptomycetaceae > Embleya. The sequence goes on along the minus strand of NZ_WWJX01001465.1, from coordinate 23,999 downwards.
TGTACGGGCTTCGGCCGTCGACGGGGTCACCCCACCCTCACTACTGTTCATCATCGACTGTATTGTTCAGCGCATGATGACTGTTTCGGTACAGGGTGAGGTGCTGGCCCGGTTCGGCCACGCGCTCTCCGACCCCACGCGTTCCCGCTTGTTGTTGGCGCTGCGCGAACGGCCGGCGTACCCGAGCGAACTCGCCGAGGCCCTGGGCGTGTCCCGCACGAATCTGTCGAACCACCTGACCTGTCTGCGCGGTTGTGGCCTGGTCGTGGCGATCGCCGAGGGGCGGCGCCTGCGCTACGAGTTGGCGGACGTACGACTCGCGCACGCGCTCGGCGACCTGCTGGGCGTCGTGGCGGCCGTGGACCCCACCGTCGTGTGCGAGGACGCCGACGAGAAGGGGTGCTGCCGATGACCGCGCCGTACTCCGCGTCTTTGGGTCCGTCGGTCCCGGGGCCGTCACCGGTGCGGCGTGACGCGTTGCGCCGGCGCATCCGCCTGCTGGTCGCGGCGACCATCGCCTACAACGTCGTCGAGGCGGTCGTGGCGATCTCCGCCGGCACCGTCGCCTCCTCGACCGCGTTGGTGGGCTTCGGGCTGGACTCGGTGATCGAGGTCGCCTCCGCGTCGGCGGTGGCCTGGCAGTTCACCGCGAAGGATCCCGCCCGTCGGGAGCGGACCGCGCTGCGGATCATCGCGATCTCGTTCCTCGCGCTCGCCGCCTACGTGGGGATCGACGCGATGCGCGCCTTGGCCGCCGGCGGCGAGGCCGAACACTCCACCGTGGGCATCGCCCTGGCCGCCGTGTCCTTGGTGATCATGCCCGGCCTGTCCTGTGCGCAGCGCCACGCCGGCCGCGAGTTCGGCTCCGCCGCCGCGGTCGCGGACTCCAAACAGACGCTGTTGTGCACCTACCTGTCGGCCGTCCTTCTGCTCGGCCTGGTCCTGAACTCGACGCTGGGGTGGTCCTGGGCGGATCCGATCGCCGCCCTGACCATCGCGGCCGTCGCGGTCAAGGAGGGGCGCGAGGCCTGGCGCGGTGAAGCCTGCTGCGCGGTCCTGCCGGTCGGCCCGAGCGATCCGAACGCGCCCACGCCGACCGCCGCGCGGTGCGGGTGCGCGTCCGGCTGCGCCGACCCGTGCTGTGCTCCCGCAACGGACTGACCTGCGAGTCGACGCGGTGGGGGAAGGCAACAGGCGCTGCCGGATCGGTGCAGGCGTTCGAACACGATCGCCGGGCTCACACCGGTACCGGCCTCGGGGGGCGTGACGGTGACGCCGTTCGATCCGTTGTCCTGGGCATGGGAGTCGGTGTTTCATCCGACGGACTCGGGGACGTGTGGGGCGATTGCCTTTACCGTGCACGCGTCGGCGGCGTCCACCGTCGGGGATCGCCCGGCCGGCCGCGCACCGAACTCCCGAAGGCCACACCGGAAAAGCCTCAAGAAGGAGCCGCGCCGACCATGACCGAGACGCTTCCACAGCCCGCGAGTACGACCACGCCCGTACCGACGGTCGAAACCGTCCTGGGGCCTGTTGCCGCCGACGCCCTGGGGACCACGCTCGCGCACGAACACGTCTTCGTCCGCACGCCCGACAGCCAGACCAACTGGGTCCGCGACTGGGACGACGAGGCCCAGGTCGCCGGCGCCGTCGAGCGCCTGCGGGAACTGCGCGCCACCGGCGTGACCACGATCGTGGACCCCACCGTCGACGGCCTCGGCCGAGACCTCGTCCGTCTGCGGCTCGTCGCCGAACAGGTCCCCGACCTCAACATCGTCGTCGCCACCGGCGTGTACACCTACACCGACGTACCCCACTACTTCACCTACCGCGCCGCCGCCCTGCCCGACGGCCCCGATCCCATGGTCGACCTGTTCGTCCGAGACATCCGCGAGGGGATCCAGGACACCGACACCAAAGCCGCGTTCCTCAAGTGCGCGATCGACGAACACGGCCCCACCCCCGGCGTCGAACGCGTCCTGCGCGCCGTCGCCCGCGCACACCTGACCACCGGCGCGCCGATCATGGTCCACACCCACCCCGGCACCCGCAGCGGCGCCTACGTGCACCGCGTCCTGACCGAGGAAGGCGTCGACCCCACCCGCGTCCAACTCGCGCACAGCGGTGACAGCACCGACACCGACCACTTGGCCGAACTCGCCGACACCGGCTACCTGTTGGGGATGGACCGCTTCGGCCTCGACGTCATCCTCCCGTTCGCCGAACGCGTGGCCGTCGTCGCCGAGCTGTGCCGGCGCGGCTACGCCGCGAGCATGACCCTGTCGCAGGACGCCGCCTGCCATTTCGACTGGGCCGATCCCGACCTGCTCGCGGCCCTCCCGAACTGGCACTATCTCCACGTCCTGCGCGACGTCGTACCCGCGCTGCGCGAACTCGGCGTCGAGGAACGGGACATGACCACCATGCTCGTGGACAACCCCCGCCGCTGGCTGACCACCCCCTCTCTGCACCACCGCACAGGCCATGACGGCCGGAGGTAACGGATGACCCTTGCGACCACCGCTTTCGCCGCGCTTTTGGACACCGCCGCGCCTGCCGCGCTCGCCGAGGTACTGGCGAGGCTGCCCGCGGACATCCGGCGCGACCTCCTGCGCCTGCGGCCCTCGGCCGATGTCGTCGCGTGGGCGCTGGAGAAGGGAAGCACCGAGGATCGGCTCGTCCTCGCCGCGAACCCGGCGACCGGCCGCGAGGTGCTGCGCAGCCTGCGGGAACGTGCGGAACCGTTGGTCACCGCCGCGGCCTACGTGCATCACGAGTTCACCGCCGCCGATCGCCGCTCGGTATGCGAGGCCGACGACCTGCCCGACACCGTGAAGGCGTTGCTCCTCGCCACCCGGTCCCGGAAACTGCTCGCTCCCGCGCTGCGCGCGCGTGACCCCGAGGTCGCGGCACATGCCGACCGCACCGTCGGCGGACCGAACAAGAAGCGTCCCCGGGGCCGGCCCGCCGAGTTGTACGCGTGGATGGTACAGACCCCGTACGCGCGCATCCGCCACCCGCGCGCCCGGGTCGCGATCTTCCGTCCGGAGGACTGGTCGGCCGCCGACTGGCGGGAGTTGGTCGAACTCCACCACCGGCACCCCATGGCGGACACCGCCTGCCGGGCCGTCGTCGAATCGGGTGTGTGTCCGCACGAGACGGCGCTCGCGCTCGTGGCCTGTCGGCAGGAGGAAGCCCTCGGCCACTTCTCCCGGCAGCCGACGACGGCGATGGTCGACACTGCGGTGACCGCCCTGGGTGCGGGCCTGTTCGACACCACGGATCTGCTGCACAGCGCGCGACAGGCCCCACGCATCCTGGAACTGATCGTCGCGCTCCCGTGGAACACGGGCGCCGGGGAGGCGCTGCGAACGCTGCTCCGGGAGCACCTCGGCGAGGATCCGGCATGCTGGGTGCGTCTGTTCGCACTGCTGCCCGGCTTCGCCGGCACGGTCGGTGAACTGCTCGACGCGGCGGGGCCGGCTCCACGCACGGCCGTGCGAATACCCACGACCGTCACCCCGCGACTCCACGAGGACCACGCGTCGTTCCCGCTCCTGCTCGGGCTCGCCGGGCCCAGGAACGCCCGGGCGATCGTCTGCGCACCGGCGCTCGCCGATGTCGTCTATCCGGTCACCGCCGGGGGCTGGGCCCCTGCTCATGTCGTCGAGGCGATCGTCGACGAGATCACCGAGGAGCGGGAGTTGCTGCGGATCGCCCGGGAGGCGAAGAGCCGCCCGGAGGTCTACCTACCGCTTTTGACCCGCGACGATCCCGACCTGAACGCGGCGGTCCTCGTCCACAGCGGGGTTTCGGCGGAGATCGCGCGCCGGATCGTGAGCGGTGTGCCGTTCGGTCCGGGGCGGCGAAGGACGCTGCGGACGACCCGGGAAGTGCTGTCCCACCTGATCTGCGGCCTGAACAAGAACTCCGGCACGAAACATCTCGCGCCCTACTCCAACGACCCGAACGTCGCGGCCGAGGCCCTTCTCGACATGCGCGACCACTTGCGGGACAGCGAGCAACTCACCGCGGCCGCCTCCCTGGTGGCTGCCGGGCGCGTCGACATCCTTCGGGACGTCATCGCCAACAGCCAGATCCCCAACGTGCCCGTCTCCCTGACGGTGTCCGACGCACTCCGGGCAACCGATCCGGGTACCTTCCTGGAGGCCAGGATCGTCGAGGTACGCCGCCGCGAGTGTGGGGAACGCGTCCGGCAGCCCGCCGACGCGTTGGACGACTCCATGGAATGGGACTGGATCCGCGCGGCCTTCGCCGACGACCGCCCCTTCGGCGGGGCCGCGCTGCGCGCCCTGTGCACTCGCCCCGACTGTCCCGACGACGTCTCCCTGGCCCTGTTGCGCGCCTATCCGGAGCAGACCGCGCAGTGGCTCGCCCATCGCTCGCCCGAACACGCGCGCCTCGCCCTCGCCCTGTTGCCCGCGGGTCGGGTGTCCACCGCCCTCCTCGACGGCTGTGTGAAGTCCGGCGCCCTCACCCCCACCGACCTGTTCACCGTCGGCTGTCCGGCGTCCGCCGTCCTGCGCACCGGCCACCGGGTGCCCGCCGACCTGGTGCCCGCGACCGCGGAGGGGTGGACGGTCGTCGCCCGGCTGCTCCCCGACTTTCCCGGCACGCTCCCCGAGTTGATCGCCACGGCGAACGCGATCACCGACCACCCCGCCGACTGAAAACCGCCCGGTGGACGCCGCCTCTTGACGCGGTCTGGTGACCACCGCCCGGTGGACGCAGCCGCCGAGCCTAGAGGTCGTCGGATCCCAAGAGCCTGCGGAGCACCTGGATTCCCCGTCCGTCGTCGGGATCGCGCAGGTCGACGAAGGCTACGTGGTGTCCACCGCCGCGGGTGTGGATGTCGAGATAGCCGCTGGAGTAGCCCGGCCGCTTCCCCATGGCCCACTCGGCGGATTCGATGTCCGCCGGGTCGAACGTGTGGGTCCCGAGGCGGATCGTGTCCCCCGGGATCAGATATGCGGGGTCGAGGTCGTACAGGAGCCGACGCGCGTGCGTCGCGGTGTCCTCGTCCTCGCTCGCGGCGGCCCGCAGGTAGACCTCGCGGGCCTCGGCGAGGCGGCCGGGGGCGACGGCCATGAGCAGGCGGTGGGCCCGCGAGGCGGTGTCCGCCAGGAACGGGGGTTCCATGGCCCGCAGAAGCAGGGCACAGGCCTCGTCCGGACGGCCCTGTTCGACTTCCAGGTTGGCGAGGTTGAACCGGGCTGTACGGGCATGCTCGGGATGTTCGGTGGCAATGGCCTGCCGGTAGAGCTCGCGGGCGTGCGCCGGTTCGCCGTTGTGTTTCTCGAACAGCCCGAAGTTGAACAGGGACTTGGCCGCGTGGTCGCGATGCCCGGTCGCTATCGCCTGCCGAAATGCCGTGCGAGCTTCGGCGTTTCGGCCGGCCGAGGCTTCGAGTACGGCCAGGTTGGCCAGCGCCATGGGGCCGATGTCGGGGTGGCCGGTGGCGGCCGCGCGCAGGAAGGCCGCACGCGCGGCGTCGACTCGGCCCGCCGTCCGCTCGGCCGCTCCCAGGTCGAACGCCTCGACGGCGACCTGCTCAGCCTCGTGGACCGCGTCGCCGGGCGCGTTGGGCAGTGGTTCCCGAGGACCGTTGTCTTCCCGCATGGCCATACGGCGACGATAGGCCGGCATGGCGCCGGTGGGAATGTCCCGGGGGCTCCCCGGCCGCGGCGGACGGTCAGTCCGCGCGAGGCCTGAGCAGGTCGTCGACAAGGGTGTCCACGAGACCGCTCGGGATACTCGACCCGGTCAGGGCGCAATAGACGATCGGGCCGACCAGGGCGTCGAGCGCGGCGTCGGGGTCGAGGCGGGGCGAGATCCCGCCGGCGTCGATGACCCGGGTGAGCAGGTCGCGCTCACTGTCGCGGCGGGGACCGAGATAGCGCTTGTGGAAGCTCTTGGCCGTTTCGGGGTCGTGCTGCGCCTCGGCGATGAGCGCGAGCAGGACCTTGCCCGCGGGGTCGTCGGTGAGGAATCGCGCGAGATCGCGGAGGTAGGCGCGGATGCTCTCCGCTGTGGGGTTCTCCGTCGGGACGCGGAGACGTTTGTCGCTGTCCTCGATGAGCGTGTCGAGGAGGATCTCGACCTTCGAGGGCCACCACCGGTAGATCGTCTGCTTGGCGACGCCGGCACGACGCGCGATCGCCTCGACGGTGAGCGCGCCGAAGCCGTGCTGGACAAGCAGATCGTCGGCGGCGTGCAGCACAGCCAGACGCGCGGCCTCGTCGCGCCGGCTGCCGGAGTGCGGCCGGTGAGGCGGAGAACTCGTGGCGGGCATGCGAAACACCTTACCCGTCGGCACCTCGGCACTTTACCTAGACGCAACGCCTCGTCTAGACTATTGCCACCACTACGAAGGAGCGCGTGTGTCTCCCATGTCCAACCGCCGAGCCCTCGTCCTCGGAGCCTCTCGCGGGCTCGGCCTCGTCCTCGCCGACGAACTCGCCCGACGCGATTGGCAGGTCATCGCCACGACCCGTCGGAGCGGCGGCGAACTGCAGGCGAGCGCCGATGCCCGGAACGGGCAACTGACGATCGAGCACGTGGAGATGACCAGCCCCGAACAACTGACCGCTCTCCGCGAGCGCTTGGACGGGCGTCGACTCGATCTGCTCTTCGTCAACGCCGCCATCGACCGGGGCAACCTGCCCATCGGCGAGGTCTCGACCGACATGTTCACCGAGGTGATGATCACCAACGCGCTGAGCCCGCTGCGCGCCGTCGAGGCCCTTCGCTCACTCGTCGCCCCCGGCGGAACCGTCGCGGTCATGTCCTCCGAGCAGGGCAGCATCTCGCGAAACACCGAGGACGGTTACGACCTGTACAAGGCCGCCAAGGCCGCGCTCAACCAACTGATGCGCAGTTACGCCACCCGCCACGCCGGCGACGGACAGACCAAGCTGCTCATCGACCCCGGCCACAACCGAACCCGACTCGGCGGACCCGACGCGCCCCTGGACCCCCGGGAGAGCATCCCGGCCGTCGTGGACGTCCTCGAAGCCCAAGCCGGCGCCCCCGGCCTGCAGTTCCTGGATCTGCACGGCGAAACCGTCCCGTGGTAGCAGCCGACGTCGAGTCCTTCGGCCTCCAACGCGGTCCCGGTGGGCCGTACGTGTCCGTGCGCGTCGACCGGGGGGCGCCTGGACGCATTTGCGCGCTCCGCCGTAATGTGTCGTCGCTACGACGTCACGACACAGCGTCACGGAGACAGCCGGCCGGAGGCCCGACTTGATCGGACCACCCGACAGTCGGCGCTCCATCACGTTTTCTCCCGAAAGGAGACTCCAGGGTGGTCAGCAGTGTCGAAACACTGGAATTCCAGGCCGAGACCCGTCAGTTGCTCCAGTTGGTGATCCACTCGATCTACTCGAACAAGGACATCTTCCTGCGCGAGCTGATCTCGAACGCCTCCGACGCACTGGACAAGCTGCGGCTGGAGTCCCTGATCGACTCCGACCTCGACGTCGACACCTCCGACCTGCACATCGCCTTGGAAGTCGACAAGGACGCCCGCACGTTGACCGTCCGCGACAACGGCATCGGCATGAGCCGGGACGACATCGTGGATCTGATCGGCACGATCGCCAAGTCCGGCACCGCCGGTCTGCTGGAAAAGATCAAGGAAGCCAAGGACGCCGGGGCGGCCCAGAGCCTGATCGGGCAGTTCGGCGTCGGCTTCTACTCGGCGTTCATGGTCGCCGACAAGGTCACCCTGCGCACCCGGCGGGCCGGCACCGACGCCGGCACCCAGTGGGAGTCCGACGGCGAGGGCACCTACGAGATCCAGGCCCTCGACGGCCTGCCGGTGGGAACCTCGGTCACCCTGCACCTCAAGGCCGCCGACGTCGAGGACGGGCGGGCCGACTACCTGGCCGAGTGGAAGATCCGCGGGATCGTCAAGCAGTACTCGGACTTCATCCGCTGGCCGATCCGGATGGCCACCGAGCAGACCGACGCCGAGGGCGTCACCACGCACGGTATCGACACCCTCAACTCGATGAAGGCGCTGTGGGCCCGGCCGCGCAGTGAGGTGACCGAGGCCGAGTACAGCGAGTTCTACCGGCAGATCAGCCACGACGGGCTCGACCCGGCCGAGACCATCCACATGCGCGCCGAGGGCAACTTCGAGTACGAGGCGCTGCTGTTCATCCCGTCTCAGGCACCGTTCGACCTGTTCTCCCGCGAGACCAAACGCGGCGTGCAGCTGTACGTCAAGCGCGTGTTCATCATGGACGACTGCGAAGCGTTGATGCCGAACTATCTGCGCTTCGTCAAGGGTGTGGTGGACGCCCACGACCTGTCGCTGAACATCTCCCGCGAGATCCTGCAGCACGACCGCCAGATTCGCGGCGTGCGCCGGCGCCTGGTCAAGAAGGTGCTCGGCGCGATCAAGGACACCCAGGCCAAGGATGCCGAGCGCTACGCGAAGCTGTGGACCCAGTTCGGCCGGGCCCTGAAGGAGGGCCTGCTGGAGGACACCGACAACACCGAGGCCCTGCTGGAATTGGTGTCGGCCGCCTCCACGCACGACGCGGACAAGACCACCACCCTGCGCGAGTACGTCGAGCGCATGAAGGACGGTCAGGACGCGATCTACTACCTGACCGGCGAGACCCGCGCGATGGTGGAGAACTCCCCGCACATGGAGGCCTTCGCCGCCAAGGGCTACGAGGTCCTGATCCTCACCGACCCGGTCGACGAGGTCTGGGTCGACCAGGTCCCGGGCTTCGACGGCCACCGTCTGCAGTCCATCGCCAAGGGTCAGGTCGACCTCGACGAGCCGGCCGACGGCGACGAGGAAGCGGGTGCCGAAAAGGCCAGGCACGAGCAGGACTTCGCCGCTCTGTTGCCGTGGTTCGCGACGACCCTGTCCGAGCAGGTGAAGCAGGTCCGGCTGTCGTCGCGGCTGACCACGTCGGCGGCGTGCATCGTCGGCGACGCCCACGACATGACCCCGACCCTGGAGAAGATGTACCGGGCGATGGGGCAGGAGATGCCCCCGGTCAAGCGGATCCTCGAAGTCAACCCGACGCACCCGCTGATCACCGCGCTGCGCTCGGCGCACGAGGCGAACGCCGAGGATCCCGCGCTCGCGGAGATCGTCGAGTTGGTGTACGGCGGCGCATTGCTCGCCGAAGGCGGCGACCTGCCCGACCCGGCCCGCTTCACCCGGCTGCTGACCGAGCGCCTGGCCCGCGGGTTGTGACCGCCGGGGTGCGGCCCGCCACGGCCCCGACCGGCCGGCCGCACCCCGCCCGTCCCGGTGCACTGCCGCGCGATCGTGGTCTGCCACAATCGCCGCATGGCTGAGCACGACAGCGACCGCGGCTACCTGCTGGACAACGCGCAGTCACAGGCGGGCGTGCGCTTCGGCGCTCTCGCCGAACTGTTCGACCCGGTGACGTTCCGGCACGTGGACCGACTCGGCATCGGGGCCGGCATGCGGTGCTGGGAGGTCGGCGCCGGCGGCCCCTCCGTGCCCCTCGGACTGGCCGAACGCGTCGGCCCCACGGGTACGGTGATCGCCACCGACATCGACGTGTCCTGGACCCGGGGCATCGACGGCGGCGTGATCGAGGTGCTGTCCCACGACGTGGCGGCCGACCCGCCGCCGCCCGGCGGCTTCGACCTCGTACACGCCCGACTGGTCCTCGTACACGTGGCCGACCGTGCCGAGGCGCTGCGCCGGATGGTGGAGGCGCTGCGGCCCGGTGGCGTACTGCTCCTGGAGGACGCCGACCCGTCGTTGCAGCCCCTGCTGTGCCCGGACGAAACCGGCCCCGAACAGCGGCTCGCCAACCGACTGCGGTCCGGCTTTCGCACCCTGATGGCGGCGCGCGGCGCGGACCTCGCGTACGGGCGGACCCTGCCCAGGGTGCTCCGGGAGGCCGGTCTGGACGACGTGCGGGCCGACGCGTACTTCCCGATCACCTCGCCGGCGTGTGCCGTGCTGGAGGACGCGACGGTGCGACAGATCCGCCACCACCTGACCGGGCAAGGGCTCGCGACCGACCGGGAGATCGACCGTCACCTGGCGAACGTCGCGTCCGGGCGGCTCGACCTCGCCACCGCCCCGATGATCTCCGCGTGGGGACGCCGCCCGTAGCCACCCGCGGCCGGCTCGACCGGCGCCGGCGGGGGCATCGGTGTTGTCGTCGCCCGCGGCCGGGGTCTGCTCGGGCGCCGGGTGGTTGCGGCCCCGGTCTTTCGTCGAACGACCGCGAAATTCCCGGGTGTTCACGAGGCCTCGTACGCCCGATACTGGCGATCTTGGCCGAACACCCGAGACAGGACGTGCACATGGACTCCTCCGTCAGACGGACCACGATTGCGGTCGGCATTCTCGTGATGGGACTCCTCACCGGTTGTGGGGGCTCCTCGTCGCCCGCGTCGCCCTCGGCGAAGTCGTCGGGGTCGGCGACGTCGTCGGGAGCCACGGGCGAGGCAGCGGCGTCGTCCCCGCCTTCGGCGGGCTCCGCGTCGGCCGGCGTCGACTCGACGCCTTCCGCACTCGACGCGAAAGCCTCCGGGATCGTGTTCGAGGCCCGCCAGGATGCCACGTGGCTCGTGGTCGCCGTCGACCCGGCGAGCGGTCGGGCCACCGAGATCGCCACGTTCCTGCCCACCGAAGACAACGTGCGCCTGGACGCGGACTTCGTACAGATGGCCGGCGGCGGACCGCTCGCGGAACGAGCGCTGTACTCCTCCGACCTGACCCGCGCCGTCGCGACCAAGACGATGGCGGATCAAACGAAACACATCGGCTGGATCGACCGGGCCGGACGGTTCACCGACGTCACGACCGGATCCACCGGCCCCGCGGGCGGGTTCGGCTCCACCACGGCGGACGACACACCGATGTTCGGCCCCGACGGCGCGTTCTACTTCGCCCGCCGCGAACCCGACGACAGCGGCTACAAGACCGATCCCACGATCTGGCGGCTCGAAGGCACCGACCCCTCCCGGGCGGTGAAGACCAAAGAGGTGGACGCCCCCAACTTCTATGTCAACCCGCCCTCGGTCGTCGAGGCGTTGTGCGCCGGGTGCTCGCCCTTCTTCACCTCCGGCAGCGGCGGCCTGGGGGCGTACCGCGCGACGGACTTCCTGGGCGAACAGGCGTATCTGTCGACCGATACGAACGGGTCGATGATCTATCGCTCACCCGTACTGCAGCGCGACTCCGCCACGCTGATGGACTGGGGCACCGACGGGCAGAAGCTCATCCCGGAGACGAACCGCAAGGTGTGGTCCCCGGTGGGCAGCCCCGATCACGGTCGGGTCGCGTTCCTGTCGAAGGCCCAGACCGACGCCCCCACCACCAACCCGCAGTTGTTCGTGGTCGACGCGCAGGGAGGCTCCCCGCGGCAGATCACGATCACCGGCGACGGGGATCTGGGCGGCAAGAACCCGAACCTCATCGGCTGGAAGTAGCCCCGCGCGAACGTCCGCGCCGAAGCCGCGCCCGTCGTCCCTGACGGTGATCTCCCACGTCCGGCCGGCGGGGTCGGCGTCCGCGTGCATACGCACGTTGGCCGGCAGCGTGCGTACGGCCTTCTCCACCACTTCCGCCGTTGCCCGGGGCACGGTGACCTCGGCGGCCAACACCCGTGCCCAGCCCCCACCGAGACACCTTCGACGTGGCAACCCGCCCCGCACCGCCTGCGGGTGATTGCCTGCATCGCGAATTCCCGAACTCCCGAACTCGCTTACTCCCGTGCACCGTCGCCCCAGCACCCCCTCACCCGACATCCTCCGCCCGAGGCGCGGTGCGGCCGTCCCCGGCCCACCCGCTTCGCCCGACCGCGAGGCACGCGTCGATGGAGCGACACCGCCGAGTCGTCGCGGTTCGACTGCATAGGCTGCTGCGAGGTCCCCAGACACCCGAAGCTCGGCCCGTCGAACGACGTCGACGACCCGAACCCAACGAATGAAACAAACGAGACGAACGAGACGAACGAACGGAAGGGCACCACGCATGGAACCCGGCACCACATCGCCCGAGGCCCTGATCGCGTCGCTCGACGACGCGAACGCCCGCCTCTTCGTACGGCTGCTCGGCCGGCCCGACGGCCACGACATGCTCTACCGCATCAGCGGAACGGTCCACAATCACGTGCCCGGTGACGTCCACGGCAAGCTCTTCCCGCACGGGCGGGTGCTGTTCGGTGTCGAGGGCTACAACATCCGCCGGCTGATCCACGTGCCGGGCACCGACGATGTGCACATGGTCTCGCGCGAGATCGTCTTCTACACCGACCCGAAGGACGGCACCGTCCTGACCGAGTGGACGAACCCGCTGGACGGACACACTCGCCCCCTCCCGCCGATCGCCAACGATCACGTCCAGCTGTCGTATCGCATCCGGGCCGGCGCCCTGTACGCGCTGTTCGGCCCCGCCGAGGTTCCGTTGGCCGGCTCGGTCGCCCCGCAGCGAGTACAGCGCAACCTGGTGTGGACGCTGGACGTACCTCCCGTCTACCGGCTCTCCGACCGGTACGGCATCGACGACGACTTCGGCCTCGCGAACTCGACCTATACGTCATGGGAGTTGTTCGACTTCCTGGTGCACGAGGACGACGCCCGCGCGTACTCCGGCACGGACGCCGACACCGGGACGGGAACGATGCCCGTCACCAACTGCTGGAGCCGGGTCTGCCCGTACGTGCCGGCCATGGGTATCGCGGAAAGCGAAACGCCGGGCAACCTCGTCTACCACGCGCGCGCCTGGACCCTGGACGGCTTCGACGCGCTCGAACCGTGGCTGGCCGACCGCGTACGCACCCACCATCCGCTGTACACGAGCGCCCCCGACGCCCCCGGCACGGGCCCCAACACCACCACCTGGACCGCCTTCCACGCCGCGGAACTGGCCCCACGCGGCCTCACCTGGCGCGAATGGCGCGACACGACCGGCTGAGCTGCCCGACCACTCCCCCGCCCACACCGCGCCGGGGTCGCCGGCCCCGTGCAGCGCGACGCCGGGCGTCTCGTCACGGTCGGCGGATCGGGAAGCCCGGCGAGCACGGTCGGCGAGTCAGGATGGCCGGCGGGTCAGGAAGGTTCGCAACGCGCCGATCAACGCCGCCGGATCGTCCTCCTGCACGTTGTGCCCCGCGTCCGGCACGACCACGAGTTCCCCGTCCGGAACCTGCTCGACCAGGCGTTCGGCGGCGGCCTGGGAAAGCACCCGGCTGCGCCCGCCGCGCACCAGCAGCACCGGCGCCGGCACCCGGTTCAGCCGATCCGCCAGTCGATCGATGGCCGCGAGAATGACGGGGAAGTCGGGTGGACGCGGATCGCCTTTCGGTACCCAACCCCCCTCGGGCGCACGGCGAAACAGGGTGCTCATGCGGTAGGCGACACCCGCGCGGTCGGCCTTCGGATTGACCCGCATCGCTGCCTCGACCACCGTCTCGATGTCCCGTACGGGGCCGAGTGCGGCCATGAACGCCCGTACGTGTCGGGTACTTTCGTAGTCCACGCCGGGTGCGACATCGACGAGCGCCAGCCGCTCGACCCGGTCGGGCCACACATCGGCGACGTGAGCCGCGATCACGCCCCCGAGCGACATGCCGACCAGCCCGACCCGCTCGAAGCCGAGGTGGTCGACCGCGGCGACGACATCGGCCGCCATGGTGTCGATGCGGTAGTCGTCGGACCAGTCGCTGTCGCCGTGCCCGCGCAGATCCAGCGCGACCGACCGGGCAACGCCGCGCAGGCCGAGGCAGACGAAGTCCCACGTATGCGCGGTCAACCCGCCGCCATGGATCAGGAGTACGGGAGATCCCGTTCCGCCCCAGTCGAATCCGTGCAGCCGGCAGCCTGCACGGGAGAAGCGGATCTCGCGGGGCGGCGTCGAATCGTGGGTCGAGACACCCAGACTCGCCGCCAGCTCGGTCATCGTCGCCATCGTGGATCGTCCGTGCACGGCGCCTCCGTCCTTACCTTGGCTACTCAAGGTAAGATGCATTACCTTGACTGGTCAAGGTAATATCGGCGAGTGGCCACCCGAGTACGACGCAACCCCGACGACGCCAAGCGGATGATCCTCGACGCGGCGAGCAGGCTGCTCGCCGCAGGCGGTCCGGCCGCCGTGCAGGTGCGCGCCGTCGCCGCCGAGATCGGGGTGTCCGACGCGGCGGTCAACCACCACTTCGGCACGCGCGAACAACTGTTGGAGTCACTGCTGCGATTCGGCGGGACCAAGCTGAAGGCCGAACTGCACGCCGTGCTGGGCGCGTGGACCGACGGCCCGATCGATCCCGCCGAGTTGGTGCGCGCGCTGTCCGCGCTGTACGCCGACGGCTACGCCGAACTGGCGCTCGCGCTGCATCGATCCGGATGGCGGGACACCGGCAGCGGCCTGCTCGACGAGGTGGTGGACCGGCTGTACGCCCAGGCACTGCACCAGTGCGCGATCGGCGGGCGAACTCCCCCGCCACGCGAGGCAATTCAACTGACGGTGGCCGGACTGCACCAAGCCGTCGCGACGGAACCGCTGTTCGGCGACGAATTCCGCAGGAGCGTCGGACTCGACACCACCGCGCGCGATCGCATGCTCGACTGGTGGATCGAAATCCTGCGCACGACCGTTGCCGGACAGGGCCCCCACGCGGGCCCGGGGCGGGGCGCTGCGGGTCGCCGAGGCTGACGACTTCCCCGCCGGTGCACGCCGAAGAAGGCTCCGGAGGCCGGCCGGGCCCACGTGGTTCGGGACGCCGCGAATCGGCGGTGTGTTCGGTCAGCGCCGCCGGGCGCGGGTGATGCCGGCGATCAGTGCGATGGACGCGGCGACGATCAGGCCGACGAAGGCGGGGTGGATGTCCTTGGACAGGCTCTGGGCGCCGTCGGGCCGCACGAGCCACACCGTGAGCGGGATCGAGAAGGCGACGGCCACGAGTACGGCCGCCCCGCGGACCGCCCGGTCTCGGACCCGGGTGAGGGCACCGACCAGGGCGATGGCCACGGGTACGACCGCGAGCAGCGCGAACTGGGCGAGGACCATGACGGGAACCGCCCAGGCGGAGACGGTCACCGCCCGAGGAATGCCCCGGTCGTTCCGGGCGGGCGGCGTCTCGACAGTGGATGCGTCCGCGGGGGATGCGTGCGCCGGAGACGTGCCCGTCGGTGACGTCTGCGCTGGTGACATGGCTGAGGCTGACATGACGTTCCCCTCGTTGCGAGTAGTGGTCGATCGGGCGGATGCGTCTGAGGTGTGCCGCACCGCCCACCGCAATTAGCCGGCTTGCCGTTCGTTAGAAGTTATAACGTTCACGAAAGGCCGACGTCAAGCGTTGTCGTGATAGCCTCTAACCAGAACTTCACTGTATAGCCGACGAGATTTCGGAAAGGGGCATGTCATGGCGAACCCCGGCACCACGACCCCGCGCGAGCGCTACCGCGCCCAAGTGCGCGCGGAGATCAAGGAACTCGCCTGGGAGCAGATCGCCACCGCCGGGGCCTCCGCGCTCTCGCTCAACGCGATCGCCAAACGGATGGGCGTGAGCGGGCCCGCCCTCTACCGCTACTACGCCGGCCGCGACGAACTCATCACCGAACTCGTCACCGACGCGTACCGCAGCCTCGCCGACGCCGTCCACACGGCCGCCGAGCCCGGCCCGGACGTGGCCGTGCTGGCACACGCCATGCGCGCGTGGGCCCTCGACGACCCGCACCGCTACTTCCTCATCTACGGCACACCGGTCCCCGGCTACCACGCTCCCGACGACGTCACGACCATCGCAAGCGAGATCATGGCCACCCTGCTCGACGCGTGGTGCGCGACGCCCTTCCGCGGCCCCGCGACGCCGCTCGACGCACACCTGGACGACCACCGGCAGTGGGCGGGCGACCACCTCGCCTCGCCCGCCACCCTTCACCGGGCCCTGATCCTGTGGACCCGCCTGCACGGCGTCCTGTCCCTGGAACTCGCGGGACACTTCTCCGGAATGGGGTTCGACCCCGCCCTGCTTTACACGACCGAACTGGAAAGCCTGCTCGCCGACGCCGGCGACCCACCCGCCGACGGTCGGTGAGCCCCCGGGCGCCGGGGCCGGTCGGGTCCACCGCCGGGTTCGAGCGCACGTCCGGGCCTCTCGACGGGCCCACCCGCGGCGCGCCGGCGGGTCACGGGCGCAGCAGCACCTTGACCGTGCCGTCCTGCTTCTTCTGGAACCGTTCGTACGCCTGCGGCGCTTCGGCGAGCGGAACGCGGTGCGTCGCGAAGTCCTCCGTACCCAGCGGATCGTCGTCGCCGAGCAGGGGGAGGATGTCGCCCACCCACCGGTGCACGTTCGCCTGACCCATGCGTAGTTGGAGCTGCTTGTCGAACATGGTCAGCAGCGGGAGCGGGTCGGCCATGCCGCCGTAGACGCCGGAGAGGGAGACGGTGCCGCCGCGGCGAACCAGGTCGATCGCGGTGTAGAGGGCGCTGAGTCGGTCCACGCCGGCCTTGCGCATCAGCTTCTCGGCGACCGTGTCGGGCAGCAGGCCCGCGATCTGTTGGGCGAGCTTGCCCACGGGCGCCCCGTGCGCCTCCATCCCGACCGCGTCGATCACCGCGTCCGGCCCGCGTCCGTCGGTGAGCCCGCGGATCGTGTCGGCTACGTCGTGGTCGGCGGCGAGGTCGAACACCTCCACGCCACGCCGCCGGGCCCGCGCCAGCCGCTCCGGCACGAGGTCGACACCGAACACGCGCTCGGCGCCCCGATGCAGCGCGATCCGACAGGCCATGTCACCGATCGGGCCGAGTCCGAGAACGGCGACCGTCCCACCGGGCGGGACGACCGCGTACTCGACCGCCTGCCACGCGGTCGGCAGCACATCAGAGAGGTACACGAACCGGTCGTCCGGCGGGCCCTCCGGCACCTTGATCGGAAGTTTGTTGCCGAAGGGCACCCGCAGATACTCGGCCTGGCCGCCCGGTACCTGCCCGTACAACCTGGTGTAGCCGAACAGGGCGCCGCCCATGCCCTGCTCGCGCACCCGGGAGGTGTCGCACTGCGAATGCAGTCCCTGCGAACAGTTGTGGCACACACCGCACGAGACGTTGAACGGGATCACCACCCGATCACCCGCCCGTACCTCGGTGACCGCTGCGCCGACCTCCTCGACGATGCCCATGGGCTCGTGGCCCAGGATGTCGCCCTCGCTCAGAAACGGGCCGAGCACCTCGTACAGGTGCAGGTCCGAACCGCAGATCCCGGACGAGGTGACCTTGACGATCACATCGTCGGGGTCCTTCAGAACGGGGTCGGGGACGGTGTCCACGCGTACGTCGCGTTTGCCGTGCCAGGTGAGTGCCTTCATCGCGATCATCTCCAGGGCGAGTGCTCGGGGGCCGGCGGACGTCGGGGGTCCGCCGGGCACGGAAGGCGGCGACCGGAGGTCGAAGCGTCCCGTACCGAACCGCCTGACCGGTCCACGCGCGCTCAAACGCGGATCGGCACGCCGTGCGCGGCCGCGCGGCCGGGGGCGACCGGCTCGATCGCCCTCGTGCCCCCGAATCCCCCGGAGGAATGCCCGGGGACCCGCCACGCATTCGCGCACCGCCTGAACCACACGGTCACCGCGCCACACCCTCGCGGGCCGCCGAACGAGCGCACCGGGCGTCCCTTTCGTCGGCCCGGACGGTCAGTGCCGGGAGAACTCGACCCGATCGGCGGGCACGACGGCGGCGCCCATGTTGCGCTCCATCATGCGCAGCGCCGCGTCCGCGAGTTCCGGGTGGATGTGCGCGACCGCGTCCGCGGCCACCGTCACGTCGAAGTGACGAATGTGGGCGTCGAGCGCCGAGTACAGCACGCACTGCTCGGTGACCTGGCCGCACAGCACTGTCCGCTTCACCCCCTGCTGGGTCAGGAGATATTCGAGAGGAGTCTCGTAGAAGATCGAATGGCGCGCCTTGACCACGAACATCGAGGCGTCGTCGGGGCGGAGCGGCTCGACCAGATCGGCGTGTCGCCCGTGCAACGCCACCTCGAGGATCTCGTCGTGCTGCGAGCGCCATCTGCCGAAGTTGTCGTTGACGTAGACCACGTCGACGCCCTGCCGGCGGGCCCGATCGATCAGCGGGCACATCGCCGGCAGCGCGTCGCGTACGGAGGTCACCAGGGCCTCGGCGTCCTCGTGCTCGTAGGTGTTGATCATGTCGATGACGATCAACGCGGTCTTGGCCATCACGCACCACTTCGCGAGGTACGGTCGCCGACCGGCGCACGTCGGCGCGATTTCGAGGTTGCCTGCACAGCCGACACCGGCGCTCCTTCGTCTCACGGGGCGAGCGGACGGCTCGCCACAGCCGGGCGGGTACCCCCTTCCCGTCGCTCCGCACCCGACGGAGTTCGACCGGAGTTCGACCGGAGTTCGACAAGGGTTCGACACGAGCCCGATCCCCCCTCGTGCGGGGCCTGCGAGTACCACCGCATTGTTTCGAGGCGGGCCGGGCCTGAGGTTTCTCGACGAGGGCCCTGGGCAGCGGCGTCGGTACGCAGGCTCAGTGCCCGGCGAAGGCAGAACGCCGCCGACGTACCGCCGTCCGGCGAAACCGCAGCCGGCCGACCGAGTCCTCGCGCGTGATCCACGAAGAGAGGGCAAGCACGATGACCGACACCGACCTGACCGGACGCCGTGTCCTGGCGATCGTCACCAACTACGGGGTGGAACAAGACGAACTCGTCGTCCCCGCTCGGCACTTGCGCGACGCGGGCGCGCGCGTGGACATCGCGGCGGTAACCACCGACCCGGTCCAAACGCTTGTCGGCGACAAGGACCCGGGAGAAAGGGTCCATCCGACCCTCACCCTCGCCGACGCGGATCCGGCGGCCTACGATCTGCTGCTCGTGCCCGGCGGCACACTCAACGCCGATTCGCTGCGCCTGAACGACGACGCGATGCGCATCGTCCGCGCGTTCGTCTCCTCGGAACGCCCCGTGGCGGCGATCTGCCACGGCCCGTGGGCGCTGGTCGAAGCCGACGCCGTGCGCGACCGGACGCTGACCTCGTACGCCTCGCTCAAGACGGACATCCGCAACGCCGGCGGCCGTTGGGTCGACGAGGCGGTGGTTCGCGACGACGCCGGCGGCTTCGTGCTGATCACCTCCCGCACCCCGGACGACCTGAAGGACTTCCTGGACCGGATCGGCACCACCTTGGCCGCGACCTGACCGAGCACACCGATGGAGCGGGCGGTGCCCTCGGCCGGTTCGAGACGAGGTCGGTGTCAATCTCCGCCGCCTCCGGACGGCAGGTCGCGCACCCGACCGACCGCTCCCACGTGCGGCGCGCGGCGTTCGTCGGCGGGCGCGGTGTTCGACCCCGCGGAGGGCGCCCGACCGGGCGGCGTCCTCTCCACCGAGCGGACGCTGTCGCCGAGCCCGGTCAGCACCGCCGCCGGACAAGCCGCGGCGAGGAGTGGGAAGAGGCGGTTCTCCTCGTCGCGGACGTGCTCGTTCACGTCCAGTCTGAGTCTGGCGATCAGGTCGTCGAAGTCGGGGTCGTCGGCGTCCCGGCCCTGCAGCTTCTCCAGGAGTTCCTCGACGCCGCCGTGGTCGGCGATCGCCCGGTCCGCGATCGCGTCCCCATCGTCGACGTGTTCGCGCACCGCCGGATACAGATATGCCTCCTCGGCGACGGCGTGGCGCGTCAACTCCACCATGAGTTCGTCGGCCAACGCCCGGCGGCGATCGTCGCCGACCGGTTGGGTCTCGATCCGCGCGAACAGCGCCTCGACCTCGCGATGATCGGCCGTGAACTCGTCGATCACGTTCCCGCCGTGCCCCATGCCGATTTCCTCTCGTGACGCACCGGAGGCGACGGATGCCGCACCGTGCTGCGCCGATACCCGTCGCGCCGATCCCCACGCGCGCAAGTGGCGCACCGGGCCGGTTCCTCCGCGCCCGAACGGGTACCGGCGGTGTCGGACACCGACCGCCGCCTTCATCCCGACCGCCGCTTTCGTTCCGACCGCCACCTTCGTTCCGGGAAGGGAACCGCATGAGCACGCCGTCCGAGGAGACTCCCCCGCCCGCGCAGCAGCAGCGGGCACCGGGTACGACCGGGGAGATGACGCCGTCTCCTCGGGACGAGATGACCGACTACCGAGGCAGCGGCCTGCTCGACGGACAACGCGCGCTGATCACCGGCGGCGACTCGGGGATCGGGCGCGCGGTGGCCGTAGCGTTCGCCAAGGAGGGCGCCGACGTCGCCATCGCGTACCTGTCCGAACAGGAGGACGAGGACGCCGCGCACACCAGGCGCCTGGTGGAGGCCGCGGGGCGCACGTGTGTCGTCTACCGCTCGGACCTGTCGGTGGAGGGCAATTGCCGCGACGTCGTCGAGCGGACCGCGACCGACCTGGGCGGGCTCGACATCCTGGTCAACAACTGCGGCACCCAGAACCCGGTCGAAGACCTGGCGCAGCTCGACAGTGCGCAGTGGGAGTACACCTTCCGGGTCAACATCCACAGCTTCTTCTGGACCACCAAGGCGGCCTTGGACCACCTGCCCTCGGGCGGCAGCGTGATCAACACGTCGTCGATCAACGGGCTGCGCGGGAACAAGACCCTGATCGACTATTCCGCGACCAAGGGCGCGATCCTCGCACTCACCTACTCGTTGGCGCAGTCCTTCCAGGAGCGCGGCATTCGGGTCAACGCCGTCGCGCCGGGACCGGTCTGGACACCGCTCATCCCGGCCACGTTCCCCCCGGACAAGGTCGCCTCGTTCGGGCAGCAGACCCCGATGGGCCGGGCGGCGCACCCCGACGAGATCGCCCCGTCCTACGTTTTCTTCGCGTCCGGCCGCCTGTCCGGCTACTACTCCGGCGAGGTCCTGGCACCGATCGGCGGCGAAACCCTCCCCGGCTGACCGAGCCGAGGCGAGACGAAAAAGAGCCGAGACGACAAAGGACGCGAGGCAAAAGGGCCGAGACGAAGAACGTCCGAGACGAAGAACGAGTACGACACATCGGTTCGAACGACAGGCGCGGGGTAGCTCTGCCTCTCGTGGTCGGTGTCGGACCCCTCACCTTTCACCCCGACCGGGCGCGACCGCACACAGGCGCTCGCGACGCGCGTCCGCGCGGCCTCCCGACGACACCCAACCCCTCCCGGAGGAAAAGATGGCAAAGCCCAAGCCCGCATCGAAGACGTCCGACGCCGACGGGATCCCCGGTCGCCCGGGCACCGCGCCGCCCAGCGTCGAGGAGCCCACCGAGGCGCACGAGCCGCTTCCGCCCAAGCCGGACCAGAGCGGGCCCGACACGCTGAGTCCGACCGGTCAACCCACCGGCGCGGACCAGGCGATCGTCGCGCAGGGCGGCGCCTATTTGACCACCGCCCAGGGGCTGCGCCTGCCCGACAGCGACCACTCGCTCAAGGCGGGCCCGCGCGGGCCGGTCCTGCTCCAGGACCACCATCTGCGGGAGAAGATCACCCACTTCGACCACGAGCGCATCCCCGAGCGCGTCGTGCACGCGCGCGGCGCGGCCGCGCACGGGGTCTTCCGCGGCTACGGCAGCGCGGCCGCGGTGAGCAAGGCCGCGTTCCTGGCCAAGGACGTCGAGACGCCGGTCTTCGTCCGGTTCTCGACCGTCCTTGGCTCGCGCGGCTCGTCGGACACGGTCCGCGACACGCGCGGGTTCGCCACCAAGTTCTATACGACCGAGGGCGTTTTCGACCTCGTCGGCAACAACATTCCGGTGTTCTTCATTCAGGACGCGATCAAGTTCCCGGACATCATCCACGCCGGCAAACCGCATCCCGATCGCGAGATCCCGCAGGCCCAGAGCGCCCACGACACGTTCTGGGACTTCGTGTCGCTGCACACCGAGGCCACCCACCACACCATCTGGAACATGTCCGACCGGGCGATCCCCCGGTCGTTTCGCACGATGGAGGGCTTCGGGATCCACACCTTCCGCCTCGTCGCCGCCGACGGCGCGACGACGCTGGTGAAGTTCCACTGGAAGCCGAAGGCGGGCGTGCACTCCCTGGTCTGGGAGGAGGCGCAGATCATCAACGGGATGGACCCCGACTTCCATCGGCGCGACCTCGCGGACGCGATCGAGGCGGGCGCTCTCCCGCAGTGGGAACTGGGCATCCAGACCTTCCCCGACACCGCCGATCAGACGTTCGAGGGCATCGACCTGCTCGACCCCACCAAGATCGTCCCGGAGGAGCTCGCCCCCGTCCAGCCGATCGGGTTGCTCACTCTCGACGCCAACCCGAACAACTACTTCGCCGAGACCGAACAGGTCGCCTTCCACCCCGGCCACCTCGTTCCGGGCATCGACATCACCGACGACCCGTTGCTCGCCGGCCGCCTGTTCTCCTACCTCGACACCCAGATCACCCGGCTCGGCGGCCCCAACTTCGCGCAGATCCCGATCAACCGCACGCATGCCCCGGTCAACGACATGCAACGTGACGGCTGGCACCAGGACGCCGTCCACGCGGGCGTCGCGCCCTACCGACCGAACTCGCTCGACGGCGGCTGCCCCTTCACCGCAGGCGCCGACCTGGGCGGCTACGTCGAGGTTCCCGTGGCCCTGCCGCCCGCGTCCAAGGTGCGCGAGGCACCGGCGTCCTTCGACGACCACACGAGCCAACCCCGGCTGTTCTGGCTGAGCTTGAGCCCGGTCGAGCGCGAACACGTGATCGCGGCCTATACCTTCGAACTCGGCAAGTGCTTCGTGCAGGCGATCAAGGAACGCAATCTGCGCATCCTCGCCGACATCGACCCGCTGCTGTGCGCCCGGGTCGCCGAGGGCCTCGGCCTGCCCGTACCGCCGGCCTCGGGCCCGTTGGCCGCGGTCGAACCCAGCCCGGCGCTCTCCCAGATCGGCGGTACGTGGCCGGTCGCCGGTCGCGTGATCGGCATCGTCGCCGACCCGAACGCCGACCTCGACGGCGTACGCAGTGTGCGTCAGGCCGTACTGGACGCGGGCATGGTGCCGCTGATCATCGCCCCCACCGGCGGTCCGCTCGACGCCGGCGGCAAGAACCCGATCGCCGTGCAACGCACGTTCGTCACGGCCCGATCGGTGGAGTTCGACGCGATCCTGCTCGCGGGCTCCCCCGCGCCGGGCACGGACGCGTACGGTGCTCGCGACGCGAAGGCCGGCAACGGGAGCGCGTTGTCCACGACCGACCCGCGGGTCCTGCTGATGCTCGCCGAGGCGTATCGCCACGCCAAGGCGCTCGGCGGTTGGGGCGACAGTGCCGCGGCTCTGGAAGGCGCCGGAATTCCCACCGGCGCGCCCGGGGTGATCCTCGCCGACGACGCCGCCTCGGTGGTGGCGCAGGCCACCGAACTCCTCGGCGCGCACCGGGTCTGGGAGCGCTTCCCCGCCGGCGAGACCGACGCGGTCTGAGCCGACGTCACGGTGGACCCACCCGGACGGCCGCCGAACCCCTCGGGGTTCGGCGGCCGTTGCCGATCCGGGCGTGTTCCGGTTGTGCCCCGACTCCCGACGCGGCCACCGGCCGAGCGGCCCTCCCCGACGCGCGCATGGGTCGGGCGACTTCGGGCACCGGACTCCCATGAACCTGAGCCTGGGTTGTGTCGTGTTCACCACCACCGACCTCGATCGCGCGATCGGCTTTTGGACGCACGCGCTGGGGCTGCGCCCGCGCGACCCGGTCACCGACGGCACCGAGTTCGTCGTGTTGCAGGACGCGGACACCCGCCGCGACGTGATATCGCTCCAACTCGGCGAGATCAGTACCCCCGCCGAGCCCGTTCGGGTACACGTCGACCTGTACACGCGAGACCGGGCCGGCGAGGTCGCCCGCCTGTTGGCGCTGGGCGCCACGGCTCCGGCGTGGACGTATCCCGAGGACGCGGTCTTCGTGGTCCTGGCGGATCCCGACGGCCACCCGTTCTGCGTGGTCGAGCACGACCTCTGAGCGACGGCCGGCGTCGGGCGGCGCCCGGGAAGCCGCAGGACGTGCGATTCAGCGGGC
>NZ_WWJX01001464.1 GCF_009865215.1 Streptomyces sp. SID3343 | reverse complement strand
CTCAGACGCCCACTTTGAAGACACTTCCTAGGAGCCGCTCGGTGTGAAGGCCCGGCGGAGGGTGAGGTCGACGATCGTGGTGTCGAACTGGATGATCGAGTAGATGACCGCGTCGCCTGCGGCTGTGAAGCAGGTCTGCGCGATCTCTACGAGCGGCAGGGGGGCGGTGGCGTCCGCGCCGAGGAAGACTCCGTCGGCGAGAGCCGCCTGGATCTTGCCTTCGAGGCGCCGCAGGGTCTGGCCGGTCTGTTCCTTCACGAGGCCGATGAGGTCGACCTCCACGTCCGCCAGTGGGCGCAGGTCGACGTCGTGGCCCGCGAGGGACTTCGTGCACCAGTCGCGCAGGTAGACGGCGGGGCGGGCGTCGGTGGTGAAGACGCGTTCGACGTACCAGGTTTCGGCGTCGGCCGGGGCGGGGTCGAAGTGGGCGGCTACGGCGGGTTCGGGGATGGTGGTGACGCACTTCCAGTGCGAGAGGCCGGGGGTGTTGCCGGCGTTCTTGATGATGTCCTTGACGGGGACGACCTCGGTGACGCTGAACGACGCGGGGGGTGCGGGCGCGAGGACGGTGGTGCCCACTCCCCAGCGGCGTTCGACCAGGCCCTGGGCCACGAGCAGGGCCACCGCCTCGCGGACGGTGTTACGGCTCAGGCCGATGATGCGGGCGAGTTCGGTCTCCCGTGGAAGCCGGTCCCCGGGACGGTAGTCCCGCTCGATGATGATGCGGAGTTCGTCCGCCGCCTGGGCGCGGAAGGTACGTAGCCGGGCCATGGTGTTCTCCTTCGGCGGGCTCGCGTGGCCCCGGGGGGCGGTCGTCTCGGGCGGGGGCGGCGTGGTCCCCCGCCCTCGGCTAGACCTTAGCGGGGCTGTCCGCCGCCGAAACGGGGTCCTCCGGGTGGTCGGGCGCCGCCGCCGTGCTCTCGTCGACGGCGCCGACGCCCGTGGTGGGGATGAAGAAGGCGACGAGGAAACCTGCCAGGGCAAGGCCCGCGCACACCCACAGCGCGGTGGCGTATCCGGCCGGGGTGGGCGAACCGCCGCTCTGGTACCGGGTGATGATTCCGCCGGTGACCGCGACACCCAGTGAAGCGCCGATGCCGAACGCGGCGGTGTTGAACCCGGTCAGCGCACCGGGCGCCTCGGACGAGGACAGCAGTACCCCGAGCCCGTCGAGGGCGGTGAGGACCAGTCCGGTGTAGAACGCGCCGAGGACGAGTGCCATGGCGAAGGCGACGGCGGAGTCGTCGCTGAACGCGGCCAGCACGGCGAGCGCGGCGATCGTGACGACCATGCCGGTGACGAGGATGGAGCGCCAGCCCACCTTCGGTGCGATCGACCCGGCGATCGGGGCGATGGCGAACCCGACGAGCGACACCGGCATGACGTACGTCAGGGCGGCGGTGGTGGCCCCCATCCCGAAACCCACCCCGGCGTCCTGGGCGATCAGCGGCAGGACGAAACCGGTGGCGCCGAACGCACCGGCCAGCACCAGCACATTGGTCAGCAGTACCGGCCAGGCGTTGCGCGAGCGCAGCTCGGACGTACGGATCAGCGGGTCGCGGACGCGCTTCTCGACCAAGGGGAACAGGGCGAGCGCGGCGACGCCGGCCAGGAACACGATGAGCGTGGTGGGGCTCCCCCAGCCCCACTTGCCGCCCAGCGACAGCGCCAGCGAGATGCCGGTGAGACCGACGGCGATCACCAACGAACCGAGCCAGTCCAGGCGCTGCCTGGTGGTGCTGTACGTCTCCGGGATCACCAGCCGAACACTGACCAGGGCGACGGTGGTGAAGGCGGCCATGCTCCAGAACACGGCGCGGAAGCCGAGGTTGTCGACGATGGCGCCGCTGACCACGGCCTCCCCGCCACCGAGGCCCGCCTTCACTGCGGCGATGACGGCCAGGGCGCGGCTGAAGCTCCTGAGGTCGAGCAGGTCGTGCAGGATCAGGAAGGCGAACGCGAAGACGGCGCCGCACAGTCCGGAGACGGCCCGCCCGGTCAGGTAGGTGCCGACGTCGGGGGCGAGGGCGGACACGATGTTGCCGAGGATCAGGGCGACGAGGCTGAACATGAGCGCCCTGCGGCGGCCGGTCCAATCGCTGATGCGGGTGACGATGATCGCGGAGATGGCCGCGACCAGCAGGAACAGGGTCTGGGCCAGGCCCACCTCGGCGGTGTCGGTGGCCAGTTCCTTGATGATCAGCGGGTTCGCGGGCGCGATCATCGTGTTGTTGAGCTGGTAGCTGCCGACGGCCAGCAGCAGGACGGTCACCAACCAAAGGGTGGCGGGTGCCCTGTGCGCCGGCCCCCCGGAGGTCTTCTGCTCGGGGTCGGCGGCTTCGTGGCTCATGTGGGCTTCCTTGTCCTCGCACCATGACCGTCGCGATGGAGAGCGACGGCGGCGACCGCAGAGATCGGACCTCCAGTGGTCCAAATTCCTGAACATGGAAAGTCTGCGAGACCAAGCCTGTCAAGGGGTGGACGTCCAGAGGTCCAATCTTTTATCTTCGGGGATACGCGTCGACGAGTCCGGAGCTCTACATGCCATCGAACATCCTTGTTTTCCTCACCGACGATCACGCCCAGTGGGCAGCCGGTTGCTACGGCAACTCGGAGGTCCGGACCCCGACGTTGGACCACCTCGCCGAGACCGGTGTCGTGTTCGACAACGCGTACACGCCCTCCCCGGTGTGCTCCCCGGCCCGCGCCTCCTTCTTCACCGGCCGGATGCCCTCCCAGCACGGCGTCCACGACTACCTCGCCGAAGCCGACGAGGACGTGCGCGCGACCCCGTGGCTGAGCGGCGAGAAGCTGATCAGCGAAATCCTCCGAGAGCAGGGGTACTTCACGGGTCTCAGCGGCAAGTGGCACCTCGGCCACGGCGAGCACGCCGCGCGCGGATTCGACTACTGGTACTCGCGGGCCGCTCCCGTCTCCGAGGCCGAGGGGTACGAAGCCCCCTGGCCGCTCACCAAGCCCGCCGAGAAGCGCTACGACCGGCACGCGATCACCGACCACGCCATCGAGTTTTTGCGCAACCGGGACGCCGGCAAGCCGTTCTTCCTGGTCGTCGGCCACCTCGCCACCCACAGCCCGTGGACCGGCGCCCCCGAGCGGCTGGTCAGCCACTACCGCCGGGCCACCTTCGCCGACATCCCCAACGACGTCACCCACCCCCACGGACGACTGCGCTCGGAATCCCTGTACCCGACCCGCGACAACCCGCGTGAGGCTCTCGCCCAGTACTACGGCGCCGTCACCGACATCGACGAGCAGGTCGGCCGCATCGTCGACGAACTCGACACACTCGACATCCGCGACGACACCCTGGTCGTCTACACGAGCGACCACGGCCTCAACACGGGCCACCACGGCATCTGGGGCAAGGGCAACGGCACGCTCCCCTACAACGTCCTCGACGAGTCGATCCGCATCCCGCTCATCGTCAACCACCGCGGCTCCGTCCTCGGTGGCCAGCGCCGCCGGGAGAACGTCGGTCACGTCGACACCTTCCGCACTCTGCTGGAGACCGCCGGGGCCCAACTGCCCGACACCCCGAGCACCCCCTACCCCGGCACCAGCTACCGCAGCGCCCTGCTCGGCCGGACCATGCCCGAGGCGCGCCCGCTGGTCTTCGCCGAGTACGGCAACCTGCGCATGGTCCGCTCGGATCGCTTCAAGCTGGTCCGCCGCCATGCGGAGGGCCCACACGAGATGTACGACCTTCGAGCCGACCCCCGGGAAACCGACAACGTCATCGACGATCCGACCCTCACCGTCCACCGCGACCGGCTCGACGAGGAAATGCGGCGCTACTTCGCCACATACGAGGAACCCGGCCGCGCCGGCACCCACGTGCTCGAACAACCCCGGCACAACGGCGACGAGGCATGGCGCGAGACCAAGCCGCCGGTCCTCGTGGAGACCAGCGAATGGCTCGTACACCTGGAGGACGCGATCCAGGAACGGCGGCGCCTGCGCACGGAGGAGCACGACGCGCTCAAGGACGCGCGATGACCTCGCGCGCGCCGGGAGCCGGCTCCCCGTGCTGCGCACCGGCGCGGGGGCGAGAGGCGGTTTTCGGGTCGGCCCCTTCCGTCGGC
Organism: Streptomyces sp. SID3343; assembly: GCF_009865215.1. Lineage (GTDB taxonomy): Bacteria > Actinomycetota > Actinomycetes > Streptomycetales > Streptomycetaceae > Embleya. Next base: position 18,144 of record NZ_WWJX01001464.1, on the reverse strand, counting down.
GCGCCGACCGGGCCGTTCGATTCCCACCCCGATACCGGTCTCTCGGCACACGGCATCGAGCAGGTGCTCGTCCGCGCGCAGACGATCCTGATGGGCGACTCACACGGGGACGGGCACCCGGCGGACGGCGAGAGCCCGGTCCACGAGGTGGAGACCGGGGCATTCCTCCTCGACGCGACCAGTGTCACCAACGACGCCTTCCGGCGATTCGCGGAAGCGACCGGTTACGTCACCGACGCCGAAAGGTTCGGCTTCTCCGCGGTGTTCCACCTCGCCTACGACGGTCCGCCCGAGGCCGTCATCGGCCCGGCACAGGGCACACCCTGGTGGCTGGGAGTGCGCGGGGCCGACTGGGCGCACCCCGCCGGCCCCGGCTCCGACCTCACCGGGTCGGGCGACCATCCGGTAGTGCACGTCAGCTGGAACGACGCGCGCGCGTACTGCGACTGGACCGGCCGCCGGCTGCCCACCGAAGCCGAATGGGAGACGGCGGCCCGCGCCGGAATACCCGGGGCGCGCTACCCGTGGGGCGACCACCACGACGACCGCACTCTCCTGTGCAATATCTGGCACGGCGTCTTCCCCACCCGGAACACCTCGCCCGACGGGCACCTCACCACCGCGCCCGTCCGCTCCTACGAACCCAGTGCCTACGGTCTGTGGCAAATGGTCGGCAACGTCTGGGAATGGTGTGCCGACTGGTGGTCGGCCGACTACTACGCCCACTCCCCGCGCCGTGACCCGCGCGGTCCGGCGCAGGGCCGGACCCGGGTGATGCGCGGCGGCTCCTACCTGTGCCACGACAGCTACTGCAGCCGCTATCGCAACGCCGCGCGCTCCTCGAACACCCCGGACTCCTCCATGGGCAACACCGGCTTCCGCACTGCGGCGACGGCCGAAAGCCACAGCGGAAGCGAGCAGTCCGGCCGGCATCGCGCAGTTGACGCAGGACGGGAAGGATGCGGCCCGAGGGCTCACGATTCATGAGGTGACACGGCCGCCGGCAGGCGCCACTGCTCGGGCTGGTATCAGGTGGTACCTTGTGGTCATGGCCAAGACCCAGGTGAATGTGCGGATGAGCGACGAGACGGCCGAGATGGCTCGTCAGGCGGCCGAGACCCGACATCTGCCGCTCAACGACTACATCGAACAGCTCGTACGGCGTGACAACGACGGGGTGCGCGAGCGCTTCCTGGAGGGCGCCCGAGAGGTGATCGTCGGTTACGGGGACCTCATCGAGGAGCTGGCGGCGTCCCGGTGACCCACCCGAACCTGGACGTCGACCTGGCCTGGATCCTCGAGGTCGCCCGCGAGGCGGGAGAGAACGATCCGGCTCCCGAGGACTACGGTCTGCCCATCGCGGCCGTCGCCCGGCACCAAGCCGTCTTGGCCGGACAGGACGTCTACACCGGCCCGTTCGTGCGCGCCGCCGCCCTGTGTCAACTCCTGGGCCGCGTCGTCTGGCTCGAGCGATCCAACATGACGGTCGCCGTCGCGGTGGCCCACGGTTACCTCACCGCGTGCGGCGTCACCACCAAACTGGGCCGCGACGAGATCACCGCTCTGGTCGCCGAACTCCGCAAGGAATCCTGCACCGTCCCCGACATCGCCGCCGTCCTGAGAACCTGGACCGGCTGAAGCACCACGTGGTCGGGCGAGGACCACATGGCGACGTGTGCTCCTTGTTCCGACCGCCCGCCACCCGAAGGCAGAGATGAGGGCAACGAGCCCGTTGGACTTCGGTCACGCCGATCCCCGGACGTGTCCCGGGCGGTTTCCGACCGAGGACGGGCGGTCGTGGTGGTCGACGGTGAGGCGGTCGGCGGGTTCCGCGGGCGAACGAAGGAGCCGCCGGTTCCGGGCGACGGGTCAGCGGGGCAGGTGGATGACGCCCACGGCGTGGTGATTGCTGGAGGGGTCGGGGTCGGTGTCCGGGGAGTCTGCGGCCAGGTCGGGGACGATCATTCCCATGCCGACGACGGAACGGTTCGGCGCCCCGGCCACGGCGGTCAGCGGGATGTGCGTGCTCCATTCGGGCTCGCCGTGCGGGGCGAGGCCGGCGGGGACGGTGACGCGCACCACGTCCGGCACGGACGGGTCGCTGTTGGCGTAGATGTGTTCCACGTGCGGCGGGAGCCCGTGGGTCGGGTCGACGTTGACGTGAAACGGGGTGGTCATCGTGAAGTACGACTCCCGCCGGGTCGTGCGCGGTCCGGCGTTGCCGAAGTGGATCGGCAGGTCGCCCCGTCCACCCGGGCTCAGGGCCAGTTCCTCCGACCGGAAGTAGAGACTGACCGAGCCGTCCGCCGGCGCCGGACCGGAGGATCGAGCCAGGGCGAACTTCCCCGTGTTGCGGGTCAGGTCCGGGTCGGCGTCCTGGGAGCCGGGGATCGGGGTGAAGACGGCTCCGCCGATGGTCGGCACCCGGGGGCCGCCGGGCAGCAACATCAGCGGGATGTGGATCTCCCTGGTCTCCCCGGCCCCGAGCCCGGGCGCCACGAGGACCTGGAAGATCTCGGGTACGTCCGGCCGCGCGTCCGCGAACAGGAATTCGCCCGACGGCGGCAGCGCGCCGTCGGGGTCGACCTTGACGAAGAACGGCGTCACCACCTTCAGCGACGAGGGCTGCCGGGTCGCGTTGGGGCCGTAGTTGCCGACGGTGACGGTGACGGTGGCGCGGCCGTCGGAATCGGCGGCCGCGCCCCGGGTCAGCACGTACAGGTCGACCGGATTCGACGCGGCCGAGGCCCGAGCGCCGGCCGCCGAGGCCGAGGTCCGCGCGGCGGCGCCGTCCACGGAAACCACTGTTTCGGAAGAGGACGAAGCTGTCATGCCCGGGGTAACGACGTGACCCGGGCGAGGTCACCCACGACGCGACCGATCGCCGGCGAGGTCACCCACGACGCGACCGATCGCCCCGCCCGGAACCTGCTGCGCTGCCGGGATCGATCTGCGCTGCCGGGATCGATCATCGTCACGGAGTAGTTGCGGAGAGTAATAGAGTCGTCACTGCATCACTCTTCGCTTCGCGTGACGAAAGGGGCACGACAGTGACCGACGTGATCAAGGCGCCGCTCCGACAGGTCGGCGGGTCCGGCGCGAGTACGTTGCTCCTGTTGGCACACGGCAGCATCGACCCCCGGGCGCAGGAGACCACCCGCGCGCTCGCCCGTGCGGTCGAGTTGTCCCGGGCGGGCCGCGTCGAGGTCGCCTACCTCCGACACGCCCGCCCCACGGCCCGCCGGATGCTGCGCACCCTGGCCGACGCCGGACACGGCCCCGTGGTCGTGGTGCCGTTGCTGCTGACGCACGCCTTTCACGCCCGCGTCGATTTGCCCCGAGCCCTGTGCGATCCCCCCGCCCAGCCGCCGATCGTGACATCGGTGCTGGGCGACTCGCCCGCCGCGCCGGACAGGCGACTGGTCACGGCGCTGCGCCGCCGCCTCGCCGAACTGGGCGTCGAATTCGACGCGGTGGCGTTGGCGTCGGCGGGCAGCAGCGACGAAGGCGCGTGTACGTCGGTGCGTGCCATGGCATCGGCGTTGGGTGCGGACCTCGGATTGCCGTGCCTGGCCGGTTTCGCCTCGACCGCCTCACCGACACCCGGTGAGGCAGTGGAGCAGTTGCGCCGCGCGGGAGCGCGCCGGATCGCCGTCGCGTCGTATTGCTTCGCGCCCGGCCGGTTGTTTCGCCTGGCGGCCGAGTCGTCGACCGCGGCCGGCGTGGTCGGCATCTCCGAACCGCTGGGCGACGCGCCCGAACTCGTCGGACTCGTCCTGGAGCGATTCCACGAAGCCCGCCACGAGGCCGGGACGGCAGCGCGGACGTCGACCGGGCCCACCCCCGCCACCATCGACGATGCGAGCGCGGCGCGCCGGCGCCGCGACCCGAACGGCCCGGCGTCCTGACTGCGCGCCGACGACAGCGGGACCGGAGCATGACGCCGCGGTGCCGGCGGGGCGCGGCGCGCACTCCGCGCGGGGGAGCTGACGGGGCAGGGGCAAGGCGCACCTGCCAAGGCGGGCGGAGTCGGCTGGGGTCTTCAGCCTCGCGCGTGGATCTGTCTGAGGACGGTGCTGCCGCGGGTCCGGTCGGCGCAGACGAAGCCGACGTGGGCCGTCTCGGCGAGGTGGGTGACGCGGGCGCCGGCCCGGATGGGGTTCGGCCGGGTCCTTCGGCCAACCCCCACCTACTGGTCGGCCACCAGACCGCGGTCGACCCCGACCACCCGCCCGTGAGCATCGGCCTTTCGGCGGGCGGGGCGCCGTCCGGGACGGTGAAGCCGTGCATGGTCTCGGCGGGCGCCGGCACGGTGGTCGTCGGCGGTGGCGCCGCGGGGCTGAACGATGCGCTGATGCTCGCCCGCTCCCGCCGCTTGGTTGTCGTGATCGACAGCGCTGCCCGGCGCAACGCGGTCTCGCCGGGCAGCGCATCGCTCGCGTACGGAGAAGTCGTCACAGCCGTGTGCTCGCACCCCTTCCTCGTGCGTGGTTGGTCCCAGACGCTCGGGACCATCTGCACTCGAAGCCAATCCCGTCTTGCATCAAAGGCATACGATGTTGCCCATGACGCAAGAAGACGGGGAGCTGGACAGCCTCGTACGCAAACGCATCCGCGCCCTGCGGGTCGCCCAGGGCTGGTCCCTGGAGGAACTGGCCAACCGCGCCAACCTCAGCCAGTCCTCATTGAGCCGGATCGAGAACGGTCAGCGCCGCCTCGCACTGGATCAGCTGGTCACCCTCGCCCGCGCTCTGGACACCTCGCTGGACCAGCTCGTGGCGACCGCCGCCGACGACGTCGTCACCAGCCCGATGATCGACGGCGCCCACGGCCTGATGCGCTGGTCCATCAAGGGCGACCCCGGCATGAGCGTGGTGCGTCAGCGCATGACCGAGCCGCCGCCCGAGAATCCGGCGCGCATGCGCGCCCACCCGGGACGCGAATGGCTCGTCGTCCTGTCCGGCACCGCGATCCTCATGCTCGGCCACCGCCGCTTTCGCATCGAGACCAATCAGGCCGCCGAGTTCCCCACCATGCTGCCGCATGCGATCGGCACCGCGGGCGGACCCTGCGAGATCCTGGGCATTTTCGACCGCGACGCCCGCCGCGGTCACCAGCGCGAGGGCGCCCGCGACCTCGATGCTCAAGGCGCCGGTGAATGACCGCACGGCGCGTGCTCGCCCTTCCCGGCGACGGCAGCTTGCGCGGCAGGCAGCATACGCGCGCATCATCTTGCGCAAACAGGGAGATCCCGTGCCGCACGCGCATGCCCGTCCTACGGTGCGCATATGAACCACGTACACCCCAACACCCCCCACCACGACGTCCAGCAGGGCCGGCACCAAGAGCACAGCACCGACGGCCAGGCGGAGATTCTCGACCTGGACGCCGAAGTTCTCGCCGAGCACATCGCCTCCATCGCCGCCTGGCTGCCGCTGAACGACGGCGCGCGCCGGATCGTGGATCTGGGTTGCGGCACGGGCGCGGGCACCTTCGCCCTGCTCGACCGCTTCCCCGAAGCACACGTCACCGCTGTCGACGCGTCCGCCGAACACCTCCGGCACCTGCGCGCAAAGGCGTGTGCCCGCGGCTTGGAGGAGCGCATACGCACCGTGCAAGCCGACCTCGATGACCGCGACTGGCCCGACTTCGGCACAACGGACCTGGTATGGGCGTCGGCCTCGATGCACCACATGGCCCACCCCGATCGCGCACTGCGCAACGTTCGCGATCTGCTCGCGCCCGGCGGTCTGTTCGCCGTCGTCGAACTGGCCGGCTTTCCCCGCTTCCTGCCCGAAGGCGCCCCCGAGGGGCGGCCCGGCCTGGAAGCGCGCTGCCATGCCGCGACCGACCGCCTCCATGTCGAGCACGTGCCCCACCGCGGGGCCGACTGGGGGCCGATGCTGATCGCTGCCGGATTCACGGTCGAAGGTGAGCGCACCATCGCCGTGGACATCGATGGCTCCCACAGTGAAGCGATCGGCCGGTACGCCCTCGGCAGTCTGCAACGCATCCGCAGCGCCGCCGCCGCGACACTTTCCACCGATGACCTCGCCGCGCTCGACCAACTCCTGGACACCGCGAGCCCGCACAGCATCCTGCGGCGCGACGATCTGGGGGTGCGCACCGAGCGCACCGCCTGGGCTGCGCGCCGCGCCTGATCCAAGCGCGTCTGACGGGGCACCGATGGAACTCGCCGACCAGCGGGTACACGAGGCCGGCCAGAGATCGTTTCCCACGACCACCCGGATCATTTCCCACGGCCCTGGTCGTCCCTGCATCTGCTCAGGACTCGGCCGCTGTCCGGGTCGGAGGGAGGCTGCCCAAAGACCTGCAGGATCGGGCCCTTGCGGATGCCCTGGGACAGCGGGGCTGCCGGAGTGGGTGCGTTCTCGGCGGTGATGCCGGATCTTGTCATGGTGTGTCTTTGGCGGGAGGGCGCACAGAGCGATCTGTGCGAGGGGGTCGGGCCCAGACCTGTCGCTCCTGGCTGCGGAGGTCGTCGACCTGGGTCCACTCGGCGTCGATGTGCATGGTGGCCCGGCGGGTGGTGTCGTACTGCTCCCAGCCGGGTGTTCCCCAAGCTGGGCATCACCGCCCGCTCACAGCTGCGCGACGTGGTCGAGTCGTGTTCCGTTTCGGATCTTGGGCTTTGTCTGACGGGACTGGTCACTTCGCGCCGCGCTGTGGGAATGGGAGCAATCCCAGGCTGGAGCCGCTGGTGCTATCCGCTCGCGCCACGGGGCGGGAACAGCACGGCCGTTGCCGCGATGTCCCCTGCTGCTGGGGCGCTGGTGAGCATGATCAAAACTGGTGTACTGCCTCGTACACGCTGCCTGTGCGGTTGTCCGAGACGCGCTTTCAGGCTCTGCCGGAGCGGTGCGCAAAGCCGGCGTGAGGTCCGATCGCTGATCCGAGTGGGTCGGCTCCGCCGCGGCGACCCGTGAGTCGGCGCGTGTCGGGGTGGCCGTCGGCGAGACCGGCGACGGCGACGGCGACGGCATCGACGCCCGCCACCCCAGGCTCCTCCCCCCGGGGCGTCGTCATCGACCGCTGCTCCCACTCCTGCCACATCGCCGACGCCGGTAGCAACGCGTGCGCGGTGGCGTCGCCGCCGGCACCTCGGGGGTGGCGGCACGGGTCGATCCCCGGCGAGCGTGATCCACCGGACGCAGCGCCGTTCGGTGGATCACGCCCGTCGGGGATCCACCAGACGCAGCGCCGTTCGGCACCGTGTCCGCGCTCCTCGCCGCCCAGGCCACCCATCGCCTCCACCGACGCCGGTTCGGATGTCTGTCCGAAACGTTCAAGACGGGCTCCGGGGAAATCTCGATCATGGTCGGGAGCGGCAGGGCCCTTCGACGTGACGGGCCCGGACGGAGAGTCGTCGCGTTCGTCGAGACGGTGAGGATCAATGATGAGAATCGGTATCGGGCTGCCCTCGGCCGTGCCCGGGACCCCGGCCGACGCGACGGGGCGTTGGGCGGCGGCAGCGGAGGAACGCGGGTTTCGCTCGGTGAGCGTGATCGACCGCCTGGTCTACGACAATCTCGACCCGCTGATCGCGCTGGCCGCGGCGGCCGTGTGCACCGAGCGAGTGGAGTTGCTGACCACGGTGCTGAACATCGGGTATCGCCGTGACGCGGTGGTCCTGGCGAAGCAGATCGCCTCGGTCGAACTTCTTTCCGGCGGCCGGTTGACCGTGGGGGTGGCGCTGGGTGGCTGGCCCGAGGACTACGCGGCCGGCGAAGTTTCGCTCCGGGGCCGCGGGGCTGCCATGGAATCGACCCTGACGACCATGCGTCAGGTGTGGGCCGGTGAGTACTCGGGAGCCTCGGGGCCGATGCCCGCGCTGCCGCAGGGACGCCCGGGACTGCTGCTCGGCGGGCTGGTGCCGGCCGCCCACAAGCGCGTCGCGACGCGCGCCCAGGGCTGGGTGGCCCCGTCGTTCGGATGGGCCACCCTGACCGAGGGAGCCGACGCCATACGCCGGGAGTGGCGGGCCGCGAGCCGCGAAGGCGAGCCACGCGTGGTCGTGGAACGCTACTTCTGTCTCGGCAAGGACGCGGAAGACGACGCCGACCACTACCTCGCCCACTACTACGGACCGGAATACCTCCCGTCCGTACGGGCGGACACGCTGACCACCGGGCAGCAGGTGCACGACGAACTCGGGCGGCTGTCCGCCGCCGGCTGTGACGACGTGATTCTGTTCCCGTGCACCGGTGCTCTCGAACAGCTCACCGGGTTGGCGGACATACTCGACGACATGGGTGCCGTCCACCCCGACGGCTACACCTTCACTCCTCCCGCAGACCACCCGGGAGACACCCGCAGGAACGATCGGTGACCCGGGTCGCGGCACCGAGGTTGAGAAAGCCGGTCGTCGGGCCGACGAGACGTCCCGCCACGGACGGGGCCGACCCTGTGACGCCGTACCGGAGAACCCGCCGATCAACGAAAGAGGCTGACAAAATGGCGAACGGCCGAACGGAACTGGCGGCGATGGCCAACGTCGGTCCGGCCGTCGTCCGCCACCTGGCCCGGGTGGGCGTGACGCGACCGAGTGACCTCGTGGGATGCGACCCGTACGAAATGTACGACCGGTTGTGCGACCTCGACGGTCGTAGTCACGATCCCTGCCTCCTGGACACGTTCATCTCGGTGGTGGACCAAGCCGGCGGCGGTGACCCCAGACCGTGGTGGACCTACACCGAGGAACGCAAGCGGCACACGCGGACGCCGCCACGGTCGTAACGGCCGGGGGTGCTGACGGCCGCGATCCCGGCGAACGCGACGATCAGGCCACACGATGGACCCGGCGCCGCGACTGACCCGCCCGGGCCGGCCCCGCGACCGCCACCGAGGTACTGCGCACGGTCGTGCGGGCCGGACGAGTCGCCACCACGGGCCCCGGCCGCCGGATGGTTCCGCCGGACGGCCTCGTGATGGCGGCCCGGGCCCGCCGCTGTGAATTCGCGCTCCTGCGCCTCCGCCTCGGGGGTTGAGATCGTCGGCGCCCTGACCTGTGGTCCGAACCGCGCGCACGTCCGAGATACAAAGGCACCCTCCGTCACGGGGACGTACGGCCTACGCCGCGGACCCGCGGTGGTGACCTTGGTCGCCGGCGTCCTGGGAACGGCCAGCGCCGGCGTGGTCGCGCTGGTGGTCTTCGTTCGGATCCAGCGCACGAGCGCATCGAGCCGGGAGCGCGGCGGTATCGAAACGCAGTGGTGACGCAACTCCGAAACGGCGGCAACGAGTTCCGAGTTCGGGGGGTGACGCGCAGGTCCTTCGGGTGCACGGCCTTCGGCCTTGTCTCGATTGCGACCGTTCGGCGAGGGGCAACGCCGGCGCATCCTGTTAATTTCTGCTGATGACTGGATCTCCGCAGGTTGCACGGGCGGCGACATGTGCCGTCTTCATCCTCAACGGTTTCGTTCTGGGCACCTGGATCGTCAACATTCCGGCCGTCGAGCACCGGGTCGGTGTCGGACACGCCGTCTTCGGGTGGTTGTTGCTCGTCTTGGGCGTGGGTTCGTTCACCGGCATGCAGGTGGCCGGCCCACTTGCCGACCGGCTCGGCGCCCGGGTGGTCGTACCCGTGAGTGCCGCGCTGTGCAGCGCGGCACTGGTCCTGCCGGGATTGGCCGTGAACGCCTGGACCCTGGGGGTCGCGCTGCTGACGCTCGGCTTCGCCAACGGATGCCTCAACGTCAGCATGAACACCCACGCCGTCCAGGTCGAGCGCGCCTACAACCGGCCCGTCATGTCGGGGTTCCACGCCGGGTTTTCGATCGGCGGCGTCCTCGCCGCACTGGTCGCCGCCCGGGCCATCGGATGGGGATGGCCGACCGTGGCCACCTTCACCGGCACGGCCGTGGTGGGCCTGCTGGTGGCAGCGCTCTGCGTGCCCGCTCTGCTGGGTCGCGAAAACCGGGAGGGAACTCCACTCGTTTCGGGGGGCGTTCGGGAAAGGACGCCTCGGCGCATCTGGGCGTTGGCCGCGCTCGCGATGATCCTGATGCTGTGCGAGGGCGTCGCCTACGACTGGAGCGCGTTGGGCCTGCGGGACGTACTTGACGCCTCGGCGTCGTCGGCCGCTTGGGCCTACGGGGCTTTCTCGGTCGCGATGACGATCGGCCGCCTGCTCACGGATCGGGTGACGGCCCGGTTCGGGCCGGTCGCCGTCGTGCGGTTCGGGGCGTCGTCGGCCGCCGCCGGACTGGCCGTGGTCGTGGTGTCCCCGTCCATTGCCGCGGCCGTGACGGGCTGGGCGATATTCGGGGTCGGGCTGTCAGGCTGCGTGCCGCAACTGTTCAGCGCCGCCGGCCACGCCGACCCACGTGCGGCGGGTGCCAACGTCGCGCGAGTCGTGGGCCTCGGCTACCTCGGCATGCTGGCGGGCCCGGCCGTCATCGGGCCGCTCACCCGCCTCGCCCCCTTGAACGTCACCTTCCTGCTGCCCGTGGCCCTGTGCGTGATCGCGGCCTGCGCGGCACCCCTCCTCCGACCACGACAAACGTGAACGAAACGGGCCCGGAGGGCCGGGGGCGCGTCGGAGACCGTGGCGCCGGAACAGCGGCAGCCCTACCCGATCTCCCGTCAGCGGCCCGCCACTCGCTCCCTCGTCGGGCACAAACCGGTGGAACCGGCCGGTCCAAGCCCGCGGGTCGTGGCGGGGCCCAGGAGTTCGGTGAGGGCACGGAGCTCCGAGTGGGAGTCACCCGGCCTCGGCGGCGTGATCGTGTCGGTACTCGCTCGGGGTGGTTCCGTACCGGTTGCGGTAAGCCCGGGGCAGGACGTCGGGATTCCCGATTCCGACGGAGTGGGCGACCGAGGCGATCGACCGGTGTCGTTGCCGAGGGTCGGCGAGCATACGCCCCGCCTCACCGAGCCGGGCGTCACGAATGGACCGCGCGGGAGAGAAATCGGGCTCGGCGGAAGACGAGTTCGACATAGCGGGTCGAGACGCCGAAGGCGTCCGCGAGCATGCGCGGGGACAGGGCGGGGTCGGCCAGGTGTCGGCGGATGAACACCCGCATGCGTGACAGTTGCGCGGTGCGCGACAGGTGCACGTCGCCGGCTCGTGTGTCGGCGACCATGGACGTGCGAAGAGTGGACATCGGCAATTCGTAGGCGGTGTGCCCGACTTCGGTCAGGGTCTCGGTCGTCAGGCCGGTCGCGTTGTTGTTGCGACCGAGTTCGGCGACGAGCGCGGCAAGCACCCGGAGCATCGGGTCCCCCGCCGGGGTGACGCCGCCGAGGCGCGGCGCGGTGTCGACCCGTGTTGGCGTGACCATCCGACGGCCTGCGCGGTGGCGTCCGGTTCGACGATCGAGTCCCGAAGGATCTTCCGCCACGCGTCGATGTGCCGGTGCCGGTGCCCGTTCCCTGCCGTCCGGGTTCGGGCGCGGCGCCCTCGGGCTCATGTGCCGGGTCCGTTTGCCGCGAACCGAAAAAGTGCAACGCGCGGACACCCCCGAGTGGTCTGCCTCTATGACGGAACTCGCTCGATCGAAAGCACGGTCAATGCTCCGACATCCTCGCAACCGCGCCGCTGTCGCGTTCACCGCAAGCCTGTCGGCTCTGGTAGCCGGTCTCCTCACGGTGTCGCCGGCGCAGGCCGCCGGCTCGGCATCCGCGCCGGTGCTGCGGTGGACGGAGGCGGTTCTTCCCGATGAGGGCGTCGTCGTCGACAGCCTGATTCATCCCGACGCCGCCACCACCTGGTCGGGCGGTACCCGGATCATCCGGGAGGGTAAGGCGACTCGCTTCGAACCGGTCCTGTACACGGCCGACGCCCAGGGCAGAGCGTGGCATCGCGTACCGCTCGCGCAGGGGACGACGACACGGTCGCGCTTGAACGACGTCGACGCGACGTCGGCCACGAGCGCGGTCTTGGTGGGCGACTACGACCGGGGCCTCGGCGGTGTGCTGACCCAGCGCCTGGCTGCGGGCTCGTGGCAGGTCTCGGTCGCGCCCGTGCCGGCGAACACGCTCGGGGGCGGCCTCCTGCAGGTCGACGCGCTCACCCCGGACGACGCGTGGGCCGTGGGCTGGGTCCAGATCCTGGACCGGGTCGTCACGGACCCCGAGACCGGGGAGAGCGAACAGATCTCCCACAGCGAGCCCCTGGTCCGGCATTGGGACGGCACGGCCTGGCGGGCGTCGACGCTGCCTCGGGTCGCGTCGAGTTGGTCCCTGGCCGACGTCCGGACAACCGCGACCGACGACGTCTGGGCGGTGGGCCGAACCGACGACGACAGCCAACCCGTGATCATGCACTTCGACGGTCTCGTGTGGACGCGCGTGGCCACACCATCGTACGGCGGCACGCAGGGCGAATTGCTCAGCCTGACCGAACGTGGCGGCAAACTGGTGGCGGTCGGATCACGCAAGCGCGTCACCGACGGCGCCAGGGAGGGAGCGGCCCTGGGCTATGACGGGTCCGCGTGGCGACAGGTGAACCTGCCGTCGGGCACAGGCCCACTCGTCGCCGTCACCGCTTCCCCGCACGGCGTCGCCGCGGTGGGTACCGACGACGACGGCACCTCATACGGCGTGGCCCACAACGGGAGGAGATTCCGCAGCCTGGCGTTGCCCAACAGCCCCTCGTTGTCGCTCACTTCGATACTCGCCGACACGAACTCCCTGATGGTTGGGGGTGTACGCCCGGCCACCCAAACGTCTCCCGCCCGACCTGTCGTGTTGATCGCGCGCCGGTGAACGAAGGCCCTCCCGGCACACGCCCGCCGCCGCACGGGCGCTCCGGCGGGCGTAACGGGGGTGTTCGCGGTGACCACGCCGTTCGAGGCGGGGCCGCAGGCCGAGGTCGCGCAGGGCCGGGCGATGCTGGAGGCCGCCGAGACCGCGAGGGGGCCGCACCTGGTTCTGGCGTCCATGGCGTCGGCCGACCGACACACCGGCATCCCCCACTTCGAGAGCAAGGCCCGGGTCGAGGAGTTGCTCGCGAGCACCGGCCGGCCGGCGACGGTGGTGGCCCCGGCCTACTTCTACGACAACGCGCTCGGCGGCGCCGTCATCGCGCGCGGCGCGCCGGAGCTCGCCCTGCCCGCCGAGACCCCCTTGCAACAGGTGGCCCGCCGCGATCTGGGCGCCCTCGTGGCGGCGGTACCGGCCGACCCGGGTCGGTGGATCGGTCACCGGGTCGAGGTGGCCGGCGACGCGCCCACGCCCCGCCGGATGGCGGCGGCGATCAGCGCGGCGGGTACACCCGTGGAATACGCGCCGGTGCCCCTGGCGAGAGTGCGTGCCGCCAACGCGGACATGGGCGCGATGTTCACGTTCCTGACCGAGACCGGATACTCCGTCGACATCCCCGCCCTGCGGGCGGACTTTCCCGACATCGGCTGGACCACGTTCGCCGACTGGGCCGGCAAACAGACCTGGTCCGTCCGCGAGCGATGAGCCCGCCGGAGTACATCCTTGCGGTGGTGGGCGATTGCGACCGTCGGGTAGTCACACGGCGGGCGTCGAGGGCGAGCACGAACGACCCCGTGCAAGGCGACGCCGCCGGACGGAACCGACCCTCCTCGATACGGACCGCCGCTCAACGCTCGACGGGGTACGCCGCCCCGAAGTTCGCCGTCGCCATGCGCTCGGCGTGAGCGAACCAGCCCAGGCACGCGTTCGCGTCGTGCGTGGGCAGCGCCGCGGCCTTCGTCCGCAGCCGCTCCAGCGCCGCGGTCGCGCGCGAGCGCACCCCCGCCAGGTCCACGCCCACCAGTCGGCCGTCGCGCTTGCGCATCTCGCCGTCCACGATGACGGTGTCCACGTCCGCCGCGCTGGATTGGAGTACGACCGTGCCCGCCATGTGGCTCGGCGGCACCACGTTCCACCGAGGCTTGACCACGATCACGTCCGCGCGCTTGCCCACCGTGAGCGAACCGATCCGGTCGCCCAGGCCCATCGCCTCGGCCGAGCCGCGGGTCGCCCAGGTCAGCGCGTCGTGCACGCTCAACTCGACCGTACCCGGCATCGTTCCGGTGCGGTGCACCCGGTCGTTGTCGAGGGCGCGCTGCGTCTGCAGACCCAGCCGCATCTGCGCGAACAGGTCACCCGAGCCGCATGCGACCGTGTCGGTGCTGATACCGGGCAGAATGCCGTGCTCGATCGCGGCCCGAAACGGCGGGAAGCCCATGCCCATCTGCAACTCGGTCTCCGGCGCGATGCTGACCTTGGCCCCGGTGTCGGCGAGAAGCCGCCATTCCGGCGTGCTCAGCGCCGGACAGTGAATGTGCAGGTGCCCCGGGCGCAGCAGTTGGTGGTCGTGAAGTTCGCGCAGTCCACGCAGCAGTATCGAAGTCGTCGCGGCCCCCGTGTGGGAAGCGACCAGGATGTCCAACTCCGTCGACAGCCGGATCTCGGCCGCCGTGTCCGAGAACGGCAGGGTGCCGAAGTCGCTCAACAGCATCGCCATGGCGTTCATCGGGTCGTCCGAGGTGAACTCGCTCGACCGCAGCGCCCGCGCGTCCCGCAGCCGCTCGGCGTGCGACGCGAAGGCGGCCGGCTTGTAGTCGAAGGCCTGCATGCCGTACGCGTACACCGTGCGCGCGCCCGAGGATCGCAACGCCGCCACGCTCGCTCGCGCGTGCTCCGGCGAGTTCACGCAGTCACAGCAGTCCAGGAACGTCGTGATGCCGCTGTCCAACGCCTCCAGAGAACCGACCTCGGTCGCGGCGGCCATATCCTCGGCGCTCAGCAGCGAGCCGATGCCGTAGAACGTGTTGCCCAGGAATTGCAGCAGCGACTGGTCCGCGGATATCGCACGCAGGAGCGCCATCCACGTGTGCCGGTGGCTGTCCACCATCCCCGGCAGCACGATGCCGCCCGTCGCGTCCACGATCTCGGCGTCCACGCCCGCGAACTGCTCGGCGTCCGCGGCGACCGCGGTGATCGCGCCGTCCTCGATCAGCACGGCCCCGTTGGGCAGTTCGCCCTGGCTCGGGTCCATGGTGACGACGTGGCCGCCGGTGACGACGGTGCGCTTGGTGCTCAAAGGATTCCTCCATGGCTCGGGCCCTGGGACCGGAGAAAGGGATACGTGGCGGGCGGGGGGCGGCGCCCGCCGGGAACGGGCGACGGGGAGCGTGGGACGCCGTGGTCGCGCGCCTGGCGAGACGTTGAAGGTCCCTTGACGGTCCCTTGACGGCCCCTTGTCGTCCTCCGAGCCTGCCGTGACCTCGTTACCCCCGCCCGGTACATGGTGGTTCACTCGCGACGGCACGAACCAATGCCGTTTGTCGGCCGGTCCATACCCGGAACGCTATACGGTGGCGGGGTACCCGGACATGTCCGTTCGGCTATGGCGGAAAGGCGAAACGGTATTTGCTCGGCATCCCCTCGGGCGGCCAGTCTGCCGTTGCGACGCTGCCGTGACCGCAGGGGGAAAGAGCAGCCGACGGCGCCGGCTTCGACGCCTTCGGAGGAGCACGCCGATGAGCCACAGGGCGTCCTGGACCACGTCGGTGAACCACCTTCGGGGTCACCGAGGACACTCGGTGGGTGCGGGTGGCTTCGATGAAAAAGCCGCGCCCACCGTTTTCTCGACCGGATGCGGCCGAATCGGTACGGCGGCGCCAAGGGCCGGCCGACTCCGCATCGCGCCGCGAACGATCCGCGGTGCGTGCGCATGGACACCACCGCCACAGCACACGAGGGAGTACCCAGCAATGCGGACCGTCGAGCTTCACGGCCACGCCATCGACTACGACGTCACCCCGGGCCCGGAGGACGCCCACGAGCGCCCGCCGTTCCTGCTGCTGACCGGCTGGTGTCAGGACCACCGGCTGTTCGACCGCGTCGTCGAGCCGTTGTCGAAGGACCGCCGGGTGATCCGCATGGACTGGCGCGGCCACGGTGCGGACCGGTCCGAGATGGGGGACTTCGGCTACGCCGAGCAGGCCGACGACGCGATCGCGCTGCTCGACCACCTCGGCGTCGAGCGGTTCGTTCCCGTCTCCACCTCGCACGGCGGCTGGGCCAACCTGGAGATCGCCGACCGGCTGGGCCTCGCACGAGTGCCGCGGGTCGTCGTCGTGGACTGGCTGATGACCCGGGCACCCGCCGAGTTCGTCACCAGCCTCCAAGCCGGCTACCACCCCCGGACCTGGCGCGAGGGCCGCCAAGGCCTGTTCGACCAGTGGCTCGCGACGGCCGACTGCCCGCCGGTCGCCACCCACCTCGACGACGAGATGGGCGCCTTCGAGTACGAGATGTGGGCGCGTTCGTGTCGTGTCATCGAGTCCGCCTACGCGCGCTTCGGCTCGCCCCTCGAACGCATGACGGCCCTCGCCGAGCACCGGCCGATCGTGCACCTGTACTCGCAGCCCACCGTCGAGGCCTACCACGAGGCCCAGCGGGAGTTCGCGGCCGAGCACGACTGGTTCGCCTCGACACGACTCGGCGGCGAGACACACTTCCCGACGCTGGAATCGCCCGAGCCGATCTGCGAGAAGATCGTGGAGTTCGCGAACGGGCGGCGCGCGTGAGCCGGGACATACCCCCGGTGCCGCCGTCACCGTGACTTCGGCGGCGGCCCGCGAGCCGGACGACTCGGCAGAGCCCGTCACGCCTCGCGGACGGCGGCGGCGTTGCGGCGCTGGGGCCGGCGTCCTGCGTCCTGCGTCCTGCGTCCTGCGTCGAGTAGGACGCCGATTCGACAGGGCCCGTCCGCACCGAGGCGGGAACCGGCCGTCGTCGAGGGCTTGGGCTGCGCCGGGTCCGTGCGGCACGACCGGTAATCCCGCTCGCCGCCTCGGAGATGAAGCCGGACACGGTCCACGCCGATCCACCAGGGCAGTCGGCAGTCGGCAGTCGTGACGCGTGCCCGGCTCAGCGTCCCGCGCAGGCCGGATCGTCGACGATCACCGCGTTGGCGGGGATGATCACGATGTCGTCGTCGTCTCCGCTCGACACGGAACCCTTGGTCGTCGCGTAAGCGCGTTTGCCGGGCCCGACGCACTTGGTCGCGAGATTCCCGAAGCCGTCCGGCATGTTGAACACCTCTGCGGGGCTGTCCTCGCCCCGACCGTCGAGCACCGGGCCATCGGCCTTGCCGCGCTCGTCGTAGTACTCCTGCGAACAACCGGAGAGGGCGCCGAGAGCCACACACGTCACCACGATCAACGCGCGCCGCATCGCGCTCAGCCCGTACACATGCTGTCGGGAACGACCTGCACGTTGGAGGGGCCGCTCGCGTTGGTGGTCACGTAGGCGCGAAATCCGTGGCCGACGCACTTGGTCGCGAGATTCCCGAAGCCGTCCGGCATGTTGAACACCTGGGCCGGGGTGTCGTCGCCGTGCAGGTTCGCCACCGGAGCGTCACCCTCGCCGCGTTCGTCGTCGTCTCCGCCGCACCCCGACAACAGCACCACGCCCGCCAACGCGACGGGCACGACCCACCATCGAAGCCTTCCCACGATTCCCCCGCCCGAGTCGCACATCCGTACGACCAACGTCGCACTCACACGATCGCACCGCCACAGGGACTTCCCCACACATCGACTCGGACTCGTCCCTCGTCCCTCCCACCCACCGTGCCCCGGCCGGGCACGACCGGGCCGGGAGCGCCACATCACCGCAGCGCGGCGCGACCGATGGTGGCGGTGTCCACTTCACTCGCTCCTGTGGGATCGCCGGCCCACCCTGACATCGACGTCACCGCGGACCACGACAGGACCGTGGCGACCCCCGCGGGCCGCGTCCTGGACCTGGTCCTGGACCCGGGCCCGGACCCGGACCCGGACCTGTCGGCCGTGACCTTCGTCGACTCCGTCGCCCCGCACACGTTCCCTGGCCTGCGCCGCCGCGCCACCCGCACCGAGAGTGGGCAGCCAACCCCGGCGGGGACCGCTCCGCACCCGCCGGCGCCGGCCTGGTGCCGTCCGGACCGGCGAACGGGCAACGTCACCCAGGAACGCCGAGCGGCGGGTGTTCGAGCACGCGAGGCTTGTACTCGACCAGCTGGATGCGGCCGTCGAAGGTGCGGTGCCCGATCATCTCGAGGGCAACGTCCGGATAGCCGTCGTAGATGCGTTCCTCGCCGGTGGCCCCGGTGATCACCGGGAACATCACGACCCGGAAGCGGTCGACGAGTCCGGCTCGTAGCAGGGACCGACA
>NZ_WWJX01001463.1 GCF_009865215.1 Streptomyces sp. SID3343 | reverse complement strand
GGGCGGCCGGCCGTGACGCACTGGGGCCTGGCCGACGACCTCGCGCGCCGGTTCCCGAACGCCGCCGTGGAGCCGGGCGCGCTGTTCGTGGGCGCGGACCGGGTCTGGACCTCGGCAGGAGCCGCAGCCGGTATCGACCTGTGCCTGCACCTGGTCCGGCTCGCCCACGGCGCCGACGTCGCCGCGGCGGTCGCCCGCACGATGGTCACCGCGCCATTTCGCACCGGTGGCCAGGCGCAGTTCATCACGGGCCCGACCCGTCCCCTCGACCGCGACGGCGACGCGCTCGCGGCCGTACGCGAGCGCGCCCTGCGCGAGTTGGACCGACCACACACGGTCGCCGATCTCGCGGCGTGGGCCGGCATGTCGGAGCGCACGTTCGTCCGCCGTTTCGCCGCCGAGTCCGGCGCGCCCCCGCTGCGCTGGCTCTTGGGCCAACGCATCGCGGCGGCCCAACGACTGCTGGAACGCACCGACTTGGGCCTGGACACCATCGCCGACCGCTGCGGCTTCGGCTCCGCCGTGACGATGCGTCAGCACTTCACCCGCTCCGTCGGCGTCCCACCCCACACCTACCGCCGCTCGTTCCACCCCTCGCCGGCGCCATGACCCCATGGACGCGCCCTCGCACATAGCCTCGTTCGCCTTGGTTGCCGGCCTGCTGACGCTCATCCCCGGCCCCGCCACCGCCGTGGTCCTGCGCGCGACGCTCGTACACGGTCCACGCCACGGCTTCCCGACCGTCCTGGGCGTCGGGTCCGGCACCCTCATGTGGGGCGCGGCGGCTGCAGCAGGAGTGACCGCTGTGCTGACCACGTCGCAAACCGCGTACACCGCGCTGCGCATCGTCGGCGCCGCCTACCTCTTGTGGATGGCCTACGGGTTGGTGCACAGCGCATGGGCCAACCGATATGCCGCCGACGCGCCGGCCGACCCGACCGCGAAGGCCGCCGCCCCGACGTTGTGGTCCGCGTGGCGTCGCGGCGCACTCACGTCGCTGACCAACCCCAAGGTCGGCGTCTTCTACATGGCGATGATTCCGCAGCTCGTCCCCGATGACGCCTCCGGCCCGGCCTTTGGCATACTCCTTGCCCTCGTCCACGACATCGAGGGCATGGTGTGGTTCACCTCATCCTGGGCGCCTCCGGGCTGCGCGATGTCCTGGGTCGGCCGCGTGTTCGCCGCAGCCCGGAGATGACCACCGGCACCGTGATCGGTGCCTTCGGCGTGGCCCTGGCCGCCTCCGACGCGTGACCCGAGCGAACCGAGAGCCACATCCCCGGCTCCGTCCGCCGGCGATCCGGCAACGCCGGGACGTGAGCGCGACCTCGGCCGGCGCAGGCGGCTTCCGGGGTCCTGGGGGATCTCGGTGAGGGGGCGGCACTGGCTGATCTCGGTAAAGGGGCCGACCGGGCCGACCGTGGTGTCGGGCCGGCACAGAACAGCGGAGCGGGTCGGGGGCGGCATACCGAGCCTGCCCTCGGTCCGGCCGGATGCGACCGACGAACAGCGCCCCGCCGCTCTCGGACCGCGCTCGCGCGGAACGCACCGGCAGGCACCGGAACGCACCCGTCCGACTCGCGCCATGCACGCCGACCTGAACCTCACCTTCGGCGTCGACGACTCCACCGCCGTCTTCGTGCCTCACGACGACCGTCGAACCGCCTAACCCCGGCGGTCCGGCAGCGCCAGGATGTGGGCGCGGCCCCGGTCCGCGAAGGCGGCTTCCAGGCTTTTTTGGCCGGTCTCGGTGAAGGGGCCGTACCGGCCGGCCCCGGTGTCGGGCCGGCACAGAACAGCGGAGCGGGTCGGGGGCGGCATACCGAGCCTGCCCTCGGTCCGGCCGGATGCGACCGACGAACAGCGCCCCGCCGCTCTCGGACCGCGCTCGCGCGGAACGCACCGGCAGGCACCGGAACGCACCCGTCCGACTCGCGCCATGCACGCCGACCTGAACCTCACCTTCGGCGTCGACGACTCCACCGCCGTCTTCGTGCCTCACGACGACCGTCGAACCGCCTAACCCCGGCGGTCCGGCAGCGCCAGGATGTGGGCGCGGCCCCGGTCCGCGAAGGCGGCTTCCAGG
>NZ_WWJX01000150.1 GCF_009865215.1 Streptomyces sp. SID3343 | reverse complement strand
CTGGGGATGTCGACGATCTCGGCGCCGGCCGCGCGCAGCGCCTCGGCGAGGGCGCGATGCACGTCGAGCAGGCCGCCGGGGTGCCCGGTGGCGACCAGGACGCGCGACCGGCGGGCGGCGGCGTCGCGCAGTACGGCGGCCATGCGGTCCAGGCCGCGGACGGTCAGTTCCGGGTCGATCGTGTCCTGGCCGGCGACGTGCGTGGGGTCGGCGCCGACGCCGGCGCGCTTGACCATCACGGCGAGGACGTCGGCTTCGTCCAACCACCGCTCACCGAAGTCCAGACCGAACCAGTGGCGCGGGTTCTTGCGGCTCAGCTCGCGGTAGTGACGGAGGTTGATCTCGCGTGGCGTGGCGACCTGGCCGGCGATGCGGGTCGCCTCCAGGTGTCGGATCAGATCGCCGCGGGAGGGGGGAGTGCTCGGCAACGTCATACCGCCATTGTTCACGGGCGCCGATCGGACCGACGACCCGCCCATCCGGTGTCGACCGGAGTTGGCCCATTCTTCGCGTTTCGGAGAGGTGCCGTTCGCCGGGGCGACCCCGCGGGGCGCGGTCAGAGGACGCGTTGGGCCGATTCGACGCTGTCGGCCACGCTGGTGTTGAACGCGATCGCGGCCTGAGGCGCGTGTTGTCGGATCAGGTTCACGACCTGCTCGAAGAAGGTCAGCAGCGGCGCCGGCTTGCGAATCCCGCCGCCGACGACCACGACGTCCCACGCACGCTCGGTCAACGCCGCGATGATCTCGGGCTCGGCCGAATCGTCGAGGGCGACCATCGTCGTCGACACTTCGATGCCCTGTGCGCGGAAGCGGGCCATCTCACCGTCGAGGGCGGCGGAGATGGCAGGTCCGTCGAGGCCGGGTACGGCGTGCGGATCGATGCCGAGGACAAGGACGGAAGTCATCGGCCCAACCTACGCCTTGCCCTCGCGCTTGCGCCGAGGGGCCTCACCGAAGGGCCCTCGCCGAGGGGTTCCTGCGGGGGATGCCCGCCGAGGGATTCCCGCCGGGGGAGGGCTCTGGCAGGGTTCCGCGTTGATGACCGAACCCCGGGCGGAGCGAGCCGCGCGGGTCGCGGGCCTGGCCGCGTCGGTGGACGCCGCGCCGGCCTGTACGTATGTCGCGGGCATCGCCGGCCCCGACGGTGTCTGGACTTCGTGGATCGGCGACAGCCGCGCCTATCGGTTGCCGGACGACGGGCCGGGGGTGGCGCTGACCGAGGACGACGCGGGTGAACACGGCGCACTGTCCGCGTGGTTGGGGGCCGATGCCGACGAACCGGCGCCGCAGGGGCGCAGTTGTCGCCCGTCCGGCCCGGGTCGGCTGCTTCCGGGTACGGACGGGCTCTCGCGCTACCTGCCCGATGCCGACGCGCTGCGGGCCGTGCTCGATCGTCGCCGGCGCGCGGCGTCGGGTCGACCTGGTGGCGGACGCGCGGGCGTTGGTGGAGCATGCCCTCGACGCGGGCGGGCACGACAACGTCACGGCACTGCTGATTCCCGTCGCGGGCCACATTTTGTCGCCCGACTCGGTCAGCGGGCCGTCCACGCGCCGTCCATCGGCAGCGACGCGCCGCTGATGAAGGAGGCCGCGTCGGTGCACAGGAACAGTGCGAACTCGGCGACCTCGGCCGGTTCGATCAGGCGTTTGATCGCGGTGCGTTCCAACATGACGTCGCGTACGACGGCGTCGGGGGAAAGCCCGTGCAGGGCGGCCTGGTCGCTGATCTGATTCTCCATCAGCGGGGTGCGCACGTAGGCGGGGTCGACGCAGTTGGAGGTGACCCCGTGCGGCGCGCCCTCCAAGGCGGTCACCTTCGACAGACCTTCGAGCGCGTGTTTGGCCGCGACGTACGCCGACTTGAACGGCGACGCCCGAACCCCGTGCACCGACGAGATGTTGACCACCCGGCCCCACGCGTTCGCGTACATGTGCGGCAGGGCGCGGCGCAGGATGCGAAACGGCGCCTCGACCATGACCGCCATGATCCGGCGGAAGTCGTCGGGGTCGAATTCGGGGATCGGGGCGACGACTTGGACGCCGGCGTTG
The DNA here is from genome assembly GCF_009865215.1 of Streptomyces sp. SID3343. Lineage (GTDB taxonomy): Bacteria > Actinomycetota > Actinomycetes > Streptomycetales > Streptomycetaceae > Embleya. The sequence goes on along the minus strand of NZ_WWJX01000150.1, from coordinate 4,667 downwards.
TTGACCACGATGTCGGGCACGATGTCGCCGCGGGTCAGGGCCTGTTCGAGGGCGTCGCTGTCGGCCAGGTCGACCACGTGGGCGGTGCCGTCGCACTCCTTCGCGGTCGATCGGGCCGACTCGGCGTCGCGGTCGAGGATGTGCACGTGTGCGCCGGCGGCGGCCAGGCGTAGCGCGCACGCGCGGCCGATACCGCTGCCGGCACCCGTGACCAGGGCGGCGCGGCCGGTCAGGTCGAGCGAGACGGGCGAGGTGAAGGGTGGAATCGACATGCCTGCGACGGTACGGGCGCGCGAGCCCGGCCGCCATCGACTCGGTGGTTTCCGGGCACCGCGACCGGTCGGGCCGCGCGGCTGCGGTCAAGAGTGGTGCTGTTCACGGGTGGTGCGGGAGCAGGCCGTCGATCAACGCGCGCAGGCCCGACGCGTAGGTGTCCCGGGCGGTCAGCTCGGGCCAGCGTTCGCCCAACGCGGCCAGGTGCGGCAGTTCGGCGGGGTCGAGCGAGCGGAACCGGGTGTCGCGATGCGCGGGACGCTCGGATTCGGCGCGCCGGCGCGCGGCGTTGGTGCGGACCACGATCTCGCCCACGGTGTAGTACCAGATGCCGCGGTACACGTGTACGGCCTGTTCGGGGGTGCACCCGCAGTCCACGGCGCCGGCCACGATCGTCTCGACCATCCACAGCGCCGAGTCTCCGGTGAGATCGTCGGCGGTGAGGATCTCGACGATCCACGGCCACGTGGCCAGTGAGTCGTGGATCGCGGTCGCGGCGGCGGCGATGCGCTCGCGCGGATCGCGCGGTAGATCGGGGCGCGGGGTGCTGTCGGCGTGGTCGTCGAGCAGCCGCGTCAGCAGGTCTTCCTTGTCGCGGATGTGGTGATACAGCGTCGTCGGCGAGGTGCCGGCCTCCGCGGCCAGCCGCCGCATGGTCAGTTTTTGCCAGCCGTCGCGATCGATGAGCCGTCCGGCCGCCGCCATGATCTGCGCGCGGGACGTGCGCGGTGGGCGGCCGGTGCGACCGCTTGGTTCGGCGGCGGGGGGTGACATCGCCCCATCATGGCGGCTTCCCTCGGCCGAGGCGAACCGCGCCCGGGGGTCGGCCGCGCGGGCTGCGGCTCGACAGTCCAGCAGGCCGGATGTTACTTTCCGAACGTGTTCGGAAAGTCGTCCGGCGCATCCGTAAACGACCTGTCGGGAGCCCTCCGATGACCACTGACGCAACCACCCCCTTCGCCCTGCTCGGCGCTTTCGTCCAGCTCAGGGAGGGTGGCGCGATCGACGCGAGCACCAAGCGGCCGGGCCCCGACGACGCCGGACTGTGGACGATGGGCGCGTTTCGCGCCGACAGCGACAAGGCGGTGCACGCCGACGTGTGGGAATGCCACTTCGGTGGCGACGAAGTGCTGTACGCGCTCTCCGGCGTCTTCCACATCCACCTGCGCGACGACACCGACGCGGCCGAGCCGGCCGCGACCCTGACGCCGGGCGCGTGCTACCTCGTCCCGCAGGGCCGCTGGCACCGGTTGACGGTGGCGGAGCCGGGCGAACTGCTGTCCATCAGCCCGCGCACGGGCACCCGGCACGAGCCGGTGAGCGGTGCCGTCCGCGGATGACAACGCTCGACGACCGGCCCGGCGGCGGGCGGGAATCGATCGACTCGCAGCCCCCTGCATCGCTGCGGCCGGGCGCGCCCTCGCCCGACCGCCGGACGGGTCGCAGTGCGATCTCGACCCGCTGTCTCAGCCCTGGGCCCGAGCGCGCATCGCTCGCGCGGAGCGGGCCGACTGCCCCGGGCGGGCGGGCTTCTCGGGAACGGCCGGCATCGCGGAGCGAGGTACTCGCTTGCCGCGGCCCACCGGCTTCGCGACCGGCCCGATCTCGCGGGTCAGCCACAGGCAGATCACGTTGACGACGTAGTTGAGCTCGGCCTTGTCGAGCTGGTTGCCCTTCGCGATGCCGTGCAGTTCCTCCAGGCAGTCGCGGCAGCACGTGCCCGTGGCGTGCTGGGCCACGAACACCGGGTGCCCGCGGTAGGGGGTCTGCTTGCCGTCCTTGGCGGGCTTCGCCGGGCCGATACGCCGGGCGACCCGGTCGTAGGTGTACCAACGCAGGCCCGTTTCGCCCAGCGTTTCGGCGAGGGTGCGTTCCCGGCCGGACAGCTGGAACCTGCTGCGGGAGGCGGTCTTGGCGATGGCGTCCAAGCGGGCGCCGAGCGGTTCGGGCCTGGTGCCCTTGGACGTTTTGGTTGTCATATTGCTTTCAACGGTAGCCCGTCGAAGCGGGCCCGAGTTCTCGCGGGCGCGCGAGCGGTTGTCCGAGGCACCCGCGGGGGCGGCGGGCAGGCCCGATCGCGCCGCGACGATGCTCGCCGAAGCGAGGTTCGGTGACCGAGCTTAGGTCACCCTAAGCAGCTCGGTATAGTGCTGCGCGTGCATCAGGTCACGGAGCCGGGCCGCGGGAGTCGCGAGGTCGAACCGCCGTATGCCGTCACCACGTCGCGGCTCGGCCGTGAGGCACGCCCGGCCGGCCATACCTGGGAGCCGCATCGCCACCTCGACCACGAGTTGCTGTGGGGGGTCGTGGGGTCGGTCACCGCCGTGGTCGACGGCGTGTCGTGGACGGTCCCGCCCACCGTGGGGCTGTGGCTGCCGGCCGGCGCGCTGCACGAGGTGACGACCGGGCCGGGCAGCGAATTCCACGCGACGTACTTCCGTACCGACGTCTTCGTTCCCGCGCGCACGCACCCGGGGGCGTGGGACCTCCCGGGTCTGGTTCCGATGTACGGCGCGCTGCGCGAAGTCCTGTTGTACATGCGGCGCTACGACATGCCGCTCGCCGCACGATCGCGGGCCGAGCACGTCGCGTTCGACATGCTCCAGCCCCTCGAGGTCGCCGCCGTCGACGTGCCGATGCCCACCGATGCGCGGGCGCTGGTCGTTGCCCGCGCGCTGGTCGCGCACCCGGCCGACCCGCGTGGACTGGCCGAGTTCGCGCGGCTCTCGGGGTGCAGCGCGCGCACCCTCACCAGGGTGTTCACCGCGGACACCGGGATGAGCTTCGTCCAGTGGCGCATCCAGACCCGGATGCGGGCCGCGCTGACCTACCTGGCGGCGGGGTTGCCGGTGTCGGTGGTCGGTCGTCGGGTCGGCTACGACAGCCCCAGCGCGTTCGTGGCCGTCTTTCGTCGGGTCACCGGCCGCACCCCCGGCCACTATGTCGGCCTCGGATCCGACGTCGACGCCGCCCGGTGGCCGGTCGGGGCCTGATCGGCCGCCGCATCGCCCGCTCGTCCCGTCGACCAGGCCCGCCACAGCAGCGCGTAGCGACCGCCCGCCGCCAACAGGTCGTCGGGGCGGCCGTGTTCGACCACGCGGCCCCGGTCCAGGACGACCACCCGGTCCGCGGTCGCGGCCTGATGCAGGCGGTGGGCGACCACGATCGCGGTGCGGCCGTCGAGCACTGCCGCCGCAGCGGCCTCCAGGGTGCGCGCGCCGGCGCTGCCCGCCTCCGCGGTGGCCTCGTCCAGGACGACGATCGGCGGGTCGAGCAGCAGGACGCGGGCCAGCGCGAGTTGCTGCGCCCTCGACGCGCTCAGCGGATGGCCGGCCGCCCCGACCCTGGTGTCCGACCCCTCGGGCAGCGCGTCGACCCACGTGTCGGCGCCGACCGCCACGAGCGCTCGCCGCACCGCCGCGTCGTCGGCGTCGGGACGGGCCAGGCGCAGGTCGTCCGCGACGGTGCCGGCGAAGACGTGTACCTCCTGCGTGACGAGCGCGATCTCGCGCCGGGTCGCGGTCCGGCTCAACTCCGACACGGGGACGCCGCCGATCCGGACCGTGCCGGCGTGCGGTGCCAGCACGCCGGCGACGAGGCCGGCTGCGGTCGACTTGCCCGCGCCGGTCGTGCCGACCAGGGCGACCCGCTCGCCGGGCGCGATCCGAAGGTCGAGCCCGGTCAGCACGTCGGGGCCGCCCGGGTAGGCGAACGAGACGTGGTCGACCTCGACGGACGCGTCGCCCGGATGCGGTGCGTCGGTGGGTTCCGGCACCTGTGGCACCAGGGTGACCCCCACGAGGCGGGCCAGGCCCGCGCCCGCCTCCTGGAGCACGTCGAAGACCCCGAGCAGCGCGCCGACCGGGTCGAACAGGCGTTGGAAGAACAGCGCGGCGGCCGTCGCCTCGCCCACCGAGACCGAGCCCGAGCGGACGAGGTGGAATCCGACGGCGAGCACCGCGGCGAGGCCGACGAGTTCGGCGATGTTGAGCCGGCCGAGGAAACGTCCGCGCAGGCGGGTGGCCCGCAGGCCGAGTTCGACCGCAGCCGTCGAGCGGCTCGCGACGGCGTCGAGGTGGGTGGGGCCCAGACGCATCGCGGTGACCGTGTCGACGGCGCCGAGGGCGTCGAGGAGGCATTGCGTGCGCTCGCCCTCGGCGATCCGCTCGGCCCGGTACACCGGCGCGGACCGCCGCAGGTACCAGCGCAGCGCGCCGATCTGGATGGGCGCGGCCACCGCGGCCGCGACGGCGAAGCGCCAGTCGAGGGCGCCCAGGCCGACCAGGGTCAGCGCGATGGCCAGGAACGCGGTCGCGAAGACCGGGACGGCCTCGGCGGCGGCCTCGGCGACCACCCGCACGTCGCCGCCGATCCGCGAGATCAGGTCGCCCCGG